>CAYYVH010000647.1:0-1500 GCA_964475075.1 uncultured Anaerolineales bacterium | reverse complement strand
CAGACCTCGGCGAGCGCGGCAGCGCTCAGGTCGGTCCAGGCGTCCGGCCGGACGATGCCCAGCCGCACCAGCGCCGCCTGGGCGAAGCCGGAGCAGTCGTAAGGGCCATGCGGCCAGCGCTCATCCGCGTCCAGCATGTCGCCCATGCCCCAGTAGTACGGGGCTCCGACGGCCTCCAGGAGGGCGAGAGTGTCGGGGTGGGAGAGATCGATCATGCATCCTCCATGCTCGTCGCATCCACATCTGGCCCAGACATGACATGCCGCCAGCCCAGCGACGTGTGGGCCCCGGTCAGGTGGATGACCTCGCCCAGGTAGAGCACATGCAGCGGGTGGCCTGGGATCTCGCTGACGACGGTGCCCGGTGAGGGGCTGCCGAAGACCTCCTCCTGGTGGGCGACAGCATCCTGGGCGGCGGCTTGGTTGGGGGCGAGGAAGATCGCGCTCATGCGTTGCTCAGGCCGTCGCGGAGGAGACGGGAGCCCCACTGCCGCGACCGCATGCCGCCGGTGACGGTGTTGGCGTTGGTGTTGTTGGTCCTGCCGAACGCGACGAAGGAGTAGATGTCGGTACTGCCCATAGTCAGGAAGCCGCCCAGCGTCGTAGCGAAGTCGCTCGCCGAGATGGCTCCGGCGGAGGTCAGGCCCAGCGCCACTACCCGGTGGTTCTTGCCGCCCAGATGGATGAGGCTGCCTGCGCCACCTCCACCGGCGAGAGTGCCCGAGCCAGCAGCGTCAGTGGCGACGGTGTCCGCCCCATTGAGCATGTAGCCGACACGTACGAGCCGGGCACCGCCCGTGTAGACCAGCCCCCAGAAGAACCCATCGACCGTGGCCGAGTGCAGATCCGTCTCGGTGCAGATGCCATGGACCATCCAGGCATCGTCGCTGGCCCCGAAAGGCGACGACTGATGCTCGTAGAACTTGGTCACGAGCGCCCAGATCGCATCGCCATGAATGCACTTGTGCGCCTCGTTCGCCATCGGCATGACGGCCCAGGCGCCGTCACCCGGGTCGGTGTAGTCGATGGCGCCCGCCTGATCGAGGCTGACAACAAAGTAGCCGTCGGAGGCCTGGGTGATTGCGGTCGCGGGTGTGGAGAGGGCGGGCGGACCGTCAGCATGTGTTGGCGTGGCCGGCCTACCTGTTGTGTGCAGCGGCTCCGGGCGTCCATAGCGCTGCCAGGCCCATCCGCCGGCGATCACGACCAGTGCAACAGAGAAGGCCACCATCGCAACTAACAGGACGGCGAGCCACCGATTCATAACAGAGACCTATTCCACCGGAATGTTGCGCGGCGCTGCGATGCGGTGTTGGAGCATTCGCCGCGCGTAGATCAACTGGGTATCCACGCTGGGCCGAGCCTCATCCCGCGAAATGTGAATGTCCGGTTGCAGACCGATGCCGTTGATCTCATGTTTGTCTGGCGTGAGCCAGTGAGCAGTCGTCACGCGAACACTGCCGCCGTCGCGCAGTTGGTGTACGTTTTGCACGGACCCTTT
>CAYYVH010000646.1:0-1500 GCA_964475075.1 uncultured Anaerolineales bacterium | reverse complement strand
CCGCTTCGGCATGGCCGTCGCCATCCGTCGACGTGACCGTCACGGTGATGGTGGTGTGGGCAGGTGGATTTGGATCGGACGGCGTGATCACGCAGACGCCATCCGGTGGCGGGTACTGGGCAGCTGCGGTTGCGGGCAACAGCGCTGCCGTGGATATCAGAATCGCAACGATCGAAGCTCGGAATAGCATCTCTTCGGCACCTCTCCTCTGATGAGCGAGGGGTTGGCCGCGATCATCAGGTCAGTTTCGCTCTCAGTCGGGGATTACACGCAGCCCGGAGTCGAGTAAATGTTGAGCGGAGGCAAACATCACTCCGACAAGCAGAGAAGTGAGCGCCTTCTTATCGCGACCTGCAACCGTCATGAACGGGCCACCTTTGACACTGCCAATCGACTTCATCGGCGCTGAGCCTTCTGATTCCAGAGACCCCACTTCGTCTCCACTGCCGCTCAATGCGAATACGCCCAAACTGGAGCATCAGGAGATTGAGATCCTTACACCGGAGAGGCTAGGAGCAGGATTAGGCCAGTGGAACAAATCGGGGCAAGGAGTACCACTGCTGGGGGCCGTCACTGCCAGTTACCTGGTGGGGCCGAGCGAAGTGGCGAGTTCCGATCGCGCCTGAGTCAGGCTTGATCGACGGACTCGTCGCTATAGATCAGGGACGGTTTCCAATCCATTGATCGAATCGGTGAGGCGGCCTCGTGCGGCTGGGTCTGAGGATGGTGAGGAGTTAGCATGCGGTCATCGGCGACGGGAAAGTACCGACCCGTCCTGCACAAGCGATCGGCCGTCGCCCTGAAGGGGCGGCCGGCAGAGCAGTCGCTGGCCGGCATAGAGGAAGAACTGGCATGGCTCGGCGCCGGCGAGCCCCGTCTCGCCGGCATCACCTCTCTCAGGGTAGCGGCTCCGGCCCTCGGAACCCCACGGCTGCCGATCACCGGCAACGCGGCAAGATTCTTCAAGCGCTCGATTGACCTGGGCCTGCTGGTTATCGGAGCGGTCCCGGCGTTCTTCATCACGCTCATCGCCGCAGTACTGGTTGCCACACTGGACCGTCAGCAGCCCTTCTATTCGGACCGCCGCGTGGGTCTCGACGGGGAGCCCTTCTGGTGCCTGAAGCTGAGGACCATGAAGTGCCCGCCGGGCCTCCTCCAAAGCTACCTGGAGGGCCACCCACAGGAGGCCCGACTCTATCGGTCGGAGCGAAAGCTCGTGAATGACCCCCGCATCACCGGGCTCGGCCGCTGGCTTCGCAAGCTCAGCATCGATGAGCTGCCACAGCTCTGGAACATCGCCAGAGGGGACATGTCGGTCGTCGGCCCGAGGCCCCTCTCACCACGCGAGTTCGACGCCCGTCCCGCCCGCGACCGAATGCTGCTGGCAACCGCGCGTCCCGGGCTCACCTGTCTCTGGCAGGTCGGCGGGCGCAACGATGTTGCCCTCGAAGACCGGCTTGCCCTGGACCGTGAGTACGTCGAGCGCTGGTCGCCGCTGCT
>CAYYVH010000645.1:0-1500 GCA_964475075.1 uncultured Anaerolineales bacterium | reverse complement strand
CCCGTGGGATGATGCCCAGCATCTTGATAGGGGGAGACACGCGCAGATCCCTCAGTGGCGTCTGAACCTCCACATATCGAGCCAGAAGCGTTTTGGTTGAGGTGGCCAGGAAGTCCCCAGTAGCTCTGGAACACAGGAGCTCCCACGGCAGGGCTGCCATCTCCGGCGGCTCGATGGTCAGCCGGATGCGCACGCCTTCATCACGAGCCGTGGCGCGGCCGACAGTGGCTTCGAGAAGGGCCCCCACGTCACCGGATAGCAGGTTTTCATAGAGACGGGCACCCGTTCGGGACAGATAATCCTCGTTCACGTCGTCCGCAGCCAACTTACCCAGCGCTTCCACCATCTCCGTGGAGGCCGGGTCCAGAGCCATGACGGCCCTGGCCTCCCCCATCTCCGATCTAGCCCTGATAGGATACCCCCGGTGCGTGCGATTGTCAATAGCCAGGTCAAAGTTGCAGTAAGCCATATGGCGCTGCGCTGGCGCTGGTGGGGCAATGGCCTCTTCGTGTTCCCTCAACCATTGCTGCCGGTGGTACTCCAGCGCATCCAGAAGCAGTGGTGCGGCCTCCTCTGCTATCCGCGGATCTGAGAACCAGTTGATCAGTAGCCCACGGTACGCGCCCTTGATCTGCGGCAGCAGTTGCTCCACCGTACCCCGTGCTCGGCGGCCCACCCGGTCAAGCAGAGCCTCGTTCTCATCCAGCCACTCCTCGTAGGTCTGGTCATCGCTCGCCGTGTCCGTCGCCTCGGCCATGATCCAGTCGGCGAAGGCAGTCGAGAAGAGGCGGTATGACCCGTCTCGTACCGCCAACCCTCTCTTCTCCAGGGCGGCGAGAACCGCCTTCTCAGCGTCCGACGACTCCTCCCAGGCATATTTGAGGATCGCTGTGCCTTGCTCCACGACCTCGTCCAGCACGCTATCCACATCACTGACTGTCACCCGCGCCCTGCCATTCCTCTGCCAGTGGAGGAACAGGCTGCCGCACAAGAGTTGGGTGAAATAGGGATGGCCGGAGGTGATCTGCAGGATACGGTCCACCGCGGCTGGCTCGTACTCATAGACATCCTCGACCGGCTCTGTGATGAGGGCCACGGCCGCGTCTCGTTCGAGGAAGCTGATGGTTCTGTACAGAGCAACGCTGAACAGGACGGCGTATTCCTTCTGCATCTCCTCCAACTTGCTGCCCAGGGAGAAGATGAAGCGCAGTCTCTCACCGTGTTGCATCAGATGGCGGAGGTAGTCGAAGATGTCCTTCTGCAGCCGCCCGGCCGCGACCTGCTCCTCCAGCCGCACGGCCTCATCGAACATGAGCATCAACCGACGGTCGCCGATAAGGTCCCAGAGCTGGGGAAGGAACACCTCCTCGAACTGGTGACGGGGATCGTCGGCGAAGTCACCGCGTTGGGGACGCGGTATCGTGATGCCATACCCTCTACGGAGCGTGCGCCGGATGATGTTGGCCACCTCCCACAGGAAGCCGCTCATGCCATCCATGC
>CAYYVH010000644.1:0-1515 GCA_964475075.1 uncultured Anaerolineales bacterium | reverse complement strand
GGCCCTGCTGGGAGGGGAGAGCGATGGCTTTTGAAGTTCACCTGGCAGATTGTCTCGAGTGGTTGGAACAGTGTCCAGAGAATTCGTTCCACGCGGTCATCACTGACCCTCCGTTCGGCCTGCGCGAGTATACGCGCGTCGAGTTAGCCAAACGTCGCGCTGGAAGGGGTGGCGTCTGGCGCATCCCTCCCTCCTTCGATGGCAGCAATCGCGCGCCCTTGCCCCGCTTCACCGTGCTCAATGGCAAGGATCTGGCCACATTGTTCGACTTCTTCCACGAATGGGGCACACGCCTGTTGCCCGTTCTGGTCCCCGGCGGTCATGTCTTCATTGCCGCCAATCCCCTGCTGTCCCACGTCGTATGGAATGCCCTCGTGAAGGCTGGCTTTGAGAAACGTGGCGAGATCGTGCGGCTGGTGCGCACCTTCCGCGGTGGAGACCGTCCCAAGGGTGCCGAAGCCGAGTTCAGCTCGATCAGTTCCATGCCTCGGGCCTGTTGGGAGCCCTGGGGCCTCTTCCGGCGGCCCTTCAAAGGCCGGCTGGCCGACAACCTGCGCCAGTGGGCGGCCGGCGGGCTGCGCCGTCCCGCCGAGGATACCCCCTTCTGCGACGTCATCGAAAGCGGTCGCACTCCCAAAGCCGAGCGCGAGATCGCTCCCCATCCGAGCCTAAAACCTCAACACTTCCTGCGCCAGCTTGTCTGGGCAGCACTTCCTCTGGGTACAGGTAGGGTGCTCGATCCCTTCGCCGGCAGCGGTTCCACGCTGGCCGCCGCCGAGGCCCTTGGCTACGACAGCGTCGGCATCGAGATTGACCGGCAGTACTACGAGACGGCTCTGCAGGCGATACCTCGATTAGCTGACCTGTCTATCGTCCTGGTGGCCAATGGCGAAAGCATAGAAACGTCGTCTTCCCAACAACTCTCACTCTTCTGATCACGATCACTCAGGCGACGCTTTGTAACCACGGGGCAGGCGCGGCGCTATGAAGTGCCCCGGATGCACGTACACACGGTTAGAGCGGAGCTTGTAGGTTCCGATGGCTCGGATGGAAGCCGTCGGCGTACGCCGTGACCCTGCCCTGCGACCGCTGCTACTCCAGTCGTCCTCCTCCAACTTGGCCGCCAACACCTCAACAAACTCTGTGGGCTGTCGATCTGTAAGCGGCACGGTGTCAGTATCTATCACGTACCGGAAGATCATATACCACCCTTCCTCGGGGTTGTGCCCTTGCCAGCCGCTGGGTTGCTTGGAAGACTTCACCTCGATCCCCTCACGCCCTCGGAGCACGGCGTTGTCCGGGTACATACCTGTAGGCAACAAATCGGGAAAGCCGCCGACCAGGGTGTTGACTGCCAAGTCAGGAGTGCTGAGTGCCAGGCTTTGTACTACCAGTTCGCTCAAAATGCCAGCAAAGGTGTTGCCTAAAAGCATGTCTTCTAGCCGACTATAGCCTCTTTCCACCAGCGCCGTATTGATCGTATGAAGCAGATCGTAGACCCGCCTCATCGCGTCG
>CAYYVH010000643.1:0-1518 GCA_964475075.1 uncultured Anaerolineales bacterium | reverse complement strand
CCCTTGCCGAAGATGCCAGAGATTATACCACGCTCCAATCGAAAGGGCAATAAGGCGCCCGGCGCGTGGCGGCCCTTGAAGACATCGCAGCGATCACCGACCACCACTGGCAGATGATCAGCGCCGAGATGGCAGGCGTACAGGCGGAGTGGTTTGCGAGGTACGGATCGCTCTATCGCCCCCGCACCGCCGAAATCATCCGGCGGGGACAGGGGGTGAGCGCTGAGGATCTGGAAAAAGCACGCGCCAGTCGAGTTGCACTGCGGGGCAAACTAGAGACACTCATGACACAAGCCGGCATCGACATCTGGGTCAGCCCCGCCGCCCTGGGCCCGGCGCCGGAGGGAATCAGCGCCACCGGCGACCCGGCCATGAACCTGCCCTGGACCCACGCCGGCCTGCCGGCCGTCACGGTGCCCGCCGGATACGCGGAGAACGGCCTACCGTTGGGGCTTCAGTGTGCCGCGCGCTTCATGGCCGACGAGCAGTTGCTGGCGTGGGCGGCCCCGCTGCCACAGCGCGTTCACATCCAGTGGTTGCCCCCCTCGGTGCGCCAGGACATCCGCGGTTAGATTCTGGCTCTCCGTCAACCAGGCTTCCCAACGGGCCAAAGCCCCGTCGACAGCCCCTCAGCCAGGTTATCGAGGATGACCGTAACCATGATACGAGTGCTCTGGATACAGGGTTTGCCATAGCAGATGTCCGGGTCCACGCTGATCTTATCCAGCAGCTTGTTGCTCATGATTCAACTCCTGTTTTGCCTTCTCAGGCAGGTCTTTCCTCCTCGTACTTCCCAGGCCAGACCAGCTCTGTGTAGGGGATTTCGATTGACGAATGCATAGCGCCCATTGCCATGTTCAGACTACCTTCACAACACACACGCTTGCCACATCTTGACACATTATACCGCCCCCACCGATTTGGAGCAATGCAGTCCTCACGTAAGCCACCGCGGCGGACGGAAGAACACGGATCTCCTGGATGGACGGATCGTTCGCCCAGCACAGGAATCCGCTCACGCCAGCCATCCGGGTTCTCTTCCTCCAACGCGGCGTGCGCAACGACGACGTGTGAACGGACACGCTGGGGCCGGTCGGTGATTGGCAGGTGAGGGGAGAGTTGTGCGTGGAAGGTGGTGGGTGGGGGACTACTACAGCGAATTGGGGAATGGAACGAACGGCTCATTGGAGACCCTAAAGGTTTCAGAAAACCTTTAGGGTCTTCTCTCGGTGCCTGGCGGGGGAGAACACGGATTGACGGAATTTGCGGATTGGCCCTTCGGTCAGAAAATCCGTGAATTCTGTGCATCCGTGTTCTTGTGGGAGATGCTCTTCGCCAGTCCTCCAAAGGTTTCCCCCCGATAGGCGTCGAACTGCGCCTGCGGCACCTTCAGATACTGCCAGGTCCGACCTGTCTGAGCGGTGATCTTTTCGCACCAGTCGCGGATGCTGGCGTCTTTGTGCGCCACGTCCTCGTACTCACGGCCCTTGGTCTCGATGATCCAGTTGACTGTGCCGT
>CAYYVH010000642.1:0-1527 GCA_964475075.1 uncultured Anaerolineales bacterium | reverse complement strand
GGGCTCGCCGATCACGTGTTGAGCAGCGTGGGGGAGCTGCCGGCGCTGCTCGGCGCACCGCGTTGATGCCCGCCCTGCATTGTTCTGCGGGTCTGTGTGCGTTTGTCGCGATATTCGTCGCCACAAGTTCCCAGGGCGGAGCAAAGCCGCACCAGCCGCACCGCCGCATCGTCCACTTTGTCCCGCACCGTGCGGTCAAGTTTCTTCAGCCAGCGCTCCGGCAGGGAATCAAAGCCGTAAAAGGCGCCGGCGAGCATCCCGGCGATGGCCCCGGTGGTATCGGCGTCTCCCCCCTGATTGACCACCCCGACCAGGCACTCCTCGAAGCTTCCGGTGGCGAAGAAATAGTGAAAGACGGTCTGCAGGGTCTCGACCACGTAGCCGGAGGCCTGACCACGATAGTTGTTGAAGCGGAAATTGGGGTACTCGGAAACCAGTCCACGCGCCAGCCGGTGCAGTTCGAAACGGTCGGCTCCAGAGAGGGCCGCCTGCACCATCCGTCCGATACAGAGGCAGGCGGCGTCGGAGAGCGGATGGTTGTGGGTCAGCCTTGCCTGCTCCAGGGTGCATTGTTTGAAGAGCGTCTCATCGCCGAGACTGAAGAGGGCCACCGGCGCCATGCGCATCACCGCGCCGTTGCCGGCGTCCCACTCGTTGACCGGCACCTGCAGCTCGCCGCTGCGCCGGTAGCGGCTGATCCCCTTGCGCACGGTGGCGCCGATGTCGATCGGCTTGCCGCGCATCCAGGCGAGGAAGGCCTCGGCCACGCCCTGCAGGTCCCAGGCCCCGGTGGAGAGGACCGCAGCGGCGATAGCCAGGGACATTTCCGTATCGTCGGTGACCTGTCCCTGTTTCAGGCCGAGCCAGCCGCCGCCACGGATCTTGCGGTGAAGCTTGTACTGTGCACGGATCTCTCCCGGGGTCATGAACTCGGTCGTCGCCCCGAGGGCATCGCCCAGGGCGACGCCGAGGAAGCAGGCGCGGGCGCGGTTGTGCAGGTCATCCCTGTTCATCTTGAAAAACTATCCTTCCACAAAGTCCGGGCGGCTCAAAAGGGCCCGGTTGCAAGGCGCCCGAAGTCCGGAGATGCGAGGCGCAGGGGCACCTACGTCGGGCATCGATGGACGAGGGGAACGCCGCAGACGGACCGTTTTCATCCGCCCGTCAGCACCTTGACCTCGTACTCCCCACCTATCACCAGCAGCTCCCCCTCCCCTTTAAAGAGTGAACGCGGCAGCAGACCACCGGCAAAGGCGATCTTCACCAGCGGGACTTCGGCCTTGAGCACGCGGCTGCCGAATTCCCACGCATGTTCGAAATCGTCAGTGAAGGAATTGAGATTGTTGAGCCGCAACAGGACATGCCGCTTGTCCTTCTGCTCCAACAGCAGGTGCTCATCGAGGTCATTGATACCCCGGTAGAGACGCAGGTGAGTTCTCCCCGGAGAGTGGCGCGGCAGCTCCCCCTGGACAAAGGTGTAGAGCAGGTCGAGCTGGGAGAAGATGGCGCTGGTCCGCTCGGCCCCCT
>CAYYVH010000641.1:0-1530 GCA_964475075.1 uncultured Anaerolineales bacterium | reverse complement strand
CGCGCTAACCGTGCGCTACTGGCGCCTCCTGAAGCCGAGGCGAGCGTCACGGAGGGTCTGCGTGCCTTCCGCTCACAAGCACGGATCATCGAGGGACTGGTGGCCGCACGTGAGACACGCCGACACAGTGACCGCTGGCTGGAGGTCTATCTGGCCTTCGATCCGCGGCCAGAGCTGGACTACGCGCCATACCATCATGCTATTGACGCTGTAGGAGGATAAGGGGCCGTTAAAAGGGAGGCAAGTATGGCTGGTATAGGACAAACCCGCATATCTGAATTGCGTCAGGACTTTGAGAAGGTCCTGCAGGTGATGGAACAGTGTGAGACTGTGGACAAGGACCTGCAGGTCCCCACCGAGGAGTTCGCCCGCCGGCAACGCGTGACCTGGCAGGCGCTTGACGACGCCGGCCTGGACGTGGGTTTTGTGTTCTCCGATGAGCACTACAATGGCGACGTGCCGTATCTGGGCGGCAACACCAACATCACCATCGAGCAGGTCGCCGGCGCCATCGGGCCGACCGGATTTCACATCGTCGCCGGGCTGGAGGGCGGCTACGTGGCCGAACAGTTAGTTCCACGTGCCAATGCGCCTGTACACAAGGTGGAGCTGTTACAACTGGCCGACGAGAAGTACCCTATCCAGGCCGAGCGGCTGGAGGATGTGTTGGCCGAGGCTGCGGGCAAGACGGTGCACCGCATTGGTCTGCTTACCCCCCGCCAGGTGATCCCCGATGGTATCGTGCGCTACCTCGAGGGGTTGGTGGGTCGTGAGAACGTGGTGGACGCGCAGGAGCTGTACTACCGCATCAAGTACGAGAAGTCGGACGTCGAGATGGCGCTGATCCGCGACGCTTCGGCCATCGGTGACGCCATGATGCGGGCCATGCTGGCTGTGTTGCGCCCCGGTCTGCTGGAGACGCAGGTCGCGGGCTGGGCCTATTGGGTGGCCAAGGAACTGGGCTCCGAAGAGAACGGCTGGGACGTGATGGTGACAACGGGCGAGGCCAACCGCACGCTGATCGGCAAGGCGCTGAACCGCAAGATCGAGCGCGGCGACTATGTGCACCTGGGTGTAGCGCCCAAGCGAGATGGGCTCAATGCCTGTGTGCGTCGATCGGTCATCGCCGTCGAAGATCCGGCCGAGGTCACGCCCGCGCAGCGCTACTGGTTCGACTTCGTCGAGGAGGCCTATCGGGTGGGCGAGGAAGCATATCGCCGCGTCGCAGCCGAGGAACTGCCGGCCCGTCTGCAGGAGCAGGCGCTGGTGGACTTCTTCGCCGCGCACAGTGACAAGGTGTCGCGCCGGTACGGTCGTCGGATCGAGCTCGAGCGCCTCAAGCCCTACACCGGGACCCACAACGCGGGGTACACCGAGTGCCAGGAGTTCTTCGGCGCCATCACGCTGGAGTCCGATGAGCCGCTGGGCCGGCAGATCGTCACCATGCTGGACGTGGCCGTGCGCGGCGTGGGGGACTACTGGGATGACGTGATCATCCCCGACATGGACTACGTCGTCGTGGAGAACACG
>CAYYVH010000640.1:0-1536 GCA_964475075.1 uncultured Anaerolineales bacterium | reverse complement strand
CAGCCCCTGTTCGACAAGCACATCTTCGAGAAAGCGGAGAATCGCTGGGAGTTCCTGAGCAGGCTCCTGGGGCGCCCCCTGCCCGCTGGTTTCGAACCCGACACCGGTGCGGGAGGCAGCGACCTGGTGGATTTTTTCGACTCCCTTCCATCGTCCCGGGACTTCCTGGAACGACTCGTCGACGAGCGGTGGAGCAATCTCCACGAGCGTTTTCCGGAGTTAATCTCGGAGCTGGACCGCTACATGCTGCAGCGCATCTCCACGGCGTTTTTTGTCGACGGGCTTTCCCTCACCTATCGCATGGGCCGTGGCCGGACCGTGAGGGACTTCCCCAGCCTCGGAGACCTGATCAGGGAAACAACGCTGACGGGTAGCGAGGGTCATTTCCTGAGCAGCCCCGAGCACTACAGCTTCGTCCGCAGCCTGCAGCGGCGCAATCTGCTGGTTCCAGTCATCGGCAACCTGGCGGGTGGGCATGCCCTTCGGGCCGTCGGGGACTACCTGCGCAACGAGGGTCATGAGATCTCCGTCATGTACACCTCCAATGTCGAGTTCTACCTTTTCCGCCAGGGAGACTTCGGCCGTTTCATGGCCAATCTGAGGACCCTGCCCTTCTCTGACAGAGGGATCGTGGTTCGCAGCTTCTTCAACTTCTGGTATGGATTCCCGCGCCACCCCGAGGCCGTCGGAGATTACTATGTCACTTCGCTGGCGCAGCGAGGACGCACGCTGGTCCGGCTCCACACACTCAGTCCTTATCTGGACTACTGGGACCTGGTGACGCGCAACTACGTCGCCGCTCCCCTTTCGGTCAGTCCATAAACGGCGCACCCCCATTCCAGCCTCCCAGGCCCTGAGGACGGGGGTTTGAGCGGTTCCCGGCGATCTTGTGACGCTTGGGCTTTCATGCTAACCTCCCGGCAGTTTTGACCCCGTGAGAGCAAGGAGCAGCGGATGAGCGACAGCGGCACCGAGTTCAAACCCTTTGTCCCGGCCAGCAGTGACCTCCCGGAATTGACCGTCAAGGCGGTTGCGCTGGGCGTGGTCATGGCGATCGTGCTGGGCGCCGCCAATGCCTATCTCGGCATGAAGGCGGGCCTGACGGTTGCGGCCACCTTCCCGGCCGCCGTCGTGGCCATGGCGGCGCTGCGCATCCTGAAGGGCTCGATACTGGAAGAAAACATCGCGCGTACCACGGCCTCGGTCGGGGAGGCCCTGGTGGCCGGCGCTATCTTCACTCTTCCGGCCTTCGTGATGACCGGGGTGTGGAGCGAGCTGCGCTTCTGGGACAGCACCGCGATCATGCTCGTGGGCGGTGTGCTCGGCGTGCTCTTCGTCATCGTCTTGCGGCGAACGATGGTCGAGGAAGCCAGTCTGCCGTTTCCGGAAAGCGTGGCGGCCGCTGAGCTCGTCAAGGCGGGCCAGGGGGGCCAGACCGGTGCGGCCTACGTATTTGGAGCAATGGGGGTGGCCGGTCTGTGGGAGTTCGTCAAAAACAGCAACGGCTTCCAACTCGTCCACGATCACACTCAGACT
>CAYYVH010000639.1:0-1536 GCA_964475075.1 uncultured Anaerolineales bacterium | reverse complement strand
GGAGTTGGACTCCGCCAGCCGGCCCACGGTGGGGCCGGAGGACGCGGAGTCCAACCTTGGACTGAGCGCAGCGAACGTCTCCGCTCCATCAAGAGTGGGGCTCCTCGCTCCCTGTGACGATTTGCTCTCGATACCTCCGTGAAATGGCCTCCCATCTCGCCAGCCCGCCCGCGCGGGCTATTGTTTGACAGATCGCCTTGTCTCGGGTATCATTTGGACGTCGGCACGGTGCAGTAGGAGGGAGGTCCTACCAGGGAAGACCAAGGTAACCGAGGTGACCCCATGATCAATCAGAAACAAGTCGGCATCGGCATCATCGGCGCTGGTTTCCTGGCGGAGACGCGAGCGCGGTGCTACGCGCAAGTCAGCGGTGTCAACCCGCAGATCGTCGCAGTGGCGGCCCGGACCGAGAAGAGCGCGTCCAGCTACGCCGAACGCCACGGAGTGCCGAAGGCCTTCACCGACTACAACGAGTTGCTGGCATTACCCGAGGTGGATGTCGTTGACCTCTGCATTCCCAACCACCTGCATCGATCGGCGACAGAGGCGGCAGCCGCAGCGGGAAAGCACGTCATCTGCACCAAACCGCTCACCGCCTACGTCGGGCAGGACCTGCCGGAGGACGCCAGCGACGAGGACATCGCTGGCCGCGATCGGCGTCAGATGCTGACCGTCGCAACCGCTGACGCCCAGGTCATGGTTGACGCGGCACAAAAGGCTGGCGTCCACCTCATGTATGGCGAGAACTGGGTCTACGCGCCGTCCATCAACAAGGCAGAGCGGTTGCTGGCCGTGTCGGGCGGGACGATCGTGGAGATGCGAGGTGGGGAATGCCACAGCGGTTCGCACTCCCCCTTCTCCAAGCGCTGGCGCTACACGGGCGGCGGAGCGCTCCTGCGACTGGGGGCCCATCCCATCGGCGCAATGCTCTATCTCAAGCAGCAGGAGGGCCTGGCACGGGGCGGTAGCCCCATCCGCCCTGTGGCCGTCAGCGCCGAGGTGGGCGACCTCAGCCGGATCCCGTCGGTGGCCGGCGAGGAACGGCACTGGTTCGTCACGGGCTGGCAGGACGTGGAGAACTGGGCCTCGGCCATCATCACCTTCGACGATGGGTCCCGCGCGGTGGTCTACGCCTCCGACGCCGTCCTGGGCGGCATGGAGAGCCGCCTGGAGATCTTCGCCTCCAATTGCCGTCTGAAGTGCAATCTGAGCCCCAACAGCCTGCTCCAGACCTACGCGCCCGCGCCCGAGGTATTCGGGGACGAGTATCTGCAGGAGAAGCTGGAAACAAAAGCGGGGTGGACGACGCCCATGCCGGATGAGGACTGGACCTCCGGCCATCTAGCCATGTGCCAGAACTTCGTCGAAACCGTCGCTGAGGGGCGCCCCGCCAAGTCCGACGGCGTCTTGGGGTTGGAGGTGACTCGCGTGATCTACGCCGCCTACTGCGCGGCTGCCGAGGGTCGGCGGGTGGAGATTGGGTGATGTCCTGCTCGCCCCGCCCGCACAATTGACAGGTCAAGGGCATAGGGATAT
>CAYYVH010000638.1:0-1554 GCA_964475075.1 uncultured Anaerolineales bacterium | reverse complement strand
GATGAGCCCGCATCACCGCCGCGTTGATGCTGGCGGAACGACCAAAGTCATCGGCATTCAGAATGACTTGCATCCCTCTGCATCCCCGTCGCCGTCGACGTGCCCGTTCACTTAATTGGGCAGACCCTAAAGGTTTCTGAAACCTTTAGGGTCTGCCAATCCTCCAGGTAGACTCGAGCATCCCCGAAGCGGCGAGCCTCGGCCAGCACCCCTTGCCAATGGGCTGCTCCCGGGCTCCGCGACCATAGGTCCCGCAGGGACAGATACATCCTGGCCAGTCCCAGTTTCCAGCGCGGGTAAGCCTCTCGCCAAAGCCGGGCTAGCTCCTCGTAGAACTCGGCCGGTGGGAGCCGGGTGGGCAGCACAGCGTGGGCCAGGTCAAACAGCTCGCGGTTGGCCGTGGTCAGCCGCTCCCTCACCTCCTCGAAGAGAACCGTCCCTGGCAGCGGGGTGAGCACGGTGAAGACCGGCATCCCCAGCTTCAGCCGACGGACATAGGCCCGTAGGGCCGCGAAATCATCGTGGCCGTAGTCGGGGTCCACAATGAAGGAGGTGGTCGGCTCGATCCCCTGCTCCCGCAAGACCTCCAGGGCCCGCTCGTTGTTCTCCACCGAGTTGTGTTTGTTCACCGCCTCCAGCCCGGCCTGGTCCGACTTCTCAAAGCCGATGAAGACGCCACCCAGACCCACCTCCCGCCACTGCGCGACCACCTCGGGGTGGCGGACGATGGCGTCGCTGCGGGCCTGAATCATATACCTCTTGCGGATGCCCCGCTCCTGGATCAGGCGGGCGATCTCCCCGGCACGGCGGACGTTGGCCAGGAAGTTGTCGTCGGTGAAGAGCACGTCGGGCTCCTCGACAGCCTCCAACTCCTCGACCACCCGCTGTGGGCTCTTGAAGCGCACCCGCCCCTGGTAGAAGCGCCAGACAGAGCAGAAGCGACAGTGGTACGGGCAGCCCCGGGTCGTCTCCAGCGAGGCAACGGGTTGGGTCAGGACCAGGTAATAGCACTGCCGATAGGCCCGGGTCAGAGAGCGGCTGGGATGCGGCAGAGCGTCCAGGTCCTTGAGCAGCGGCCGCTGGCCCGTGGCGTGCTGGCCCGCGGGGTGGTTCAGCACCAGGCCAGGCACCCGACCCGGATCATCCCCGGCCGCCAGGCAGTCAACCAGCTCCTGCGCGGTGAGCTCCCCCTCCCCCACCACGATGGCGTCCACCGCCGGGACGTGAAAGTCCACCGGATGCAGTGAAGGGTGATGGCCGCCCACGAAGACGAAGGTGCGCGGGTCGGCCGCCTTAGCCGCCTCGGCTACACTGAGCGCCCGGTAGATGTCCACGGTGAAGGTGGAGCTGATGCCCACCAGGTGGGGCCGGAAATCAGTCAGAGTCGCAACCAGAGCGTCCGGCTCCAGGCGCAGGTCCAGGAGAGCCACCTCGTGCCGGTCCCGAAGGGCGCCGGCGATCATCTCCAGGCCGAGGGGCTCGACCCGAGGCAACTGGTGCAAGCCCAGACTGCGGGTTTGAGTGTGGTGTGGCTGGTAGTATCTGATTGGGACG
>CAYYVH010000637.1:0-1554 GCA_964475075.1 uncultured Anaerolineales bacterium | reverse complement strand
GGGCCTGGATCGACGGCTACCGCGACTGGTACGAGTTTGTTGCCCACTCCTTCACGGGGGAAATGGGCTGGGTGACGGTCGTGATCGACTACCCCCTGACTTCCGACGAGGTGTTCATCGCTGACGAGTACTGCCCCGACAGAAACACCTGTAGCCAGCCTGAAAACGAGCCCTATCGAACCAAAGCGGCCTGGTACCCCGACAACATCGAGGATGTGGCCGGCGCATTCCGGTGGGTGGTTGAGCACATCGAGGAGAACGGCGGCGACGCCGACAAAATCGTGGTGTTCGGTCACTCGGCAGGCGGCCACCTGGCCTCGCTGCTGGCCACGCATCCCGACTACGGGACGAGTCTGCGGCCGGCCATCAAGGGCCTCGTCACCATGAGCGGCGCCTACGAGCTGAACAGCCTGAACAAGGTCTTCTGGCACGGCGCAGTGACTCAGACGTTCCAGGGCGGCTTTGGCAACACCGACCTGCTGGAGCAGGGGTCGCCGGCCGGCTACGTCGTGTCGGGCACGACGCTGCCGCCGTTCTACATCCTCTACGCCGAGGACGACTTGCTCAACCTGACCAAGCAGAACGTGATGTTCAAGAACCAACTGGAGACGCTGGGCTTCGATGTGACTGCCAGCTACCTGGCCGGCTATTCCCACGTCACCGAGATGGAGGCCATCGGCGACGTCAATGAGACCCCCACGCGGTTGATCGTCAACTGGATCGAGGCGATTCTGCGCCAGCGAGTCTATCTTCCGTTGGTGGTGAGATGATCGGCGCGACTGTTCGCCTGATGGTCGCCGGGCAGTTACTGCAGATTCAATGTCAGTGAGTTAAGACTTCGGAAGTCTTCCGCCAGCGATTCTGTGAACCAGATCGGCCTGAAACTGGCGCAGAATGCCATTGAGTAGATCACTTCTGAGACTTCCGAAGTCTGGCCTGTCCTTGACTTACTGACATTGACTGTAGATTCATGCCACGAGGAGGTAAGCGATGCTACACAAACGAATCGCTTGGGGCCTTGGACTGCTTGCCGTGGTGCTGATGGCCGCTTGCACGGTCAGCCTGGCTTCACAACGACCCACGGTCACTGTCTCCGAACCCGCTGTCATTTCCGGCCCCGTTGTCCTCGCTAGCTCCATCACCGTCTCCGGCACCGTCAACGGCCCCGCCGGCCCGGTATCGGACGTCTGGGTCGGCGTCGGCTCGCCCCAGGACTGGCAGGAGACGACGACCGACGCCGGTGGCTTCTACAGCGTCTCCATCCAGACGCCGGGCGAACTGTGGTTCCACGTCCGCCCCGACGTCGCCACCCGGCTGACCCAGGTCAACCTCTGGATGAGCGGCGTCAGCGCCAGCTTCACCCAGGATTTCACCGTCACCCACGGCTATCTGCTCAGCCTGCAGCCGGTGGGCAGCGACGGCGCGCCGATCACAGGCGATTTCGGGCTTGAGGTGCAGCCCCTGGTGAATCCGCTGAGCGGCACCGAGTCGTACAACCCGTGGTACAGCCTGGACTGGGACGATGCCACGCAGCGCCACCAGGCTGTGCTGCCG
>CAYYVH010000636.1:0-1560 GCA_964475075.1 uncultured Anaerolineales bacterium | reverse complement strand
GCTGTGCCCATTGCCAGCGGGTTTGAGCCAAGAACCAGACCGCCAGGATGACTAAGGCCAGATGATGGACCCAACCGCGATACTTTCGGGCTTGCCACTCATCCCAGCCCACTTCCGATTTGGCGTCCTGATTGGCGCGCTCGACAAAGTAGCGTTGACACTTGAGCCAGGCCAGGTACTTCAGGGAAGTGTCGGCCGGAGCGTTGCTCAGCGAATAGGTGCAGCGCTTCTTCGTCTCACGCCGCATGACCAGCCATTCCTGGACCGGCTCCGGTTCCCCCTCGCGCAACGTCCAGACGAGCCGCGCGGCGAAGGGGTCGTTCAACTCCCCCCGTTCGATGGCGCGCACCCGTACCCGTTGCCAGGTGGTATCGGTGCGCTGGGCGACCTGATGAGCCTTCAACGGTTGGACGCCGTTCAGCAGCCGCAGACGGGTGGGCTTTGGTCCTCGACGGCCGGGCACAGGTTCCGGGACCCCCAGGATCGGTTTATCCAAGTAGACCTGGCTGGTGCAAGGGACATCGGCCAGGTAGATGATCCCCGCCCCATCCATCTTGTCGCGCAACCAGGTGCTGCGCCCATACAGATCGTCGCAGGCCACGGCGTCAAAGGGCAGTCCCTTGGCCTCGACCCTCTCGATCATCTTCCAACCCAGTTCGATCTTGGTCTCGAACTGGCGCTCGGGCGGGATGCCGACCCGCTTCCGATCCTCGGCTTTCGGGGGTGCAAACCAGTGTTCTTGCAGATACAATTCGCCATCCACCCAGGTCCACAGAGGTCTGTCGACAGCGGTCAAGTTGGCGTAGCCCAGGAAGGTGCCCACTTCACTCATCTCCACTTTGCCCAACCGACCGTTGTGCTGACGCCCGGCACCGGCCATCTTCTTCCCGCTCTGGTCGGCACTCTCATCCAGGATCACCACACTGCCCCGCTCCAGACCCGGTGTAGCTTTGATCTCCTGCAGCACCTGATCCAGGGGGGCTCCCGCCGACCACGGCGAGTTCGACATGAAGTGCTGCACATTCTCTCCGGCGACACCGGTGGCTCGCCCGATGTTGGTGTAGTTGCGTTTCGTCTCCAGGCGCAACAGGCCGCTCAGATAGTGATAGGCATATTCACTGGTGTCGCGGGTCTTGGTCTTGAAGCACGCCGCGAAGCGTCGCCAAAAGCTGTACAATCGCTCCGCCAGCTCCGGGCTCATCGCCGGCGACAACCCCCAGCGCTGGGGCGCGAATACGGTATCGTCCGCGGCGTCCGACCGACCATCGGACCCCGGCTCCGCTTCAGGTTCCTGCTCCGCCTCCTTATCCTGGCCCGCTGCTGTTCCCGAACGGCGAGAGGGTCGCCGCTTGCCCCGACGACCTCTGCGACGCGAAGAGCGTCGAGGAGAGGACCAGAGCCAGCGGAGGTGAGCCTGATAGAGGATCCGATAGGCCAGATTATCCACCGCCAGCCACCCCTCCTGCCAGGGCGTGCTGAGTGTGGGCAACGGACCAGCGATACTGAGAGCCAGTTGCCCGATCCACACCATCAGGAGTATAATGATCCACAGTCGGTTAC
>CAYYVH010000635.1:0-1561 GCA_964475075.1 uncultured Anaerolineales bacterium | reverse complement strand
TAACCGTTCAGGCCGAGGGAGCTGGTGGCAGCAGTGAGGGGGCGGGACGGCCCTGGTTGTGAGCATCAATGGCCTCGCAGAGGAAGTCGAACACGTTCCGGTCTTGCAGTCGTAGCGTCTCGACCGTCGTCAGGATCCGCTCGGTGAATTCGCTGCCGACCATCGAGTCGTTGCCGAAGATCAGCTTGCGCAGAATCACGGCCGGCCGCAACATCCGCTCGCCATGGTTGTTCGTCGGCGGCACCCGCTCATCGGCCACGAACCGCCACAGGCACTCCTTGTGACGCAGGATCTCGCCGGCCTTCTTGCGCGCTTTCTTGCCTGGGGCGTTCCTGGCCGTCCAATCCAGGAGTGTCTCCATCTGCACCTGCAGGGGGGCCATCTGCTCGACCATCGCCTGCCGCGAGATCTCCCCCTGGTGCCACTGCTGCCACAGCGCCAGGATCTTCTGGGTACAGCACACCAGGCGCCGCCCATGCCACGGGCTGCTGTAGCGTTCGATCATCGCCTCGAAGTCTCGCTTCAGATGCGCCCAGCAGTAGGCCCGCCGGTAGCGTACGTACGCCCGCCAGCGATCGACTACGAGTATCCCGCCGAATGTCTCACCCAACATGCGCTTGACGACCTGGCTGCTGCGGCGACGATCGATCCAATAGCTGGCCACCTTCTCCGTCGCCGCTACCCACAGCCAGGCCTTGCGTTTCAGCCGCTTCCATCCTGTCTCGTCGGCGTGGACAACGTCCTGACGGCGCAGGTACGCCCGCGCCTCCTCTACTGGATCCGCCAGCGCCGCCGACACTCGCCTCTCGACCGCACAGACCGTCCCAGTGCTGACGCTCAGTCCGTACAGGGTGCCGAGGAGCTCTTGGACCAGCTGCTTGCTCAGCCGAAACCGGCCGACCAACACTGCGCACAGGGCGTGAACCTCGACACCGAATGGGCTCTGGCCCACCGAACCGGGGGCTCGCGCCTGTGTCGCGTGCCCGCATCGTGGGCAACGCAGCGTGTGCAGCCAGTACCAGATGATGCGGATCGTCGGCTTCGGGATCTCTGTGATTGGCCGCCCTTCGGGATCCGGATCACGTCCCTCCAGCGGTGCGCCGCAGCGCTCGCACTGGGCTGGAATGCAGTGGGTCTCCTCGTCAGCCTCTTCCCGCGTCGGAAGCGGCCGGGTCGTTCCCTTGTGTCCGGGCTGCCCGCCCCGCTTCCGCCCGCTGGGCTTCTTGCGCGGCCGTGGCGGGACTTCGGGTCCGTCGCTCGACGGCGGCTTGGAGGAGTTGCGCGAGTTGGCGTTGAGGCGCGCCTGCAGATCCGCCACCTGCTGTCGGAGATCGGCGTTCTCTCGCCCAAGCTCGTCGTATCGCTGTTGCATCTCAGCCAGGACTGCCTGCCGATCCTCATCCCGCGCACGCAGCTCGGCATTCTCGGCTCGCAACCGCCTGAGTTCGACTCCGGGAGCCCATTGACTCCGCCGACCGAGCATCCGCATCAACATGCCCTGGAGCCTACACCCATTCTCCTACTCGGGCAACCCCGTCCTATTCGGCCTCCGGGCCTGAAC
>CAYYVH010000634.1:0-1563 GCA_964475075.1 uncultured Anaerolineales bacterium | reverse complement strand
GGACGGGGCATGATCACCCGGAACCGGCTGGAGACCGTGGCCAAGGAGAGCGGGTTCCGTCCCGCCGTGGTCGAGAAGGTGTTGCGGCTTTGCCGCATCCTGCGCCGGCTCGATTCCCATCCGACCACCGAGGGCAAGTGGCTGCTCAAGGGTGGCACGGCGCTCAACCTTCTGCATCTGGATGTGCCGCGCCTGTCGGTGGATATTGACCTCAACTATGTCGGTGCGGCGGATCGTGAGGGCATGCTGGCGGAGAGGCCCGGCTTCGAAGCGGCGCTGGTCTCCATGTGCGAGCGGGAGGGCTGTGCGGTCAAGCGCATGCCCCACGAACACGCGGGGGGCAAATTTCGCTTGCGCTTCGCCAGTGTGGTCGGCGGATCCCAGAACCTGGAAGTCGATGTCAGCTATGTGGCGCGGGTGCCGCTGTTGGGCACCGAAAGACTGGCGACTCGCTTCCCCGAGGACGATGCCGTCGAGGTCACGACCCTGCCCCTCATGGAGCTGGCCGCCGGCAAGTTCACGGCGCTGATGCAGCGATCGGTTCCCCGCGACGCGTTCGACGCCGCCAACCTGCTGCGGCAAGCCCCTGACTTGTTGGAACAGGCGGACTTCCGCCTGGCCTTCCTCTGCTCCGTGGCAGGTGGCCGCCACGATCCGCGTGAGCTAGCCCCCGTGGACCCCGAACCGACCCGGCTGGCCGTGCGGCAACAGTTGATTCCCATGTTGCAGGAGCGGCGGGCCGCCCATTCCCAGTCCCTCGATCCGGAAGGCTGGCGCCAACAACTGCAAGAGGCTCTGGCGGGTGTTGCGGCGCGCCTCCTCAACTGGTCTTCCAGCGAGATCGCATTCCTGAACCGTTTGCACGATGAGGGCGAGGTGGACGCAAGCATCCTGCACTCCGATCCCGAAGTCCAGCAGCGGATTCGGACCCAGCCGATGCTGCTCTGGAAAGCCCAGAACATCCGCCGGCACCGCAAGGGAGCTTCCTGAACCATGGCCCTCAACCCGATCGTCTATACCGAGAAGGTGGTGCGCAGCTTCCTGCGCTACCAGCTCACCGCCTATCCCTTTGCCGACGAGCGCCTGCACGCGCAGATGCGGCAGCTCCTTTCGCTCGACGAGACGCGGCAGTCGCCGCTGCTCAAGGGGCCCTATGTGTCGCTGTCGCGCTCCTTCCGCCAGGGGGCGGCGGTGGACGAGCTGATCGCCGAGGGCATCTTCCATCCGCACATGCGCCAGCGGATTCCGGCCGAGATCACCCATCTCTACGGACACCAGGAAGAAGCCATCCGCGCGATTCACCAGGGACGCACGACCCTGGTCTCCACCGGCACGGGCTCGGGCAAGACCGAGTGCTTCCTCTACCCGGTGGTAGCCAAGTGCCTCGAGCTCAAGGACCAGGACGCCCCGCCGGGGATCAGCGCCGTGTTGGTCTACCCGATGAATGCGCTGGCCGAGGATCAGCTCGGGCGGCTGCGGGGGCTCTTGGCGGGGACCGGGATCAGCTTCGGCATGTACGTGGGCAAGACGCCCGAGCACGAGAACCAGGTGGCGGGCATCCGC
>CAYYVH010000633.1:0-1567 GCA_964475075.1 uncultured Anaerolineales bacterium | reverse complement strand
CCCCCAGTTCCCTCAGCCAGCGGCACCTCCAACCACACGACCGTCCCCCACGCCCCACTCTCGATAGCCAACTCCGCCCCAATACGCGCCGCCCGCATCTGCATGTTGCGCAGTCCCAGATGGCGACGCTCGCCTGCCGCTCCCTCCCTGAGCGCCTGGGCCACATCGAACCCCACCCCATCATCCCGCACCGCCACGTGAAGGGTATCCATGTCCTTGCGCAGCGTGATTGTGATGCACTGCGCTCCGGCGTGGTCCCGGCTGTTGGCCAGCGCCGTGTGCACGATCCAGTAGACCTCCTCCTTGATAGCGGCCGGGTAGTCCTCGTCGTACGGTCCGGTCTCCAGATGGACCTCCAGTCCCGGGTTGGCCTGCCGGAAGTGAGCCAGGCTCCGCTCCAGGGGGCCCAGCAGGCCCTCGGTGGCGAAGTCCACTGGCTTGGCCCCCTCCATGATCCGTCGTGCATCGCGGTAGACCTTCTCCAGTGTCTCCTCCAGGAAGGCAAGCTCACCTGAATCGATGCTCGCCCCTTCTGAACCTTCTCGGCGGTCGTGCCGGCGCCGCATCCCCGCCAGCCACAGTTGCAGACCCCGCACATCGGCGATTACTGTGTCGTGCAACGCATCGGCCACCTCGTGGAGGGTGCGCTCGCGGATGCCCCGCAACTCCTGGGCCTCGGCCTCCAGTTGCTCCTGCACGGCGATCTCATGACGCAGGTGTTGAATCAACTTCGCGTTCTTCACGGCGTACAGCAGGAGCAGAGGGTAGAGTAGCAGCAGCGGAGCTATCAGGTTGCTGACCAGGGTTGAGAGGCTACTGGTGAAGAAAGGAAGGACACCGAAGCCAAGTACGAGCAGAAGTCCCACACTGAAAGCAATGCCCACTCCACCAGCGCCACTGAACCCTTCTGGCCCAGGGCGCGAGTCTGTACGTAGCCTTGTGTTGAGCGCAGTCGAAGTGAACGCCCACAGGGAGCGGGCCGTGATGGCCAGAGTCGCCAGGGCGAGGAAGAGGAGCATGCCTCGAAAGGCTACCGCGTTTACCGTCCCTCCTACCCGGCGCCCTGTTACCAGCAGCACAATGAGCAGCATAGCGATGCCATACGGAATATACCTCAGCCAGGGCCGGGTCCGGGATAAGGGAAGCGGTTGAGGAAAGATCAGGAACAGGTGAAATAGCAGGGCACCGGTCAGGGGGTAGCAAGGGATGAACAACAGTATGGTGACGGGTTCGTTTACATAGAAGCGACTGATGCCCCCGTTGTGTGTATAGTACAGGGCCGCTCCGCCCAGGGTCAGCATACTGAAGCCAATGAGAAAGGTGGGCTGGTCACCAGCGCCTCGCACCAGAAAGTAGCCGGCCAGCAGAGCGGAGATGCCGGTCAGGAACATCACCCCGAATGACTCGAAGGCTTTCACGGCCGTGAAACGGCTGATTGGCACCCGTGCTGTGAACTGCCTGCCACCCCGCTCCACGAGGTAGCTGACTTCCTCCCCTATGCTTTTGGCTTCGTACACCGTCGAGAATGCCCGAGGATCGCGATCATCCACTGCCAGGATGAGGTCGC
>CAYYVH010000632.1:0-1574 GCA_964475075.1 uncultured Anaerolineales bacterium | reverse complement strand
CTGTGGGGTGGGGGGGGCGGGGTGTGTTTCTCCGTGCGGGCACCGCACCCCCAGCCGCTAGCGGAGGCCCGCCACGACCCGGCCCCGGTGCTGGGGGCTCCGCTGCTGGGTGAGATCCCCGAGTACGCCACCGCCGGTGGTGTGGCGCCGGCACCGACGGTCAACCAGGCCAACTCGGTGGCTGCGGAGGCCTACCGGTTCGTGGCGTCGTCTCTCGAATTCGCCCTCGACCAGGTGGGGGGTTCGATGGTGCTCATCACCAGCCCCGACCCGGGCAACGGCAAGACGGTCACCGCTTTGAATGTGGCGGTGGCGACCGTCGGTGACGGCAGCCGGGTGCTGTTGGTGGATGCAGACGAGAGGGTGCGGGGACTCACCCGCATGGGCGGCAAGGAGAATGCGGCGGGCCTCACCGACCTGGCACGACGCGACGACCTGGAGCTGATCGACTGTCTGGAACGGTGGCAGGTGTCCAACAGTCAGGCGCTGAGTGTGGTACCGGCCGGTTCCAAGGTTTCCAGCACCTCGGGGTTGTTCCGCTCCCCCGCTTTCCAAAAGGCGATGGCGGTGCTGCGCAACGCCGCCCCGATGGTGCTGTTCGACTCGCCGCCGCTGCTGGCAGCTTCCGAAGCTATGGACATCGCCGCCCAGGTGGACGGTGTCGTGCTGGTGGTTGAACAGGGCACACCGCTGCGAGTCGTCGAGGAGGCCCGGGTGCGGCTTGCCATGACCGCCAAGCCGCTCCTCGGCTACGTGTTCAACCGCTCCGTGCCCCGCCGGCGCCCCTACGGGTACGGCAAATACGGGTATGGCAAATACGGCTACGGACGGTACGGCTACGGCAGGTACGGGTACAGCAGGTATGGGAGTGGGATCTACGGGTATGGACGGGAAGGCTGATCGGAGCCCGATGGGGCTCTGAGGGAACGGGGAGGGACAGAATTGGGGCGGGCGCGTCGCAGCTACGACACGCCGAAACGCACTTCGGACCGGCGTCCAACGTTGGCTGCGCCGCGTGCCGCCCCAATCATCATCGACCTGCGAGGGGCGGATGTTCCCGAATCGGATTGGAAACACCGCCGCCACAACCTCCACGCCGTGCCGGTCGACACCGCCAAACGCCGCCCCTTCTACTCGTTCTCCAAACGGGCATTCGACATCATCACTGCGGTCGTCGGCCTGGTGGTCGGCATTCCCTTCATCCTCATCCTGATCCCCATCATCCGCACCGAGACCAAAGGCCCCGCCTTTTTCCGCCAATACCGGGTGGGACGTGGCGGCAGATGTTTTCGCATCGTCAAGTTCCGCACCATGCGCTACCCGTGCGACGAGTCGGTGCATCGCCGCTATCACCAGACGCTTGCCGAAGGCAGCAGTGATTTGGCGGCGACGCTGGCAATCCCAGATGATGATCGCATCACCCGGGTGGGGGCTTTTCTGCGCCGCTGGTCCCTCGACGAGCTGCCCAACCTATGGAACGTGCTCAAAGGCGAAATGTCCCTGGTGGGACCCCGCCCGCTGGTGTGCTACGAAGACGCGCTGTTGGACCCTGTTGCGCGCCTGCGGTGTCGTGG
>CAYYVH010000631.1:0-1576 GCA_964475075.1 uncultured Anaerolineales bacterium | reverse complement strand
TGATTAATGATCATCCACCTTAGCCTTATAGGCTATTAAACCGGCAGGCTCCTAGGAGCCTGCCGGAGTAGTAGCGAGGGGAGGTGCGGAGCCGCGTCGAAGTGCGCGAACTGCGCGAACTGCGCCTGGACTGCTGTGTGGACCGTCTGAGGGGGTTGGATGGCCGGCTGAGGGGGGATTGTGAGACCAAGCTGGCCGACGGCTACCGGGGTCCCTCCTTACCTCTTTATGCCTTGACTGTCGCCCGGTGTAGCTTCAGGACATTGTGGGCGGTGCAGAGCAGCGTCCATTCGCCCTCGACGGCCGTCAGACCGCGGCGAAGGAACTGGCGGAACTCACGAACTCCTTTGATTTGGCCGAAGACCGGTTCCACGGTCTGCTTGCGGAGCTTGTAGAGCTCCTTGCCTTCTGGGGTGCTCAGACGTTCGCGCATGTCGTTGCGGTGGGACCAGCGATTGGAGGACCGCTTGGGTGCGGGGTCAGCGTCGGGTGGCTCATCACGGCGGTACCGGCGGAGAGCGATAACGGCGTGGGTCTCGGCTTCAGCAAGGGCGGCAAAGTTGGCTTCTGAGGCGTAGCCAGCATCGGCGGTCAACTGTGCCGGGTACTGACCGGTGTTCTCTTGAATCTGCTGCAGCATGGGCCGCAGCCGCTGCACGTCGGGTGCGGCGGCCGAGACCTCGCAGGCGACGATCACCTGGCTTTCGGCGTCGACCGCGGCCTGGGCGTTGTAACACTGCTGGAAGCCGTCCGGCGTCTTCATGATCCGCGACTCCGGGTCGGTGAAGTTCGTCTGCGCCCGCTCCGGAACCTGAGCCTCGTCAGGATCCTTGCCCTTCTCCTCCGCCTTCTCCCGGAACATTTTCTCCAGCCGCGCCTTCCCCTCCTGGATCTTCTCCAGCCTCTTGCTCGTTTCCTTCAGCTCCGCCGGAAGGCTCCAACCGTCATCGTCCGACCCGTATTCCTCGTCTTCCTTGGCATCCTCCCGCTTCCCCTCCTCCAGCCAGCGCTCTATCTCCGCCTTCAGCTGTGGCTCTTTCTGCAACATCCGCCCGTAGCTCATCGCCTTGTGCTTGGAGGCGTTCGCCCGCACCTTCGTCCCATCCAGGCTGACGTGGCCCAGGCGTACCAGGCCGGCCTCGCGGCAGAGCTCCAGGACCTGCAGAAAGATGTCCTTCAGCTCCGCCGTGAAACGCTGCCGAAACTCGCCGATCGTGTGATAGTCCGGTGTCGCTCGCCCCACCAGGTAGATGCACGCCACATCCCGCTGGCAAAACTCCGCCAGGCGGCGCGATGAATATGTTCGGCGCATGGCCCCGTAGACGTAGAGCCCAATCATCAAAGCCGGGTGATACGGGGGCTGGCCTCGTTCCGCCCGGTAACGGCGATGGAACGGCTCAAGGTCGAGTCGTCCAAGCACCTCTCGTAAGAAGAACACCGGGTCGTCTGGAGGGATCACCTCTGCAAACGACGGCGGTAGAAGCTGGGCCTGGTCAGGAGCGTATTCGCGGTAAGGGCGCATGATTAATGATCATCCACCTTAGCCTTATAGGCTATTAAACCGGCAGGCTCCTAG
>CAYYVH010000630.1:0-1596 GCA_964475075.1 uncultured Anaerolineales bacterium | reverse complement strand
TCGATAAACACCCGCGCTGTCAGAGCATGGCGTCCCGCCGGAATCTCTGCCGGCGCTGCAGCCTTGAACACGAGGCTGAGGTTCAGGCCACCGGTCTTATGTCCCAGTCCACCGGTGTTGTCCATGATCGCCACGCCAAAGCGGTAGCTCTTCGTCAAGTCACTGAAGATGACGTCTTGCTCGGGGTGCCCGGTGTCCAGGGCGCGCTTGAACTCCGAAGTCCAGACGCCGTCGCTCCAAACGGCCGCCTGCGCCACATCAGCGCGGCTACCCGTGGATTCCCGCAGGATGCGCTCTGGCACTCGGCTCTCAACGGCGGCGTACTTGGCCCAGATGGTGTTGATCTCTTCGGCGCTGAGACCGGCAACTTCGACTGCCTCGCCGGCGTCGATCTCCGACTGATGGAGGGTCAATGCGTCGATGTAGTCAGCCGGATCGGTCTCTACGTACATGGGGGCCGTCTTGTCGGCGTTGCGGTTGTGGCTGTAGGAACTCTGGCCGGGGTCGCCGAAGCGACCACCATCCGGCGCGTTATCGCCGCTCCACTCGCCCACCCACTTGTCGTCACAGTAGCCAACAAGGGCGAAGGTGCCGGCCGTCGGTTGGCCGTCGTCACCTACGACCACGGTCCCCGACTGGGAGGCGCTGGTCGCCGGCAAGCTGCGAGCGGCCTTCATGTGCCACATGTCGGCATTCCCCTCATCGAGGAAGGCCTCATCCGCAACGCCATAGCCCGGATGTTCATCACCATGGCACTTGCTCATGCACCCCACCGTGTCGAAATCGGGGACGGTCATGTTCCACATGAAGGTGATCCGGTCCTCGGACATGCCGGGGCCGACTTCAGGGTTGCCCACCTTGGTTGTCAGCCACTGCGTCCCGTCCCAGATCCAGGAACCACCCCGGACGAGGCTGAAGGTTGGATCGGCCCAGGTGGCCAGGACGTAGAGGTCCTGGTCCGTGTAGACAGCCTTCATCTTCAGATCCATCGACGCGATCTCCAACTCAGGCGCATCCGCCCAGGCGGCGTCAGACGCATCGCCATCCAGGGCGGGCGGGCTGCTAACCTTCACCGCCTCGAGGGTGTTGGGAGAGCCAATGGCGGCCTTGGCCGCACTCAGAATCGCCTTGGCATAGGCGAAGTTGTGGACGCCAAAGCTGCCCTCGGACTCCACCATGCTGTGGGCCGTGTAGGCTGTCTTGTAGGTGTCGGTGTCGCTCTGGTCTGCGTTAGCATCCAGCCAGGCCTGGATGGCATCCAACTCGGTATGGATGTCGTCCTGCCGTCGGTCGATAACGTCCTGGAGCCATACCTTGCCGCCCTCTTCCTCAGTGTGGCAACTGGTGCAGGAATCGCCCTCGCCTTCTATGGCCTCGCCCGGCATCACCGGCGTGAGCAGGTGACTGCTGATGTCGCCCGGTACGGCGCTCTTGGCAGTCGGGGCAAAGTGACAGTTGGAGCATGCCGGCCCACTTTCCGCCTGGCTGAAGTGCCGCGACGGGATGTCGGCCAGGCCGGGGAACCCGGTACCCTCGAACATCTCTTTCATCGGGTGGTGGACCGTCGAGCCGGCCTCGAACTTGCCGCTCTCCGGC
>CAYYVH010000629.1:0-1617 GCA_964475075.1 uncultured Anaerolineales bacterium | reverse complement strand
CCCCGTCCACCCCGACCAGGTGTAGTTGATGGGCACGTAGGCCACGGTCAGCGTCCGTGCGGGGGCAAAAGTGATCGTGACCGAGGACGACGTGTTATTCCCCGTGTTCGTCTCGGGGATCGGCGTGCCAGGGTTGATCTCCGCCTGCAGCACAATGGTCCCGGAGCGCCAGATCGGCGGGAGTTGGAAGTTGAAGCTGCTGCTAGCGCTCTCGCGATGCGCCCCACTCGTACTCACGAACACCGTAGGATCGTCGGGGCTGATGGGCGAGCCCGGCAGGGGCGTGCCACCCCGGGTGCCGACGAGCCGCGCTGTGACATTGGCGGTATCGGCGATGTCCACGGCCGGATAGACACGGGCGTAGGTCAGCTTGTCGGCAACGAGTTGGACGCTGTTGTCGGCGCAAGTCGTGTCCCCCACCGTGTTGTCCAGGCACTGGATGGCCTGGGTCACTTCCATACCGGTGATGGTCAAGTCCACCCGCACCTCAGCCGCGCCGATGGGCAGCCGCCACACGCCGTCGTAGTCGCCCCAATAGACGTGGGTGTCCGTCAGGTGAAGGCCTCTGATGCCGAACAACCCCAGCGCCAGGTCCTCGACCGTCCCCCCACCCTTGGGCACGCGCCGCACGCGGCCGGTGTGCGTGCCGGTGGTGTCGGTCCAGAAGACGTGCGTGTCATTCACGGCGATACTCTCGGCCATGTAAGGCGAGATGTCGTCGGGGAAGTAAGCCATGAGGCCGGAGCCATCCTTGCCGACGCGGAACACCTTACCGGTGCTCAGCTCGGTGAAGTACACGTGGGTCGCATCGAGCGCGATCCCGTACGGGTCCTCCAGGCTGCTGGCCAACGTCTGGACCGTGCCGCCGGCCTTGGGGACCCGCTGCACCAGTCCGTCGCCAAAGCCGCGCACCGTCCAGTAGACATGGGTGTCATCTACAGCGATATGCCCGCTGCTGACGCCGGCCGCCAGCGTCTGTACCGTACCACCGGTCTTCGCCACGCGGCGGATGCCGGTCTCGTCATCCCAGTAGACGTGGGTATCGTCTATGGCCAGTCCGCGATGGTAGATGAGACCATTGCCATCGGCGACCACAGTGGGCGTGCCGCCAGCCACGGGGATGCGCTTGATCTTGTCGTCAGACCAATCCACGAAGTAGACGTGGCTGGCGTCGGTGGCCAGTTCGTACGGGAAGAAGCTGCAAGTGTGATGCAGTGTCTCCGTCGTTCCGCCGCCCAGGGGCACGCGGTTGATGGCCGGCTCACCATCGGACGGGCAGAACTCACCACCGACGCTGACATCCCAGAAGATGTGGCTCGCGTTGGCCGCCATCCGCTGCACGTGGCCCGTCGCCAACTGCTCCGGGGCATCGGCCGGGCTGCGGATGCTGTCCGGCTCGCTGATCCCCGGCGAGGACCCCGCCATGGAAGCGCTGGCCAGTATCAGGCTCAGCAGCAGTACGCAGAGCACCACCAATGGTGCACGTGTGTGAGACATCGTTGACCTCCTCTCTTTTACCCTCCCCAAACCTGCGGCGTTCAAGCCGCCAGGTCCGGTGCTCGCTGGCCCAGGTGCCGTAGGCCAGCTAGAACTGATCCCGCGTCTCAACGACGCGGG
>CAYYVH010000628.1:0-1628 GCA_964475075.1 uncultured Anaerolineales bacterium | reverse complement strand
TCTCCAGGACAAGCCGCCCGGCGCTCCCCTGACGTTCTGAGGCGCCCACGACAGCAATGGCTCTGGGACTCAGCAATGGCGAAAGATCATGAAAAGGCCCCATCATTCGGCAAGATTCTGACCTCACAGCCCGCTGACCGCAACCTGGGTTGGCAGGTATCGGGCCTGACCCGGTGCACCGACCAGTTGCCCGTCTTCGATCAACACGCGCCCGCGCTGCATAACCCACACTGGCCGACCTAAGCACTCCCGTCCTTCGTAGAGGGTGTAGTTGATCTGGGAATGCTGGCTGGCATGCCGAATCGCGAAGCGCTCCGTAGGGTCGAAGATTACCAGATCAGCATCGGAACCTGGAGCAATGGTCCCCTTCCCGGGATAGTAGCCAAAGATCCTGGCTGGTATCTCTGAGAGTAACTGAACCAACCTGGGTACGCTGATGTAGCCTCCCATGACCCGGTCATGGGCATTCACCCCGGCGTCGTAAGTGACAGTCAGAAGCGTCTCGGCCTGAGGTGACCCGTACGGTGCATCGAAGAAGTCGTCATATACCTCCTTCGGCTTGGGCGCATGGTCACTGGCCACCGTGTCTATCGTCCCGTCCTGGATTCCCCGCCACAGCGCATCGCTGTCCTCCGCGGTACGCAGAGGTGGCCCGATCTTGGCCTGAGGACCCCGCTCCCCTATAATCTCCTCGGTGAGGGTGAGATACTGGGGACAGGTCTCCGCGTACACGATCTGTCCTGCTTCCTTCGCTCGCTGGATAGGGGCCAGGGCCTTGGCCGCGCTCACGTGGGGGACGTAGAGAGCGCAGTCCGCCACCTCGGCCATAGCGATGGCGCGGTTGATGGCCTCGGCCTCCAGGATGTCCGGGCGGGTTCGGGTGAAGGTCTCCAGCGCCGAGAGCTTCATGCGGTTGTATTTGTCTTGCAGGTAGTCCGTGGCCAGGCCGTTCTCGGCGTGGACCATGACTAGGCCACCCTCCTGCCCCATGAGGTCCAGGATGGCCATCAGCCAGTAGTCGTCGGTCATCCAATTGAGCTTGGCGTAGGTCATGAACACCTTGAAAGAGGTCACACCAAGCTTGAAGGCCTCAGGGAGCTCCTCAATCTGATTCGCCACATCGAAAAGCCCGGCGTGCAGCCCAAAATCGGTCAGTGAGTTCTGCAGCCCGTCATCGCGGAACTCCCTGATGGCGTCCAGCACATTAGTGCCTGGACGGGCGTAGGCGAAGTGGATGGTGGTTGTGGTCCCGCCGAAAGCCGCTGTCAGGGACGTGTGGTGGATGTCGTCCGCATACACCGGGTGCGTGTGGACGTCAATGACACCTGGCAGGACGAGCTTGCCAGCGGCATCAACGACCCGCCGGGCGCCCTCAGTGGGTAGGTCGGGTGCGACGGCCGCGATCGTCTCCCCACGGACGCCCACATCGGCACGAGCCATGCCAGTGCCTGTCACTACGACGCCACCTATTACGATTACGTCAAACGCTTCTGACATCTTTCACTCCCTTGCGTCATTTGATCTCCTTGGCCGGCGGCCTGGCAAAGCGCCCCACTTTGCTATGTCGCAGACTGAGGTCGGCAAGGGCTTCAGCCACCTTGAAAGCCACCGCTGTCGGATCCAGCACC
>CAYYVH010000627.1:0-1631 GCA_964475075.1 uncultured Anaerolineales bacterium | reverse complement strand
CGACCACCCTCCTCTTTCGGGTGGTCATTATAGCACGATACAACTGTAGTGCTAGGGCACCGGGAGTGGCGAGGATCCGGCCTGGGGAAAACAGGGGGCCTAACAAACGCTCAGGGCCGGTTGCCGGTCGTGGTTTGTCTTCCATTGTGCCGTTTAGAATCCCAGGCCGCGCTCCTTCATGCTCACGAAGCCCGAGGAACAGATAACGAGATGATCGAGTACCTGGATGTCCAAGAGCCGCCCGGCCTCAACCAGCTGGCGGGTCAGGTGAATGTCCTGGTCGCTCGGGGTCGGGTCAGAGGACGGGTGGTTGTGGGCTACCAGGATGCCCGCGGCATTGGCGATGATCGCCGGGCGGAAGATCTCGACGAGGCGCACGTGGGAGCAGTTGAGCGAGCCCTGGTAGATCAAGGGCGAGGAGAGGATCCGGTTCTTGATCGTGAGGTTGAGCACTCGCAGGTGCTCCTGCTCGAGGTGGGCCATCTCGGGCGCAAGATAGGCGTGGGCGTCTTCGGGGCTGGTGATGGTGAGGGCCTCTTCCGGGGTGCTGCCGGTTTTGGTCTCGTAGATCCGTGATGCCTCGGCCAGGAAGTGGCGCATGAGGTGCACCAGCTCCGCGTCTGCAGGGGTCAGGAAGCTCAGCTGTAATTCACGGTGTCTTTCGGTGGTCATGGTGGTGGATGGTGTTGTGTTAGCCACTCCGGGGCCAAACGGGCCTGCGCGGGCCGCTGGTGGCGGCTTACGGGTATTCTGGCGGCGGGTCACCAGTGACGGCCTGCCACCAGGTGACATCGTCTCCTAGCAGGCAGGCGACGCGCACCCAGTCAACGCCACACAGCAGCGCCCCACGCAGGAGATCGTCGGCCAGCGTCGAGTGCGTAGGCTGGGGGTACTGCGCACACACCCACGCCTGCAGCTTCTCGGCCGCAACGAAGGGATCGGCGGCTGATCTGACCAGCGCGCGGGCGCGGGTGTCCCGCTCGAGGTGGCGCACCACAGGCCACCAGGCATACGTGCCCCAGACGGCTGGATAGCCGTGTTGGGGGTTGGCGGGTGTTGACATATGGCTCATGGAAGCAGCGTGCCGCTACAGCGACGTGTACCCGCACGCCTCCTCCTGGCACGCGAGGCGTGCCTCAGGTACGCCCCCGATCTGCACGGACTCTGCCGCCAGGGGCTGGTTGCACTGTGGGCAGGCCAGGTCGCCAGCCTGCGCCCGGGCCATGATCTCGTAGGGGTCGTGGAACGGATCGGGTTGGGCAAAGGGATTGCCGCCCTCCCCTACCACCTCGGCCTCGGCAAGACCGTGTTGTCTGGCGTCAGGCGCCGGCAACCTGGTGAGCTTCAGTTCCTCGTCGGAAAGCTCCACGTCAAACAGGCCGATGCGGGCTGCGGAGATCCCGGCAAGGCCCAGGTAGGACAGAAGGGCCTCGGTGGACCGCTCGATGCGGCCCTCGACGATCTCTCGGTTCCGGCGGTTGATGTACAGACTCCTGGCCGCGCGGATCACCCGTCGGTCAGGAGTCGGCTGTGTGCTCTCTCGTTTGGTTTCCAGATGCGTGCGTGCGGCAACTTATACTCTACTTTCCCCTAAGTCAGGCCGCCAGTGGCTGTCGGTCGGCGGCGCGGGC
>CAYYVH010000626.1:0-1631 GCA_964475075.1 uncultured Anaerolineales bacterium | reverse complement strand
CCGGAGAGAAGGAGTCAACGTAGGTGTCGATGTAGGCTTCCTGGTTGTAGGTGTCAGCCGGCATGATGGCCATGTAGTGACCGTCGCCCAGGTCGTAGTGGCGCTCGCCTGGACTCGGTACTGAGCGACCGGTAGCTGGTTCAGACGTCGCCAGCGTAAAGGCAGCCAGCGCACCAACCACCATGAGGACGATCAGAAACCTGATTCTGACAGCGTTGTAACGCATGTTTACCTCCCACGAAATGTTGGTAGTAAGCCACGTAGCGGAGCGGAGTGGCGTCCTTTTTACCTGTGGTTTGCGCCGCTGACGGTACTCCGCTCCGCTGCGTGCCTGACTACGAACTCCTCCACCCTCCACACATGCACCAGGGACTTGTCCCCATCGGCCAATGGCTCGAAGATGTAGAGCAAACCGCGCTCGCGGTCGAAACTTGCGGCGCCAACGTGATACTTTTGCTGCGTTGACTCGATGTGATACAGATACTCGTCGATGTTCAACGTCGCGTAGGGCTGTGGTTCCCAGGTCTCCATCTCGCCCCTGGCGACGGCCGCCAGGTCCGTCGGGTCGTAGAACAGAATCTGCCCCTCGAAACCGGTGCTCCACCAGCCACGCTCGGGACAGTCGGGCGGGAATGGCGGCTCATCCGGCCACACAGTGCCGTCTGCACAGCCGTACCAGTAGTCTCCCGTGCCCTTGGTGCCCACGAAGATGACGGCCGATTTGTCGCCGGCTGTTAGCCATGCCCCACCAGCCCACTCGTCGGAGTGATGGTAGCTGTTGAGGGCGTGGGGGTTCTCGTCGTAGACATTTTCGTAAAACAGCAAGGGCGTGGCCGGAAGCGTCGCACCCGAGGGGGGCGGATTGCCCTGGTTCCACGGGCCGATGGCGAAGAGGGCCGGCCCTTCAGACGCCTGACCGCCGTCGCGGTAGCGGCCCGTGGACAGATACGTGCCGGGGGTGTAGGCGTCGGCCCAGGCCGGCGGGATCGGGAACATGTAGTCGGCGGTCACGTATTTGGGGTAGCCACCGATGCGCCAGACGCCGGCTGATTGCGGGTGCGACAGGTCGAGTTCACTCCAGCCGTGGGTGGGACCGGTATCAGCATCGTTGCCAGGGGCGTGGCCGGCCCAACTGAAGTACAATTTGCCCGTGGTTTGCGCGCCCTGCGCCGGCAGGTAGGCCAGCCCCACCCGTGGCAGCTCCATGTCGCCAAACAGCCCTCCCCGGATGTCGCGGAAATCCTGCAAGGTCTCGGCCGTGTTCAGGTCATTCACGTGCTTGCCTGGAGAAACTACGGGGAGGGGGATATTGATCTCGGAGACATACTGGGTGTGGTCGTGGCCGACGCCGAAGATGGAACCAGGGTAGCCATCGGCTGGGCCAGCGGGGTCACCATCAGGGTAGTAGGCCATGGCCGAGGCCCAGTTACTCCATTCCCAACCGACCTCGTCTGGCGTTCCTGGTGGCATGTCGGGCAGCCGGAACGCACCCTCGTACACCAGATCAGCCGGCTGGATGAGACCCGTCGCCGGCGAGGTGGTCGGCGTCGGGGTTGGCGTGACTTCACTCCAAGGCTCGCGCCAGTGGCTGGCAATCAGCGGCAGGTAGACGATGCAGTCCTGATCCTGAG
>CAYYVH010000625.1:0-1634 GCA_964475075.1 uncultured Anaerolineales bacterium | reverse complement strand
AGCGATGGGCTACGTGCCGCATTCTGCCGTCGGCTACTACGCGGGCTGGCTCAGTCGCCTCTTCGACATGAGCCGCCATGCGGACGGGCGCTTCACTGCTTATGCCGCTGCCTCAGTCCACCTCTGGGTCGCCTACGACGGAACCGTAATTCAGCACTACCCCTTCACCTCTAGCGTCTGGGCTAATGGCAACCGCCACGCTAACGTGAACTTCATTTCGGCTGAGACAGAGGGCGGCTACGATCCGCACAATGAGCCTCTTACCCAGGCCCAGATCGCGGCCCACATCCGTATTATCCAGGAGCTAATCGACTGGAAAGGCTGGGAGCCCTTGCGGGGCGTTACGCTGCTGGAGCACCATGAATGCGTAGAGAAATGGGGCGGCGGTCCCACCGGTTGCCCTAATCACCGTATCCCCTGGAGCCTAATCATCGGGGGCCTAAAAACGGAGGACGAGATGGCAGATGACGCTACACGCAAGCAGTGGGCCGAGGTGGTAGCCCTGTTCCAGAAGGCGGCGGCCTACGCGGCCCAGGGGCTACAGTTGCCCGATGAACTGAAAGACCAACTACGCTTCCTGCTGCGCTAGGCGGCGCGGTGGTAGACTAGGGGCACTCCTCCCCGGCGTCCACCTTCTAGGAGGCGAACTGCCGGGGCTTACCTACCCGGCGGGGCGACCCAGAAACTTTTTCCGAAATAATACCCCCTGGGGTATAGACACGTGGCCTTCCTTCTGGTACAGTGATACCGTTATGCCTGACACGATACCAGTACACATTAGGATCGACCGTGACCTGAAGCGGTGGCTCTGGGTGCGGGCAGCCGAGAGGGGCCTGCGCCCCGGCAAGGTGATCGAAGAGGCCATCAGGATCATGCGGGAGACAGCGTGTGGAGATGGAAACGAATCAGAAGCAGGCTCATAACTTGGTCGCCGCTGCCGTTGCGAAGGGGCAGTTGATACGCCAGCCGTGTGAATGCGGCAGGCAGGAGACAGACGCTCACCACGATGATTATTCTCGCCCTCTCGATGTCAGGTGGGTCTGTCGGCGCTGTCACCAGGGCTTGCCGCACTCTGGTCAACGCTCACGTTATCAGGGATTCAAGATCGGCCCCGACGTAGACCGTGAACTGCGGCGGCTCAAGAAAAAGTGGCAGCTTCAGAGCCACAATAAGGTACTGCGCCGCCTGCTGAAACTCAACAAGGATGCGGACGGAGGAGGCCAGGATGCCTGAGATCATTCCTCTCTCTCGGATTGCGGCGCTACGGCCGTGCAAAGATCAGTTTCGTATGCTCGAACTGCGATACCCTGACGGCGTGCCGCTGACGGTGGAGGCTGCGCTAGACATTCGGGAGAATGGCGGCGATGTGCTCTGGGGCTTAATCCACCTCATGACGAAGGAAGAGCGGCAAGAGTTTATCCTGTTCGCGGTCCGCCAGCGGCAACCGGCGCTAGTCGCGCTGTTTAAGCAGGCAGGATTAGTAGCTGAAACAGAGCAGATCGAGCGGCTGCGGTTCCGTAGCGGGGACGACATCAAGGCTGCGATGCCTGTCCTTAGAGCCGCCGCCGACCACGCCGACCTCGCCAGCGCCCGCGACGCTCTCGCCGACCGCGCCGTTCTCGACGCCCGCGACG
>CAYYVH010000624.1:0-1636 GCA_964475075.1 uncultured Anaerolineales bacterium | reverse complement strand
AGTCGTGGCCGCCTCTGCCTCCGAGTTGGGCAAGGCCAACATGCTCAAGGCGGCCCAAGCCATGGCCCTGACAGCGCTGCAACTGCTGACCGAGCCTGATGTGTTAGCGGCAGCCAGGAGTGAGTTCGAGGCCGCAACAACTTAACGTAAACTAACCTGTTATGGCACCCAGAGATCTGACCAATCACATCCGACAGGCCGTCACTCAACTGAAGCCAACGACAACCAGTCTGCTACAACAGCTTGTGCGCATCCCGAGCATCAGCGGAGAGGAAGCGGCCGCCCAGCGACACGTGGCCGACCACCTGCGGGCGATGGGCCTGGACGTTGACGTGTGGTGCCCGACACGCGCCGAGTTGGAGGATCACTCCGCGTTTTCAGATGATGGCCGGCCGCTAGGTGCCCGCCCCGTCGTCGTCGGGCGATGGGGGGGCACCGATGCCACGGCTCGGTCGCTCATCCTCAACGGCCACGTGGACGCCGTCCCCGTGGGTGACGAGGCGAGCTGGACTCATGGGCCGTGGAGCGGCGCCGTACACGACGGCCAACTGTGGGGCCGGGGATCGTGCGACATGAAGGGCGGCCTGGTGGCCGGCATCACCGCCATCGCTGCCCTGCAAAAGATCGGGCTCCAACCGCGCGGCGACCTCCTGATCGAGAGCGTCATTGGCGAGGAGACGGGCGGGGTGGGCACCCTGGCCACCCTTGTGCGCGGCTACCGGGCCGACGCAGCCATCGTCCTGGAGCCGACCCGCCTGGCGATGTGTCCGGTGGGCTCCGGCGCCCTCAGCTTTCGACTGCGTGTCCCCGGGCGCGCGGCCCACGGTGCCCTGCGGCTGGAGGGCGTGAGTGCAGTCAAGAAGTTCTGCTCGCTGTTCGCCGCGCTGAGGGCGTTGGAGCGCGCACGGCACGCGGCCTTTAGCCACTCACTTTTCGGTCCCGATGAGCTCGCCGCACCTCTCAGTGTTGGTAGAGTACGGGCGGGAGACTGGCCGTCCACCGTACCCGACAGCCTGGTGGCCGAGGGGCGCTACGGTGTGTTCCCTGGCGAAACCCTCGACGCTGCCCGCGCCCAGTTCGAGTCGGCCGTCAGTGTTGCTGCCGACACCGACCCCTGGCTGCGGGAACACCGTCCGACGGTCGAGTGGTTCGAGGGCCAGTTCGAGCCAGCGGAGACACCCTCTGATGCCCCCATCTTAGCCACGCTGACGGAGGCCCACGCGAACTTAATCGGCGCACCGCCTCGTATACACGGGGTACCGTACGGGTCTGACCTGCGACTCTTCACCAACCACGGGCCGATCCACGCCGTCCTCTATGGCCCAGGCGATGTGGCGCTGGCGCACACGGTGGACGAGCATGTGCCGCTGGGCGAGGTGATGCGCGCCGCCGAAGTCATCGCCCTGACCATCGTCCGCTGGTGTCAGGCCGATTGAAAACCATCGGTCTGCGAATCGGCCTTCTGGTATATGACGGGTGTCAGTGACCAGTAATCACGCATCACACATCCACGAAGGGAGAACGTCCATGACTTCATCCTACGGTAGCCAAAGCATGGTCGCACCGCTGCGACGGGTGATTGTCAAGCGGCCCGAGGAAGCTTTTCGTAGCGAGGATGATATCGCCGAGCAATGGC
>CAYYVH010000623.1:0-1637 GCA_964475075.1 uncultured Anaerolineales bacterium | reverse complement strand
CATAACATTGTCAAGCTGAGCGTCACGCTCATTCGTGCCCGAGCCTGAACCATGCGCTGCCCACGTAAAAACCCACGCCGAGCTGCCCCGCCACCCAGGCCGACAACCAGAAGGCGACGGCATTGACGACGAAGATGAACAGCCCGAAGGTGAGGAAGATCAGGGGACAGCTGAGGAAGCTGAGAATCGGCCGAACCAGCGCGTTCACCAGGCCCCGGACGACGATTGGGCCAGACGACGATTGGGCCAGACGACGATTGGCCCGGAATAGGAAGCCGTGGGACGGGTCAAGTTATCGTGACGAGGGTCCTTAGTGTTGCGCGAGCTGGGCTGGCCCGGTCCCGTGGAGTGGCTCGCGCTGGGGTGGATCGGGCTCTTGTGGGTGGCGCGGCACAGGGTGACGGGGCGGTGGACGGTGCGTACTGCCCTGAATGCGCCGATCGTCGCGCTGCTCTTCACCGTTCCCGCTGCGGTCGCGGTGGCGATAGATCCGCTCGCGGCCGTGTCGCGGGCGGAGAGCCTGGTGTTCGCGGTCGCGCTGTACTATGCCCTGGCCAACGCGGTGGATACACCCCAGCGGGCGTGGTCCGCGGTGACGTGGTTGCTGGTGGCCGGGCTCGGCCTGGCGTCGGTCGGGCTGGTGAGCGTCGAGTGGCTGGAGAAGTATCCAGTGCTGACAAAGGTGCTGTCCCGGATCCCGCGGGTGTTGACGGCGGTGCCGCACCCGACGCTCCAGGGCGCGGGCGTGCACCCCAATACGCTGGGCGGGCTCCTGGCGCTGTTCGTGCCCCTGGCCGGGGCACTTCTGCTATGGCCGGGCGGCTCGGGGACCTCGCAGCGGAAACACGCCGGCGGCGCTGAATCAGCCCTCGCGGCGATCGGCGGGCCGCCGCACTGGATCCGCAGGCTTTCGGTTGTCACGATCGTCGTGATCGTGCCGATAGTGCTGCTGACCCAGTCCCGCGGCACGTGGCTGGCACTGGCCGCGGCACTGTGGTTCATGGCGGCGTGGCGCCGCCCGTCACTGTGTGCCCTCGTCGGCGGCGCGGCTGTCTCCGCGATATTGCTCGTCGCGGCCATGGGACCCCGCACGCTCGTCGCGCAGGCAAGGGCCGGCGAACTGCCGGGCAGCGTTCCGGCATTGGGCCGGGCCCAGCTGTGGCGCGACGCCGCTGACCTCCTGGCCGACAAACCAATCAGCGGCATCGGCTCAACACCTTCCCCCTCGTCCACGGCCTGAAGCCCGAGTACCGGGGTGGCTACGTGTTCCAGGGCGCGCCCCACGTCCACAACACGCTCCTCCAATCCGCCATCGACTACGGCGTGTTCGGATTTATCGCCGTCGTGGGTCTCTACACCGCCGTGGGTTGGGCCACCTTCCGCGCACACCGCCGACTGGCCGGCACCCCCCTCGACCCCCTAGTCATCGGCCTAGCCTTCGGCCTCCTCAGTTTACGCCCTCCACGGCCTCGTCGATACCGTTGCCGTGGGGAGTAAGCCGGGATTTGTGGTTTGGGCGTTTGCGGGGGTGCTGGCGGGGGTGAGGAGGGATGCGAGGCGGTGGGTTGAATGACTATGGTGAGAGCGGTGGCGCCGCATCGTCCACGGCCGGCAGCGACTGAAGACGCCCCTGGGGG
>CAYYVH010000622.1:0-1638 GCA_964475075.1 uncultured Anaerolineales bacterium | reverse complement strand
AGAATGCACCCTAATATCCGAGCGTCATCTGTGCCACGGGGCTTGACACACTCCGGAAACACGCTGACCATGGTGGACGTCAAGGAGCCGACCAGCGCGGCCGTTGCGGGGCACATCCGAGTTGGCCTCGGCCCCTGCAGCGTGTCCGTACTCGAGTGAAGTGCTCGGTTCGCCCCACACCGCCGGCCGCGCAGGCACCCGGCACCCGGTATGAGCTACGAGGCTGAACGGGCACAACTCGGCGTCAGAGGCGCCTGAGATCATGCCATAGGAGAAGGGTTATGAAGAATCGACCGAAGACGCACCTGAGTGTGGTGCTCTTGGCGCTGGTGATCGTCACCGTAGCGGTCGCGTATTTCGTAGGTGGTCGGACGGGGCCACAGAGGGTGGCTGAGTCCGGGCAGGCAGCCACGGCGACGCACACCCCAAGCTATCCGAGTCTCGTGTCCCCAATCTACTATAACTACGATGCGATGGATCGCTCCTTGTCACTATTCCCCACTGAAGCGTTCAGCCCCACCAATGGCGCGGCCCGCCTTCTGACTTACGCGGCTCTCGATCAGTGGCGCGGCGGGTCGAGCCCTGGGACGGAGTCGCACTCTCCCGCGTGGCTGGTCGGTATCGTCGCTGACGGGCTAACAGTTGGCGACGTGATGGCCTGGTACACCCAACAGCTGCCTGGAGGACATCCAAACCCCGGCCAACCGGTCGAGGGAGCATTCTACGTCTGGGATGCAAATAGCGGCGACAACATGGGGCAGGGCGTACTCAACGCTGCGTCACCCCGTAGCTTCGCCTCCCTGAGTGCCCTGCAGGGCATGTCACTCACCATCGAGGTGGCCACGCTGCCGCCTCCTCTTCCCACGGCCCCGCCAATCACGCCCGGGGCGCCCACAGAGTCGCCCCCGTAAGGAGATACACAATGCCCAACCTGGAGATGGAGAGATCCGGCCGCCCGGCCGGCGGATCGCTCGCCTCGCCTGCGCGTATGCGGCAGCTCGTGCGTTCAACGGTAGTCGTTGCCTGCTTCATTGCTATTGCGCTGGCTACGGCAACGGACGCGGTCGCTGACGGGGGCCGGAAAGGCGTTGGCCGCCATATCAAGAGTTCGTTTGTGGACTGCCCTCAGGAAGAAGGTGGCGCTGGCACCGGCCCGTGCGTACCTGTGGGCAGCCGCATGGGTGTCACGGTTTTCGACGCCCATTCAGTGACGGGTGGCATGCAATTGTTGCAGATCATTCAGCAGACCTCCTACGAGGGGAGCTCCGGCTCATACGTGCATGTTGCGGGCTACATCGTGTCCGATCGGCACGAGATGCACGGCAACTCGCTTAAGAAGCGCCTCAGGCCGTATTTCTACATCACCGAGCCGGGAGATACCCCGGGTGCGACGGACCAGGGGTGGCTCGGGACAAAACACTCGATCGGATCACAAACAACAGTGACAGTTCGGCTCGCGCTCGCCTTTGATTCCGCCTGCAAGCTAGCGCAGCAACTCGGCACGTCTCCGACCTATTGCGCGACGACCGTACCCAGGGACGGCTGGTGGTGGAAGGCCGAGTGGGGGCCTGACGGAAAATGGGATGTTGAGTATCGCGCCAACAGACCCCCTAATGAGCAGGGGCCCTGGCCTCCTAA
>CAYYVH010000621.1:0-1644 GCA_964475075.1 uncultured Anaerolineales bacterium | reverse complement strand
GCGATCCCGGAGGGCCTTCCTCCATCCCTGGCACAGCACCGCATCGGGTAGCAAGTTCTTCTACATCGCTTCTACCCCCTGCGTTCGTGGCACACAGTCGTCAGCGTACCGGATAACGGCGACCCCCCTGTTGAGTCCTTTTCGCCGGTATGGACTGATGGCACGACCGTCGCTTGTCTCCGACCCGAACAGCCGTTCCATCCCATCCAGGGCGATGTTACTCAACAGTGGGCTGGCGATTCCCCCTTGCGGGGTGCCGGTCTCCGTCTCCTTGTACTCACCCAATTCCACCACGCCGGCTTTTAGCCAGCGCCTGACGGTGGTCCTGAACACCGGGATGCGACTCAGCAAGAAGTCGTGGGAGATATTGTCAAAGCAGGCACTGAGATCTGCGTCAAGGATCCAGTTGCTGCTTCCCTCCTGATTGAGCGTGAGCCATATCTGCTGGACCGCGTCCAAGGTCGATCGTCCAGGACGGAACCCGTAGGAGTTGGCCTCGAATCGGGCCTCCCATTCGGGTTCTAGTGCTGCTTTCACGATCGCCTGCATGATCCGGTCACGGATGGTGGGGATGCCCAGCGGCCGTTGCTTGCCGCCGGCCTTGGGGATGTAGACGCGTCGTACTGGCCGAGGCCGGTAGCCCTGCAAGGTCAGATTCTCACGGCTGAGTGCCATGCGTTTGGTCGGGGAGTCGTACACTTCTCCGTCGACGCCTGGCGTGTGCCGGCCCCGGTTCTCCTGCGTCACGCGCCGGATGGCCAGGAGCCTGTTCGACATGGATTGTGTCAGGAGCTTCTGCAGGCTGCGAACCCGCTTCCAGTCCTGGCGTTCGGTGGCGCGGTAGATACGTTCTTGAAGACGCCTGACGTTGGTCTCCACATGGCCCCAGTCGATGGTCGACCACTGTGTGGCGGCAAGCATATCGGTCTGTTCAGTGATGATCGTCACCGTCTAACATCCCCGATATTGAGGGCGGTTCAAGCCTTCTCTACCGTCAAGACCTGTCGGAAGTCAGCACCCTTTCGGGTTGGGTATCCCCGCCTGTTGGCGGCCCTATCCGGCCGATTACAGGCCGGCATTCGCTTGCTCCGACATCCTCTACCCGCTGCGCCATCCCCCTTCCTTGCGGTCGGGATACCGCCCGTGGCGGGGCACGTCGGGCTTACCCAGTTGACAACTGAGGAGTTGCGAGCCAGTCCGGTTGGGATCTTTCCCCCGGTGGGGACAACGGGTGTCGCTGCCGATCCTTACCCTCGACAGTCCGCCCCACGGTACCGTTTTGGTTACGGCGTACAGCCTCTTGCGCCGCTCATTTCTAACGAGGTGTGCGATCCTTCACTCGCGTTCAACCCTCTGGCTCTTCCCTACGCCGCACCCGCCTTGAGGCTGGCAGGATCGGGCGATTGTCCCCGGGGCTTCAGACGTCGGGTCTCCCCTTCGCCTGCCCGGGTAGGGACACCTGGACACCGCAGGGTCTGCTCACATTTCCATAGGCAGTACTCCTCGACGGTCCTTCTTTGGGCCGCGACGTGTACGCGTCACGCCCATCCTGGTCGCACGTAACGGAGAAATTCTGGTCGCTAAGCAAACCCCGGCAGATGCCACTGCTCCAGGTCCAAGAGGTCGCCTAGGGGCTCACCGACG
>CAYYVH010000620.1:0-1645 GCA_964475075.1 uncultured Anaerolineales bacterium | reverse complement strand
CGACGGGCAGCGACGGGGCAGGAAGTTATCAGGCGCCTGCGAGGATTACGGTGCGCTGATGGGCAGCGTGAACGCACATGCCGCTGGAGTGGCGCCGTGATCTTCCGGCCCATGCCCGGGAGGCGTGCATGTTGTTGAGGCCGTCGCGACGACTGCTTCGGGCGACTGCGCCTGCGGCTGGACTAAGCTATTCATTCGAGTTCGTAGACCGAATCTCGGATCGGTATCTCAGCATTGCTGACGCATCGCAGACAGGTCTTGACCTCCAAGACTTCACATTCGAGATTCACGTTAAGTGGTCGTCGCTTCCGCCGAATACAAACGACCGAACGTGGATGTTTATGAAGAACTTGCAAACGCGGTTCTCGCTGAAACGCGACAACGCGGCGCTACTGAGTTGGAGGGCGGATATTAGAAGCTCCTCCGGCTACGATGTCGTTTCGTGGACGACGGCCGTAGCCGCCATGTCGCTTGATACTTGGTATCATCTCGCACTCACATGCGATGTCTCTCAATCGATAGGGTCTCAGCATGAACTTTTCATCGATACGGTGTCGCAAGGAAACGGCGTTGCACTCCTGAACAGCAATGTCAGCACCGTTCAGGACACGGCTAACCCGTTTAATGTTGGTAGCGCGATCGGTGGAACAGAGGTGCGACATGCGGGCAAGATGGCCGACCCGCGGGTGTGGAACGATGTCCGCACGTCCACGGAGATTGCGGGCAACTGGAAGGCTCGCTTGGCGGGCAACGAGGCTGGTCTTGTTTCTAACTGGCAGGGCGACGAGGGCACCGGCTCAACCGCCGCGGATTCGAACACCACAAGCGGAAACGACATGGGCCTGACCAATGTCGGATGGTCAACCGATGTCCCCTACTAGGAGTCTACTGATGGCTATTCCAATCGGTGCGAGGCTTGGCGTTTTCGAAACGAACGAGGGCGCCGATGTCTGGCCGAGGTCGGTCTGGGTAGGGTTGGACGTATACGACAAACTCATGGCAAGGGTGCGGGTGCTAGAAGGACTGCCCCCCCAAGCCGCTAAAGCAAAGACATCCCTCCGCTCATTTCTGCGCGCTAGCGTGGGCGGAAAGTGGGCAGATGAAGATGACAAATGGCTCTACAAGGTGCTTGGCGACTTTGTAGACTGGGAGTCTGGCATCCGCTATCTGCGAACGGTTTTCGAGTGACCCCGGCCCGCGCACATACCCGCCTCGTCGCGCGCATGGCAACATATCAGGCGCCTGCGAGGATCACGGTGCGCTGATGGGTAACGTGACGCAATGATCAACAACGGACAAAGAGTGCTCGCGGGCGATACGGTCACCGTCGCCTTCCAGGCTTACGACACGTCGAGCCCGCCGGTTGAGTTGACCGGCGCGACCGATCTGCAATTCGCCTCCTATCGCCGCAGCGATGGGCTCTGGTGCGACTTCAGCGATAACACGTTCAAGGCCAAGGGCTCGGTCACGACGCTGCACAAAGCACTCAGCGAAAAGGACGCGACGGATGCGCCCGGGGTCTACGAGGCATCGTGGGATCTGTCGGTGATAACGAATCACGCGGCGGCGCCCGACACGTTCGTTGTCCAGCTCAGCGAGACGACGGGCAGCGATCTCGGCTTCGTGCAGGCCGGGGAGCTGCTCG
>CAYYVH010000619.1:0-1648 GCA_964475075.1 uncultured Anaerolineales bacterium | reverse complement strand
CGTCCAGAGGGATTCGGCGGACGCTCCCACAGGGAAGACCGTCTTGTCGGCATCAAATCGCGGAAAATCTACGAGGCGCCCGCCGCCGTAACGCTACTGGCCGCGCACCAGGCGCTAGAGCGGCTGACGCTCTCCAAGCCCCAACTGCGGCTCAAGGCATCTATCGGGCGCGAGTACGCGGACCTGATCTACGATGGACTGTGGTTCACGGCCCACCACCAGGACATCGCCAGCTACGTGCAGTCCAGCCAGCGCCACGTCACCGGCGCCATCAGGCTGCGGCTGCACAAGGGCCAGGCGACCGTGGTCGGTTCGCGGTCGCCCACCAGCCTTTACGCTACAGCGCTCGCCACCTACGAAGAGGGCGATCAGTACGACCAAACCGCGGCGAAGGGCTTCATTCACGTCTGGGGGCTGCCCGTCCGCGTTCAAGCGCAGACCCAACTGCTTGGCCAATCCGATGAGCCGCTCCATATCGCAGCGGGATCGGAAGACTAGCCAAGCCTGGAGCGCCGCCGCTGGCGTATAGCACTGCGGCTGTTGTACAATCAGATTAGTCACAGTCGTCAACGCTGGCGCTACTGTAGGTAGGCCTGAGCAACCTGCCGCTCGTACGCACGAGTTTCGCATAGCACCGGTAGGCTGTGACTGGCGAAAAGGCCCGGCTGGAGTGCCGGGGGTAGGAAGCACATGGCACGGCAGAGTCTGCCGAAGGCTAGGCTCATCGACGTGGCGGACGCCGGAGCAGCGTTTCTTTACCTCTGGTCTCACTTCCTTCCGGGCTGCGCGACGGATGGTCGCATTTGGCGACCCACAACAGGTACGCCGTATCTCCACTGACGGGGGCGGAGGCGGAGGAACGGCAGGGAGAAGCACATGCTATCGATACTTGCGGAAGGCGCCGAGGAGTTGGGCGTCGATCTAAGCGCTGAGCAGATGGAGCGCTACCAGCGATACTACGAGGTATTGACTGACTGGGCGGAACGGGTCAGCTTGACCGCTGTCAAGGACGAAGAAGGCATCCAGAAGCGGCACTTCCTTGAGTCCATCGCACTAATCCCCGTCCTTGAAGAGAATGGTCTGTCACTCACCGACAAATCACTGATCGACATTGGAAGCGGCTCGGGAATCCCTGGCATTCCGCTCAAGATCGCGGATCCGACGATCAAGCTCACGCTGGTGGAAGCGAAGCAGCGCAAGGCAGAGTTCCTCTCCGCGCTACTCAAGGAGCTTGAGATGGACGATGTCGTCGTCATCCCCCGCCGAAGCGAGGAAACGGCGCACAACCCGATCCATCGGGAGCAGTACAACTTCGCTGCCGCGAAGGCGCTAGCGCCGCTCAACACGCTTATGGAGCTATCGCTGCCCTTCCTGGTGATGGGCGGTGTGCTTATTGCCCCTAAGGGCAAGGAGACGGACAAGGAAGTTGCGGCCGCGGATGTCGCGCTGGAAACCCTGAAAGGCTCCATCCGGCACGTCGGCCCCATTCCGCTCGCTGACCACAAGCAGAAGATCGTGCTGGTGGACAAGGACCTGCCCACGCCGGCGCGCTTCCCTAGACGTCCAGGCATGCCCGCCAAGCGTCCGCTCTAGCCCAGCCCCATCCGCCAGCCGCTTTACCGGCTCGCGCCACCGACCTAACGCTGGA
>CAYYVH010000618.1:0-1652 GCA_964475075.1 uncultured Anaerolineales bacterium | reverse complement strand
GGCCATCCGCCGGTGTCTCAAGCACCAGCAGTTGATTCTTCGAGCCCTCGGTGATGAGGATGCGGCGTTCGCCTGGCCGGGCGAAGGCGACGTTGGTGGGGAACACGCCGTCGATCTTCAGGCGCTCTTTGACGCTGCCGTCGGGGTTCAACACGGTGATGTCGCCTTGGATGAGGACGGCCACGTAGAGGTTGCCGTCAGCGTCAAAGGCCATCCCGTCTGGTCCGGCAACGCGGCCGTGCTCGATCGGCGGTCTGATCATCACATTGGCGAACAACCGCCGCCCGCCCTCGACCTGTCCCTCGACGATCCGGTAGCGGTAGATGTTGCCGGTCAGTGTCTCACTGGCGTACAGGTACTCACCGCCTGGGCCGAAGGCGATGCCGTTGGCAAAGCGTAGCCCCCGATCGAGCAGGGTGCACTTGCCGCTGGCCGGATCAATGCGCAAGATGCGCCCGTCAATGGGCACCTCGTATGCCGCGCTGGGGGGCTCAATACCCTCCATGTCGGCCAGCAGGATGCCGGAGTCGGTCATGTAGATCGCGCCGTCAGGGCCGAAGCAGAGGTCGTTGGGCCACAGAAAAGGGATATCCGCATCGCCCTTTGAGACTGTCGTTACCTCACCGTCCATCGTGAGCTTGAGCAATGCTGGGAACCTGGATTCAGCTACCCAGAGGTCCCCGTCCCCCCCCAGAGCCAGCCCATTGGGCCGTCCTGTGTGTGCGACCACACGCTTGGTCTTGCCATCGACACTGATGTGGCTGACGATGCCGCACCCCATCTCAGTGATAGCCCAACTGCCATCGGGCAGGCAGGCTGGGCCCTCGGGGTTGCTGACGTTTTGTCTGAACACCATTGTTGGCTCCTCATATCTCGATGGCGATACCGCGTTCGTTCGCCACGCGGCGGACATGCCCGATGCCGATTCGGGTGCCCCGCATGACGCTGTTACGGATGTCATGCTCGAGGCATAGGTAGCCTTGGTAGAAGGTAGCCAGTTCGGATAGGATGGGCCCCCAATCGATGTTGCCCTCGCCAAGAGGCCGTATCCACCACCAGGGCGGTGTTTGTCCACTGGATGCCATAGGCGGTGACTCCGGTTTGCGGGCCGGGTACGGGAACCAAGCGTCCTTCAGATGACAGTAGTAGACGCGCTGCCCCAGGTTCTCTAGCGCGGCGAGCGGGTCTTCGCCATGGCGATAGTAGTTGCAAGGATCATAGAGTGTCCCCACGGTGGGATGGTCGGCCACATCGAGCACCCGATTGATCTGCTCGGACGTGAGGCCGAAGTTCTCAATGGCGATCTGCAATCGGCGTTCGGCGGCATAGTCGCCCAGACCACGAAGGGCGTCTCCAAACGCGTGCAAGTATAGCTCCGCCGTGGCAGGCTGGACGGACTCAAGGCGGTTAGGCTCGGCCAGTCGTATCACCTCAACGCCCAGGAAAGCACCGACATCAATGGCGCGGCGGGCTTGTGCCAACCCAAGCTCGACCCCGTCCCGATCGATTTCGTTGCCGTGCAGTCGCCCTGCGATATTCAGAGCGGAGACACCCGATACGATCTTGACACCTGCTTCCTGGGCAGCTTCGAGTATGACCTTTGTGCTATCCCGAGAGCCGTACCAGTCGCTGAGCGAGTACGCGTACAGGGG
>CAYYVH010000617.1:0-1654 GCA_964475075.1 uncultured Anaerolineales bacterium | reverse complement strand
CGGCCGGGGCCCCAGGGAGCCGGGGCCCCCGTTGGGGAAACCCCCCCGCCGGCCCCCCTGTCCGTAGGGCCCCTCCTCCCCTTCGTAATCGTTCTGGTAATGAGTGTCGGGCCCCGCCACAGGCGAACCGTAGCCGTATTCCGTATGGCCCTCATCGCCCCAGGCCTCAACCATGAACCGGTCCCAAGAATTGTAGAGCCAAGGTTCGGGGTTGCCGTTCAGAGCGGACAGCCCTGCATCTGCCTGTTGCGGGTTGGGTATGAGCGGCCCTGCATAGGCCGTCCGTGCATCCGCCGAATAGAAGATGCCCGTATCTGCATAAAGCTGGCTCAATGAGCCTTCCCAGTCGAAATTCTGGCCCCGATCGCCCCATCCGCCCGGCATACTGCCGGGTGGACGCGGTGGTATTGGCGCATAGATGGCTCCATCCCATTCGACCATCGCGGCATCCACGACCTCGGTCCCAGCGGGGACGTAAAGTGTGGAATAGGATGCGGCACCGTTAATGGCGTCGTTGGGGACTGGCGTGGACTCGAACAGGACGTTGACGATGTCGCCCGAGCGCAGGCCGGGGCCACCTGGCAAGACCCCGTTGGCCCTGTCAAGTAGCAAATTCACCGTATTGTCGTCGAAAAATACGGTCATTTCGCGCTGGTGCACCGAGTGGGCTTCGGCAGCCCCCGCTACCAAAAGGAGAACGGCAATGGGCAAGGCGCAACGTGAAATCATCGTGGACCCCTAGAGAACCCGAGCCGCTCTCAGCGAATTGCCGAAGACGCCTCAAAGAATTCAATGCTCGGGGTTCTCGAATTCGGACAGCCTGGTGTGCCTTTACTGGCGGCGTTTGGCGCGCGAGTTGGTTGCGCGACCACCGAAGAGATGTCGAGAATCCCACGTCAGAAGCATGGCAGGGTACTGACGTCTCGGCTTATCAAAGAGCCCCACCCACCTCCTCAGTCCATACCGGCTGATTTCCGGCAGCTACACCAAACAGTGCCGCACACCCCGTTCCTCAGACGACGAATCTGGAAAGGACTTGGACTTCTCGGTCGCTCCAGGCGGTCACCAACGAAGGCCAGAAAGTTCCAACTTCATCCGTTCGCCCCGGCGTAAACGGATGAAACCTGACTAGAAGACCACGCTGGGCCACTTCACTCGGTTTTGACACCTACCCATGATTTCCTACGCCTCTAACAAACCCGGAATCTGCCGTAGGGTGTCGATAACAGCTTCTGACGGTGAAATCAGCGAGTTCGAGAGTACTACCTTTAGGGTCACCAATTAGTTTTTCGGCGTAATTCTTACCTCGAGCGCCCGAAATCAGCTCCACGGAGCTTGTATTTTTTGCAGTTATTTCAGCTGCTTATAACGCTTCCCTGCAACCTCTCTCGCTCCAGCAAGCAGTTCGAGCGGGCGAAAATATCACCCCAATTATCCTGCAGGTTGAAACGCACCAATGCTGAGTTTCGGTTCGCTGTGGCTCCTCAAAATGCATAGTTTGCACGACCAGTCTGGCATCCGACATTTGTCAGATGTAGAACACCCTGAATCCGCGCCGGCCCGTGGGGTGCCAAGACTTGGTCACCTGTGGTTCCCAAAAACCTGTGGCTCCTCAATATTCACAGTCCACCCCGGCCGGAGCAGATTCAGGCTC
>CAYYVH010000616.1:0-1654 GCA_964475075.1 uncultured Anaerolineales bacterium | reverse complement strand
ACTTCCGCTACGGCTCCCATCCCGAGGCCCACAAGATCGAATCGACCGTCTGGAAGAACCTGTTCACGCAGGGACTACCCGATGGCTGCTGGGCGGGCTGTACTATGGCCTGCTCCCACGGCGTGGACCACGTCCACCTGCGGACCGGCCCGTACGCCGGCCAGGGCGTGATGGTGGACGGCCCGGAGTATGAGACTGTGGCGGGAGTCGGGTCCAACACGGGGATATTCGACCCGCTGGCGATCCTGGAGCTGAACTTCTACTGCGACACGTACGGCATCGACACCATCTCTTTTGCCAACTCGGTGGCTTTTGTCATGGAGTGCTACCAGGAGGGGATTCTGAACCGCGAGCGCACCGGCGGCCTGGAGCTGACCTGGGGCAACGCCGATGCCGCGTTGGAGCTGCTGCACCAGATGGCGCGCGGTGAGGGGTTCGGCCGACGGGTGGAGTTCACCCGTCGGGTGGAGTTCACCCGCATCGTCGGCCAGGGCGTGCGTCGTATGAAGCAGGTCTTCGCCGAGGCTTATGGTGCGGATCCGGCGTTCCTGCAGGACATCGGCATGGAGGTCAAGGGCCTGGAGTTCTCCGAGTACGTCACCAAGGAGTCGCTGGCCCAGCAGGGGGGGTACGCCATGGCCCTCAAGGGCGCGCAGCACGACGAGGCGTGGCTGATTTTCATGGACCAGGTCAACAACCAACTCCCGACCTTCGAGGATAAGGCTGAGGCCCTGCACTATTTCCCCATGTGGCGCACCTGGTTCAGCCTGCACGGTCTGTGCAAGCTGCCGTGGAACGACATCCTCCCCGCCGACAACGCCGAGACCGACGAGCCGGCCAAGGTCCCGGAGCACGTGGAGAACTACACCTGGCTCTTTGAGGGAGTCACTGGCAGACCAGTGAGTGCCGATGACCTGATCAGACAATCGGAGCGGGTGTACAACTTCCAGCGGGTCTTCAACCTGAAGATGGGGTTCGGCACCCGCGAGCACGACTATCCACCCTATCGCGCCGTGGGGCCGGTGACCGTCGAGGAGTACGAGTCCCGCGCTGAGCGCTATGACCGACAACTGCGGGAGGAGGTCGGCGTCGATCCAGATGGCCTGACGACGGAAGAGAAGATGGCCCGGCTGCGAGCACACAGGGAAGCGCGTTACGAGCAACTGCTGGATGCGGTCTACGCCCGCCGTGGTTGGGACAAGAACGGCGTCCCCAGGTTGGAGACGCTGCGCCAGTTGGGGATCGACTTCCCGGATGTCGTGGCTTTGATACAAAACCGGGTAGGAGGAAAGGAAGTCTCTTGATCTTCACCAGCCGCTGCCCACTGTGAGGACAACGTCCATGGATCTGATTGACGATCTGTTGTCCACACTGCCGGAGGGTTCGGTGCAGGACGTGTTGGTCGGCGCGTTCTGGACTGCCGTGGTGGTTGAGGTGGAGGGCGCGCTCCGCTGTGGCCTGGCTTCGACTATCCGTGATGACGATCATCATCACGGTGGTGGGGCTCCGGTGCGGGACGCCGGTCGGTTGACCGACCGCAATGCCCTGGAGTTGGCTGCGCGGGCCCGCTCGGAGAGCCTGACGGAAGCGGCTATTGGTGTGGCGGCCATCAACGCCCTGTTGCCCCCGCACGAGGAGCGGTGGGTGGACCTGA
>CAYYVH010000615.1:0-1655 GCA_964475075.1 uncultured Anaerolineales bacterium | reverse complement strand
CCGGGCGAGTGCGGGAGGCTCAACGGCTCGAGGCCATCGATCGTGGGCAGTGGACCCTCACGACGATGGCGGAGGGATCCGACCTCCTTTTTCTCACCGAGCCGCTGAACGAGCTGGGTGAGACCCTGGAGACCGTCGCCCAGTACATGCGGCCCGGAACGTTGATCACCGACACGGCGAGCACCAAGGTGCCGGTGATGCGTGTGGCCGAGCGGATCGTGCCGGAGGGGGTTTCCTTCATTGGCGGACATCCCATCCTGCGTCGCACTCCGGTGGGTTCTGAGGCAACGCCGTTCCGCGGGGCTACTTACTGCCTGGTGCCGCTGCCCAGCGCTAGTGAAAAGGCCGTGCAGGTGCTGGGCGACATGGTGCGCGCGATAGGTGCCCAACCATACTTCATTGACGCCCACGAGCATGACGCCCTGGTGGCCGGCGCAAGCCTCATGCCCTACCTGGTGGATTCCCTCTACATGCGTCTCCTGGGCCGCAGCCCATCGCGGAATGATCTGCAGCGCCTGGCCGGGCCCATCGTCCGCGATGCCGCCAGCCTCCGCGAGAGCGAGGGCCGTGCGGCGCGTGAGGCGCTTCAGAGTGATCCCGGTCACCTCGTGCACTGGCTGGACCAGTTCGCCGCCGAGTTACGGGCGGTGCGCGACATGGTGGCCGGCGCGGACACGTCGCGGCTCGACGAGTTGCTGACGGAGGCCGACACTGTCCGCAGCACGTGGGAGGAAGCGCAATCACGGCCGAACGAGGTTGCCCCCGAGGTCCTGGCTGAACTGGCTGATAGCAGCGTGATGCGTGACCTTCTTGGCGGTCGTATCTGGCGGCGGCGGGATAGGTAGGGGTGCCTGCCTTGGCAAATCCGGGCACCGCTCATACAATCCTCGTTCGTGGTTCGTCCCCCGCTATCCGTTGAAGCTCCGCCAGAGCACAGCGCCCAGGCGCATGCCCTGCGGCCGGCGCGTCGCGTCCGTTGCCAACGGCGGATCCTGATGATCGCGCCCACCTCCTTCTTCGCCGACTACGGCTGCCACGTCCGAATTCTTGAGGAGGCGAGGGTGCTGCGGCAGCTGGGGCAGCGCGTGACCATTGTGACCTACAACAACGGGCGTGATCTGGACGGCCTGGACATACGCCGCACGTTGCCCATTCCCTGGCGCCAGGACTACGAGGTCGGCTCCTCGCGCCACAAGCTGGCGTTCGACATGCTCCTCGGTGTGACGGGGCTCACGACGGCGTTGCGTGTGCGACCCCACATCCTGCATGGCCACCTACACGAGGGCGCCCTGATCGGTGGCTGCCTGGCGCGGCTACTCGGCCGGCCGCTCGTCTTCGACTTCCAGGGGAGCCTGACCGGAGAGATGGTCGATCACGGGTTCCTGAATCCGACCGGCCCCTTCTTCGGTCCAGTGCGGCACTTCGAGACGCACATCAGCCGCCTGGCGAACGTGGTGGTGACCAGCTCCCTGCACGCCGCACGACATCTCGAGCGCGACCTCGATTTGAGTGGGGTTCTCTTACAGACCTTGCCCGACTGCGTCAATGCCGGCGCCTTCCGGCCGGGTCTGCTGGCGCCGGAGGTCCGTGCCCGGGCACTCCGCCGCTTGGGCGTGGCCCCGAACCCGCGTGGGGTGGGTGTGCTGTGCCCATGA
>CAYYVH010000614.1:0-1661 GCA_964475075.1 uncultured Anaerolineales bacterium | reverse complement strand
TTCCGCCAGCGGGTCCAACGTCGCACGGGACTCGCCCTCAGGAAGTTGTCGGGGTCTGGATAATCGGCCACCCACGCCATGCGAAACATCCGCGGTGGCGCATTGTCCAGCCTGTCGAGAAATAACGGCCACTCCATGGCCTCCCACGCGATGTCCAGCCCCAGGTTTTCCCGCCATTGAGCCTGTAGGTGCTCATTCAGAGAGTCGGTCTTTACGTGGTGAGTCAATCCGTCTACAAGGGGGAAGTCACGGCCGCCTGGATAGCCAGCCTCAGCCAGGAGGTGGCGCGCCTGGTCGGGATCGTACGGCAGCCCGATCCCTGCCGAGTGTCCTGGCATCCCCGGTGGCACGAATCCACCCGTGGCCGGGAAATCGTAACCTCTCCTGACCGTATCCGCCAGTGTTTCTCTGTCAGTGGCCAGGACGAAGGCACGGCGTACCCGAACGTCGTCAAAGGGCGGCCGGCTCACGTTGAATCCCACAAAGGCTGTTTGCAGAAAGGGTCCCGACACGTATTCCCCGATGTGCCGCTGCCGGATGCGGTCGTCCATCTCTGGGCGCCCAAGCCCCAAGGTGTCCAGTTCGCCAGCCTCGTACTCTTTCAGCAAATCAGAACCTTCCGCGCGCAAGGACAGTTCCACGCGCTGCACATTGCCCGTAAACCGACCGTGGTATCGGGGGTTTCGCAGCAGGACCATAGACGGTCCCCGTTGCCGGGGTGCTAGCTTGAAGGGACCGTTGGTGGCGATGTTCTCAACTTGCGTCCAGGCCTCGCCGTGGACCTCTATCACCTGCCGGGGCACGGGATAAGTGGCACAGCGGGCCAGCAACTGGAGGAAATAGCCCGTTGGCGCTTCCAGCTCCACGGCCAGGGTGCCCTCGTCGAGAGCCCGCACCCCCACGTCCGCCCTCCTACCCTCCCCCTGATGGAAGGCCCTGGCTCCCTTGACATCGTAAAGCAGGCGGGCAAAGGGCGATTCGGTCGCTGGATCCAGCAATCGCTTCCAGGCCCACTCGAAGTCCCCCGCTGTCACCGGCGTCCCATCGCTCCACACGGCGTCATCCCGCAGGTGGAAGACGTACTTTCGCCCGCCTTCGACGACCTCCCAGTTGTGCGCCACATCGGGTACCACATCAAGCTCCGGAGTGAGCTCCATCAGCCCACTGAAGAGTTGGTCTATCACCCCCTGTGAACCGACGTCTAAGGCCATGGTCGGATCCAGGGTTGGTGTATGAGACCAGTCCACCCTGAGGGCGTGGGGCGCAGGCGGTGGCGGGACCCCCTCTCTGGTCTCCCCCGCCCGCTGCCAAAGGGCGAAGCCTCTATCGTACGCCTGGCGAGCATGCCGAAAGTCAAAGGCGATGTGATAGGTCAGCCCCAGCTTCATCAGCGTTCGCGCTGCCCGTTCGTACTCCTCTTGTTCCTCCAAGAGCGCCAGCGCCCGCTGGTAGAAGTCAACCGCCTCCTGGTGGGCGTACAGTCCGCGCGCCTGGTCCCCAGCCTGGAGCAGGTAGTCAACCGCCTTATCTGCTCCTGCCTCTGCCCGTTCGAAGTGCCAGGCCAGAGCGACAACGTCGCCCGGCTCCAGACTCTCCAGCGCCTCCGCGGCTCGCCGGTGCAGCAGCCGCCGACGCCCGGAGCTGAGATCCTGGTACACCGC
>CAYYVH010000613.1:0-1662 GCA_964475075.1 uncultured Anaerolineales bacterium | reverse complement strand
AAGAGGTGCGCCCTAACCACCGCATGAACGCGACTTGGCTAATCAGCGCCCTTTTCGAATTCCTCACCCGCATTGGGGCTAGCTGGCTGGCGAAGTTGCTCACACCGCACCCGCCAAGCGCGTTATGCGAACCGATGGCGCAGACGCTTCGCGCTGCGCCATCGTTTCTCCAGCACACTGGCCAGGACATTGAGCCCCAGACCGCCCACCGCCTGGGTGATGAGCCTGGTCAGGTCTGGCTCCCCGGTGGGCGTCGGCAGGAGGCTCAGGGCCGACGCGGAACAGAGCACGGCCAGGCCCCCGATCCCGACGACTCGATTAGGCGTCAGGTGAGAGAGAATATCGCTTAAGCGCTGACGAAACGCGCTGGAATTTGTCATCGTTCACTGCCTGCGTCCAACTTGTGTGCCCCTTTGTCACTCACTGTTGTCTTCCCTCCCAGTCATCGCCCACCGTCACATCTGCCAGCTCCACCGCCACCTCGGCCAGGGCCCCGACTGTAGCCCAACTCACCACGCGCATCATTCTGAAGCGACGGCGTCACGGTCGCCCATCGCGCCGGCTGTGATTGGACCGTTCCCCTAACCCCGAGAGAAAACAGGCTTACCCCTCCTCAAACCCATAATGCTCAAACTTTAGTGTACGGCTATTCTCGCTGATCGTGCGGACGGTGCTCTCGTCGAAGCCCTCCGGCCGGCGCGCCTCGATCTCCAGGGTGACCTCCACCTCGCAGCCGAGCTGGCTGGTGAGCCGCTCAATCACTTCCTCGACGATAACGCCCATATCCTTGTTTACCCGCTGAGGATCAATGTCTACGCGCCCGTAGTAGCGTGACAGGACCTTTTCTTTGGGTTCAGGCTCGACGACCGGGCCAGTATCGCCGCGACCATCACCTTCTTCAGCGCCAGGTGTCTCGGCTACTCTCTTCGGCCTCACCTCCGGCGGCGCGACGACGTGGTCGGGATGGATCAGCAGGCTACTGTCGTCGAAGTAGATGTTGCCCAACTCGCGGAAGACCAGACCGGTGTGGTAGCCATCGTCGCTCTTTCCCGTTGCGTAGGCGAAGGGGGCATCCAGCCGGCCTACGCCATCCTTGACCGCTTTCACCAGCACCTGGTGGTCGAACAGTCGCGGCAGGTAGCAGTACTGGGCCAGGTACTCCCACAGTTGCTTCAGCCCGACCTCCCAGCCGCGCTCTTCGCTCCAGATGTACTTGTCCAGCTCCATCCGCAGGATGTCGGGTGACCATTCGTAGACCAACAACCCATCGTTGCGCAGCCGGCGCGCCGCGCGGTCGTAGAAGTTGTCGTCGCCGCTGATCCTGCCAGCCTGGAACTCGATGGGACCCAGCGGATCGGGCTGTGCCGGCACCAGCAACCAGTTGTAGGCCGACCGCAGCCGCAGGTCCACGGTCTCGTCGGCTTTCTGGAGGCTGGTGGCCACCTGCCGGCGCTGCTGAGCGTCCAGGTTGAGCTCCTCCCACTCGTTGTTGATGGACTGCCAGGCCAGGAAAGCGCGGACTGCTTCCCTGAGTGCGTCGGCGTCGTTCTCGTCGGCGGCGATGAAGGTCAGCATGTTTTTGTACAAACGCTGAGCGTTGCCTCGGTTTTCGAGGAACTTGCGGGCTTCTTTCAGCGCGTCGGTCTCGGCGGTGGTGCGTTT
>CAYYVH010000612.1:0-1667 GCA_964475075.1 uncultured Anaerolineales bacterium | reverse complement strand
CTTCCACAGCATCGTGCAGGAGGGCCGCGATCGCCTCGGTCTCGTTGCCGCCGGCGTCCCACACCAACGCCGACACCGTCATCAGATGACTGATGTAGGGCACCTTCGGATCGCGGCTCGCATCCGACACCTTCTTCTTCTGATCGGCGTGCCACAGAGCGGCGGTGGTGAGCGCCTGCCGGAATATCTCTCCGTAGGGACTGCTGGGCATGGAAACCTCCGCAGCCATCTTGCCATGGCATCGACTCGGAGACCCGATCGCGCTAGCCGGCGAGTACAGAGGTCCGGAACAGCTGCCAGCTCAGAGCGGTGGCGTCGATGTCCGTCGTGGTGTGGCCGAGCCATGCGGGCTGGGCGTCGGCCACCGGTGAGCCGGGCCAGGCATGACCGCCGCCCTCGATGCGGAAGAACCTCAACGGGCACCCCGTGTAGCCGAACACGGTCACCTCGGCGGTCACGCTCACCTGATCGGGCGGCCCGCAGCCGGCATCGGCGGCGAACTGTTCGAACGCCGCGAAGTCGGGGGCGAACGGTTCCACCGGATCGGCGGTGCCGTGGAAGGCGTAGTAGGGCACGACGCGGGACGGATGGCAGCCGGGGGTTCGCATCACCCCGGCGATCGACGTGGCGGCGGCGATCCGGTCGGCCATTTCACACACCAGGATCGAGGTGAAGAACCCGCCGTCGGACATGCCGGTGGAGTAGACCCGGGCCGGGTCGGCGCACCAGGAGGCGGTCAGCTCATCGATCAGGGCCCCAACAAATGCCAGGTCGTCGCGGCCGGGGTCGCGGGCCGGGTCGAGCTCCCAACCGTTGGCGGTTCGCCCGGGATTGGGTACGCCGGTTGGATGCACCACCATGAATCCCTCGGATTCGGCCAGCGTCTCGAAACCCGACAAATCTGCCTGCACGGGCCCGCTCTGGTCGTAGCCGTGCCAGTCGAGCACAGTGGGCAGCAGTCCAGTGCCATCGGCTGACGACGGCACGAAGATCCGCAAATCGTGGACGGACCCTCCGGCGGCGATCGACGTGTTGGTGACCCCGGCCGGCAGGGTGGCGCATGTGGGGGTGGCGCCGGTGTCGGCCGGCAAGGTGGACGTGGGTGTTGCCGTGCTCGGCGGCTCGGTGGTCGTGGCCCCGTCGGCCGTGGGGCCCGACGATGTGGACGCCGGGGGTGCGGTGGTGGTGATGATGACCACCGGCACGGTGGTGGCGGGGCTGGTGGTCGGCACGCTTGCATCGTGGGATTCGGCTGCCGGGTTGGTCGTGCCCGAGGTGGACCCGATGGACTGTCCGGTCGAACCACCAGAGCAGGCAGCGCTCATGACGGCCATCACGATCACGGCCGGCAAGATCTTCGGGCGTCGCAGCCTCGTGCCGATCGTGTTCATCGTGTCGTCAACCTACAACGGGGCGGTGGGCCGGGTCCTCCATCGTTGCATCGTCGACGGCAGCCCTGGCCGGCAAATGTCGATTGGGTCACGGGTTTTGCCATGTGACAGTGGCGGTGACCGGATCGGTTCCTCCGGTGGCCCCAGGTCCTCCAGTCATGCTGAAGGTGATCCTGAAAGTGTCTCGGCCGGGCCGTCATCTGATGCGGTCACGCTCCGCACGGACCTGCGACACGGCGGCCTCCGCTGCTTGCGACGGACGGCGCGAGTTGACGG
>CAYYVH010000611.1:0-1676 GCA_964475075.1 uncultured Anaerolineales bacterium | reverse complement strand
GCGTTGCCCGCCTGGCAGGCGGACATCACGTCCTGTGCGCTGTCCGGCTTGTCGATCTGGGTCTGGAAGCCGCCGGTCTCCAGGTGCTGAAGCGTGCTCAGGAATTCGGCGCCCTTGTTGGCTACGTCGAATTGGCCGAGCTTCTGAGCGCCGCAGATGATCCAGGCGTTGGGATACGCGTAGGCGCGCGCGAAGTTGGGGCCGCGCCCCGGCTCGCCATCGAGGTCGCCGTTCGATGCGAGCATATGCTCGCGGATCCAGCTCACGACCTTCGCGCCTGCGCCGGCCTCGCCCGCGGCCGCTAGCGCCCAGGGCGCCTTGTAGTAGGAGCCCAGCCCGCCGCTGGGGTCGCCCACGGCCCCATCTTCACTCTGGCGGCCTAGCAGAAACGCTGCTCCGCGCTGCTTCGCTTCCGCAAGCTGTTCGATGCTGATAGTGGCTGTTGTCATGCCTGACTCCAATCCGACTGCTCATATGCGTGTAGTTGTGAGTGCGGTGAATCTTACATCCGAACGCTTGGCGGGGCCAATCGTTCTCAGCGAGATGCCTCATAAGTAAGTGTTACCGAACGGGGAAGCGGTGCCTCATAAGTAGTGTTACCGAGCATACTACCCTCCCTGGGCGTCCGGGCGCTCGGCGGTACGCCAGAGTTCCTGCAGCAGCTCGTCGATCTGTCGCCACACGCGCGCCGGGTTGATGGCGAGGAGCCGCTCCTCGAGGGCAGCCTGGAGCGGGGCGGTGAGGGCCTGAGCAGCAAGCAGCCGCTGGTAGGGCGTCTGGGGCTGGTCGTAGCGCTTCACGATCTTGGCGCCCTGACGCTGCTTCCCCGCGAGCTTGCGGACCGGCCGGAAGAAGTTGCCCTGGAGCGTGAGCAGGGGGTAGAGCTGCTGGAGCAACGCAAAGGCCTGGCGCGAGCGGTAGCGCCCGTACCCCACGGGACGGCGGACAGTGAGCCAGTTCTTCTGCTCCACATAGGCCTGGTCGTTCTTCCGGTAGCTGCGGCCCCGGGTGAAGCTGATGCCTTCTCGCTGGCACCAGGGGTACAGCACATGGTTGATGAACTCCGACCCGTTGTCGGTGTGCAGGGCGGTGAGGGCAAACGGCAGCCGCTGGCGGAGATGATGGATCGCTGCGCCGACGCGCTGCTTGCCCATCCCCCACACGGGCTGGAGCTCCGTCCAGCCTGACGCCACGTCTACGGCGCAGAGGGTGGTGAGATAGAAGCCCTCGGTGCTCTCGCCGCAGTGGAGGACCAGGTCGGCCTGGAGCGCGCCCGGCTCGGCGCCGCCCCAATCGCTCCAGGTGCGGATCGGGATCTGGCTCTTGAGGGTCGCGCTCGCGGGGCTCGGGCGCTGGGGCTGCCTCAGCCTCCCCCGTCTCTGCCGGTGGAGCAGCCGGTCGACCGTGGCGGGGCTGATAGTGAGGAGCAGCTCCCGCACCTGGGGGCTGACGCTGAGGTCCCCGTGACGCTCCAGGGCGGCCAGCAAGTCGGGCAGTACGGCGACCAGGAGTTTGCCGCACATCCGGTCTCCTATCTCCCACAGCCGCACCAGCGCCGCGGCGACGTCTGGCCCGTAGCGGCGTGGCCGGCCGCGGCGGCCGGGCGTCCGCCGCGCTCGCTTCGCCAGCAGCCCGATCGCCGCCTTGCGGTGCATCCCCGGTGTCTCTGCGAGTTC
>CAYYVH010000610.1:0-1677 GCA_964475075.1 uncultured Anaerolineales bacterium | reverse complement strand
CGAAGTCGATCCGGTCGCCGGTACTGGCGCTCTCCAGGCAAGCGCGCAGCGAGCCGGGGCCGCTATCCGCTGCGCTGTTCACGATACACCCAAGCTCGATCTTGGTCAGCACCACGTCGTTGCCGTCGCCGCCGGCATAGCTGATCTGAAACCCGCCTGCGCTTTCGAGGATGGCTCCCTCCGGCAGACCGTCAAAGGTGCCGACGACGGCGTCTGTCCCGTCGTTGTCGATAATGGTGAACGTCGCGCCGTTGGCCGGCATAAAGCCGTCGATCAGGCGAACGCTCAGCGTGCCCTCAAGTGCCACGTTGCCGGTGACGGCCAGTTGCCCATGATCCGTCCCCGGCGTGGGTCCGCCGATGTCGATGTCCAGGGTGCCGGCCGCGATCTGTACAAAACCGTTGGTGAGGCTAACTGGAGCCACGCCCGTCCCGGGCTTCAGTTGACCGGCGTTGAACATGGGGCCGGGGATGTCGAGCTGCCCGCCATGCTGGCCTTGGACGGCGCCGGTATTGCTCCAGCCGTCACCCCACAGGCTGATCGTCCCGCCAAACACATCCGCCGAGATGGTCCCCTGGTTGACGAAGGAGACACTGGGCGAGCCGGCAGGGCATAGGCTGTAGCCCACGAAGCCATCGGTGCCTCGAATTGTGATACCCCGGCCGATGGTCAGGGTCGTAGCCGCGTTGGCCACCCGCAGCCCGTTGCAGAACTGGGCATTCAGGCGGTCATTGAGCACCACCGTCCCTGTGCCATTCAGGGTCTGGGAGCCCACGAAGTTGAGCAGCCCATGGTCGTTGGTTCCATTCACGCCCAAGGTGGCCGTCCCGTTCAGCGTCAGCCCGTTGACGATGTTCACCTGCGTGTCAGTCCCCGATACCGCCAGGTTCATACTGGCGTTCATCGTCACGCCGTCTAACGCGCCAAACTGCGAGGCGTAGATCAACCTGGCCCCATCGGTCGCGTTCACCGTCCCCCCACGGATGGTGCCATCCGCCATCCGCCAGGAGCCCGTCGTACCGTCCAGCGTGAGCGTGTCGCCAGTGTTGTCCAGCGTGCCCTTCAGGTTGACGGTGCCGCCGGCATTCTGGACTATCCCGAGGTCGGCTGTCGTGAAGGTGCCTTCCAGGTTCACCGTTCCGGTGATCACCTCCACGGTGCCTGTGTTGCTCCACGCGCCGGTCAGCGTCACCGTGCCCGAGGTGGCGCGCAGCGTCCCGCTGCTGTCCCACGTTCCCCCGGCTTGCACGGTGCCACCGTTCAACGCGTCAATCGTGCCGGCGTTGGTCCATGAGCCGTCCAGTATCAGCTCGCCCCCGTTCTTGGCTTCAACGACGCCACTGTTGGACCAGCCGGCGTCGCCGTGCAGCGTGATCCAGACAAAGGCCACCTCGGCCGAGATGGTGCCATGATTGATGAACGCCACATTCGAGGAGCCCCCCCACCGCCCGCTGTAGCCTACAAAGCCGGCAGCCCCGCGTACGGTGATGCCTGGACCTATGGTCAAAGTCGTGCCCGCATTCGCCACCCGCAGCCCGTTGCCAGGGATGGATGCCCACCCGGCGAAGATCACGGTTCCGGTGCCGTCCAGCATCTGGTCCCCGACGAAGTTCAGGTATCCAGGGTAGGTGCCGCAGAGCGTCCCCAAGCTAGCGGTGCCGGTGAGTGTCGGCGGGC
>CAYYVH010000609.1:0-1677 GCA_964475075.1 uncultured Anaerolineales bacterium | reverse complement strand
GATGCTGGGACGAGAAGGCGAGCAGAGGTCGTTCTTCGACGCGTCGCTGGCGGTGGAGGGACTGCTGGAGGCAGGGAGCTTCTACGAGACGCTGTACCGGGAGGGGCGGCGGCTGCTGTCGGACGAGGATTTCGTGGAGTGCTACGACGTGACGACGGGGCGGCCGAGCGTGCCACCGAGCCGGATGTTCAAGCTGCTGCTGTTGCAGATGTACGAGGGGGCGACGGACCGGCAGGCAGTGGAGCGGATGGCGTTTGATCTGAGATGGAAGGCGGCGCTGGGACTGGAGGTGGGAGATCCGGCGGTGGGGCAGGCGACGCTGGTGGACTTCCGAGCACGGCTCCAGCTGCACGGGAAGATGGAGGAGGCGTTCGGACGGTTCCTGAAGCGAGCGATGGATGCGGGCGTGCTGAGGGGGGACGAGGTGCAGGTACTGGACTCCTCTCCGATCTGGGGCCGGGGGGCGGTAGAGGACACGTACAACCTGATTGGCAGCGCGGTGCGCAAGCTGCTCGGGGTGACGGCCCGGCGTCGCGGGGCGAAGCCAGGGGATCTAGCGGGTAAGCTGGGCCTGGTGCTGACCGGTCCCGCGGAAGAAGGGAGCCTGAAGGGGCGGGCGGGAATCGACTGGAGCAAGGAAGGGGAGCGGCGGGCCTTCCTGAACCATGTGGTGGAGGAAGCGAGACGCCTCTTGGAAGAGACGACCCAGGAGGAGCAAGCCGACCCGGAGATCGCCGACGCGGCGGCGCTGCTGCGTCGCATCCTGATGCAGGATCTGGAGCGGGTGAATACGCCTGAAGCCGAGGTGCCGGAGGCGGATCCCGATGAGGGCGATCCGTCCCAGAGCGTGCTGGACCTGGGCACGGAAGTGCAGGTCCGACAAGGTGTGGCGAAGGATCGGGTGGTGAGCGTGGGGGATCCGGAGATGCGGCGGGGGCACAAGTCGCATAACCGGAGCTGGGACGGCTACAAAGCACACGTGGGCGTGAGTGCCGAGAGCGAGTTGATCACGGCGGTGCACGTGACGCCGGCCAACGTCCACGACGGGACGGCGGCAGCGGCGCTGATGGAGCAGCACGAGCATCAGGGCATCAAACCGGACGCGTATGTGGGTGACATGGCCTACAGCCCGGCCGGGTTGCGCGAGGCGGCGGCGGAGCGCGGGACGGAGATGGTGGCGCGAGTACCGCCCGCATCGGCGCCTGCGGGCTGCTTTAGCAAGGATGCGTTCACGATCGATTTGGCGGTCGGGCGCATCACGTGCCCGGCCGGCGAGGTCACGCATACCTCTGCCGAGGGGGTCTCCCGCGGTGGGACCTTCTACTTCGATGGCCAGGTCTGCGCAGGCTGTACGCTACGCGAGGCCTGCACACGACGCGATCCGGAGGTGATGCGACGAGAGGGACGTGGACGCAGCATCCGACTCCATCCGCTCGAAGCGGGCCTGCAGCGGGCCCGAGCGCTTGAGAACACCGAGCGCATCCAGCGGCTCCTGAAGCAACGACCGCTGGTGGAGCGCCGGCTCGCTCACCTCATGTACGGTCGAGGACGGTTGCGGCAAGCGCGCTACCGTGGGACCGACAAGACGCAGTTCCAGGCCCTGGCGGCCGCCTTGGTGGTGAACCTGGTCCGGATGGCGACCCTGTTGGGCGATCCGGCCCTACCTCCACCCCTCCG
>CAYYVH010000608.1:0-1679 GCA_964475075.1 uncultured Anaerolineales bacterium | reverse complement strand
CCTGGCTCTGCGGGTGGCCGCGTGAGCCGCTCTCCAACCCAGATTAGCCAGACTCTTCTCAGCCTGACGATGTGATCTGAATGGACTCTGCCGCCATGGTCTCCGGAAGCCGAACAGACTCAGTACGGGATCGGCTGGCGGCCGCAAAACCGGACACTGGCCGTGTTGTGTCTCCAGTCACTTCTGGTGCACTGGCCGCAGGGCTTCTGGTGCTGGCGGCTGCGCAACTGCCCGTCAGTGCCAGGCTAGTGGCCTCTAGCGCCGAGCTGGGCCGGGTAGGTTCTGGTGCTCACCACACCCTGGCGCACCGCTCACCCTCTGAGCGCCCCGGCGTAGTCGCCGCATGGGGGCTGCCTCTTCACCTGCCGCTCGTTCACGGGGCGTCAGCCGGTGCAGGACCAACGGGGACGCCGCTTCCGACGTCGCCTGCGGTCTATCCGACTTACGACCCCCCCCACCCAACACCTCGGGACGACGTGTACGGCAGCTGCCATGTTTCGGAGGAACGTGACAGGGAAATAGACGGCGTTCTGGATGCGACCCGTACGACCTACTACGACCAGCGTAGTCACCGAGCGATCGAGATTAATGACACGGACGCAGATGGTACCACGGACGTGATCACACGCTGGGTCTACGACGAGGCGGGCAAGCTGTACCTACGAACTGTCGACACGGATGAACTCGGTCTGCTGGATCGTGTCGAGCGATTCCTGTACGATGATCAGCAGCGGCTGATACGGGAGGAGTCTGAGGTGGGTGGACAACTCCTGTACGTGTGGTCCTACACCTACGACGACCTGTTGAATAGCGTCACCTACACGACCGCTTTGCTGCCGGCCGATGCCGAGCCGTGGGCCGTGCGCTACCAATACGATGCCAGTCGAAGCAGGGTCGTTAGGTATGAGTTTGATGACCCTATGGACGGTGTTTTCGACGAGACGTGCACGTACACATGGTCAGGCGGACGGCTCACGCGGAGGGATTGCGGTTTTGGCGTAGGAGCCGATCTGATTCTTGACTCCTTTGTGGTTTTTTCCTACGACGACGGCCGCCTCACGCGCACTGAGAGTGGAAAACATGGCTCTCCGTCGGGTCTGGCCTGGGAGTACAAGTACGACCGAGCTGGCAGACTTGTGAGCGCCGCGCAGTACCAGGGCGTTGGCAGCACGTCGCCGGATTACGAAGCGTCCTACACGTACATCGACGGCAGCGATCGGCTGGCGCAGATCCTTGTTACGGACAGACCGCTCCCCCCCGTCCTTATCACAATGCGCACCACGTGTCCGGGCTTTCGCCATCTCTCGAGCCCGACCTTCGGGCAGCCATCTGCGGGGAACGAGCTCGGCCGTCCACCCATACCGACGGGCGCCGTCCATTGGCGCTCCGATCCGGTGAGCATCGCCTCGGAGCCCGGCACTTGGACGCCGAGGCCCTAACCCAGGTGCTCCAGGAGTACGGGCGCCTGGTGAAGAGCATCCTCGTCCTGCGCCACCTCGATAGCTAGCCGTATCGGCGGCGGATCAACGTGCAACTCAACAAGGGCGAGGCGCTGCATGGCTTGCGGCAGTTCTTGTTCTTCGCCAACAAGAGCCAGGGGTTCCGGTAGTACCGATGAGAAAATTTGTCAAGTCACTCACCCAGGCGCAGGGCGCCCAGGAGATTTCGGGTAGAAACTG
>CAYYVH010000607.1:0-1679 GCA_964475075.1 uncultured Anaerolineales bacterium | reverse complement strand
GGGGTGGGCGTGGGGGTGGGCGTCGGCGACGGGCCGATCGTGGGCGTCGGCGTGACCGTGGGCGGCGGTGGTGGCTCCGTGGGCGTGGGCACCGTATCCGGCTGCAGGACCGTCACCCAGGGAATGTCGAAGACGAAGCTGCCGACGCGGCTCTTGTTGTCCCTGTAGGTGCCAGAGGCTTCGATGTTCGTGGGCCAGTATCCCGGCTCCAGCGGCTCCACCACGAACGTGTAGGTCAGGCCGTGCGCCGGCACGTAGTTTGTCCGCCACTCCAGAATGTCGCCGTTGGGGCTGATGGACCTGGGCTTGGGTTCGGCGCTGTCCGGCACGTATCTCATGTTGTCGGGCAACACGTCCTTCACCGTGAGCTGCTTCAGAACGATATTCAGGAATTCCCGGCGGATGGTCTCGAAGACCTGGAGCAGCCCGCTGGCCTCCCGGACCTGGAAGAAGTACCGCGGCGAGGTGGCTGCCTGCCGCATGCACTGCGCGTCGCAATCGGCTCCGACACAGACCGTGATCATGAGCACGCCCTGGCCCTTGGCCTTGTTGGCCGCCTGGAGCACCGGCGCGCAGCCAGCGTTGTTGCCGCCGTCGGACAGCACGACCATCACCTCGTGGATCTCGTCCCTGAGGCCCCCGCCTCTGCGGCCGCGCATGATCACCCTGAGACCCTCCTGGATGCCCAGGTCGATGGCCGTCCCACCGTTCGCCCCGATGCGGTTGATCGCGGCGATGACTTTCCCCTCGTTGTTCGTGAGATCGCTCAGCTTGCGGGCCTGGCTGTTGAACTCCACCACGCCGACTTGGGTTTCGGGGTGGTCCCTCAGCTTCAGGCGCTGAACGAGCTTCTTGGCAGCATCTTTCATGTCCCGGTTCTTCTGCCCCTGCATGGAGCCCGAGGCATCCAAGACGAGCACGATGTGCAAGGGGAACGTCTCCCCCGCGCACAGGGCGGTGACCTGCAGCGTGACCCGTGTGCGCTCACCGAGCAACAGGACCGAGGGGGATATGGCTTTGAACCGCTCGGCATGACAGGGGCTGTCACGATCTCCGGCGGGTACATCCTGCTGCACTGTCGCCGCGCTCGGGGCGGCATTCACCGGGGCCAGGGCGCCAAGCGACGCCCCTACGACCAGAAAACCAAGACCGACCGAGAGGAACCGGCGCATCGTACACTCCTCCTTCTCTAGTTGTGCCTTCCGACGGCCCGTTGTCCGGGGAGCGGAGCCGGCCGTCAGCCTCCTATGTCCTTACCCACCGCGATTACAAACTACACTGCGTCACGCAGCTGTCAAGTCAGTTTCAAGGGCGGCCAGGCGCTGCGTGCAGCGTCGGGCCGCCCTCGTCCAGTGTTCCGTTGCGCCGGTTACGGATACACCGGCCAGACGTCATTCCACTCAAACCGGGTCCTCGGGCAGCCGATCCGCCGGATGATCTCGGAGTAGACACGACCCAGGTCCTCCGGATCAGGCTCGTAGTAGTACAGGGTCTCGTCCGTCGCCACCGCCTTCAGGAGGTCCGGGTTCGTGTCCTGTGGCGGGCCGATGGCGATCGTGTAGATCTTGTTGCCCTCCGCCTTCGCGGCAAGGGGCTTCCGCAGCACGGTGGTCTCCCTCTTGCCGTCCTCCGCGTACCGCATCTGGCTCGGCAGGCCGTGCGTCAGCAAGAGGCCCTGG
>CAYYVH010000606.1:0-1695 GCA_964475075.1 uncultured Anaerolineales bacterium | reverse complement strand
GCTCAAGTTGGGCTGAGCACACAACATAGACACAGTGCTGAGGAGGATGAATATGGTATGTGATATTTGTGGCAAAGAGGGGGCACACGTTCGTCGCGTCACGCGGAGTTATGGCAAAGGCGAGAACCTCCTGGTGATCGAGAATGTACCTATAGTCAGTTGTCCCCATTGCGGTGAGAGCTACCTCACGGCGGAGACGCTGCACGAAATTGAGCGAATCAAACTCCATCGCCAAAGCTTTGCAGTAAGACGTCCGGTAGCCGTCGCCGAGTTCGCATAAGAAGGAATAGGACACATGACAGACAGCAAGCGCATCGCCATTGGCGGCATCAGACACGAGACGAACACGTTCTCACCGGTTTGGACGCACTACGACGACTTCCGGATCGTACGGGGCAGGTCGCTCCTCGAGGGACGACTGGGGCATCCCTGGCAGGCCGAGGGGGTCGAGCTTTTCCCTACCTTCGTCTCCCGAGCCCTGCCGAGTGGCCTGGTGCGGAGAGATACCTACAGCCAGCTCAAAGAGGAGCTGCTAAGCGAGTTGCAGGCGACGCTGCCGGTTGACGGGGTCTATCTGGATCTGCACGGGGCGATGGAGGTCGAGGACATCGGGGATGGTGAAACTGATCTCGTCTCGGCTGTACGCGCGTTGGTCGGACCAGACGTTCTCATCTCCGCCAGCTTCGATCTACACGGCAACATCAGCCTCACCCTGGTGGACAAGTCAGACATCCTCACCGCCTTTCGCACCGCGCCACACCGCGACTACGAAGAGACCTGCCGGCGCGCCCTGGGGCACCTGGTGCGCGCACTGCGGGAGGGGCTGCGGCCAGTCTCGGTCCTCGTCAAGCCGCCCTTGCTCCTGGCTGGCGAGTCGGCTGTCACGGACGTTGAGCCGGCCAAGTCGCTGTATGCCCGCCTGACGGAGATCGAGCGGCTGCCGGGACTCATGGACGCCTCACTCCTGATCGGCTGCGCCTGGACCGATGGGCCTTTCACCACGACCAGCGTCATCGTCGTTGCAGAAGGCGCTAGGGCGCTGGCACAGGAGCAAGCGTCCGGCCTTGCCCGCGAGGTCTGGACACGGCGGCATGACTTCGGCTTTCACGTGGAGACCGCCTCGGTAGACGAGGCCATTCGGCGAGCAATGGGTTCCGCCGAGCGACCAATCTTCATCTCTGACTCGGGTGACAACGTGACGGCCGGCGCGGCTGGCGACATCCCCCTCTTCGCCGAGCGCCTGCTGGCTTTGGGGGCTCAGGATGCCGTGGTAGCAGGCGTGGCGGACCCGGCCGCGGTGCGGCAGTGCATGGCCGCTGGTGTGGGAGCGCAGGTGAGGCTCTCCATCGGCGGCAAGATGGATCAGGTGAACGGAAAACCGCTCGATGTGACCGGGCACGTGCAGCACCTCTCCCCGAGCCCCGAAAACGGCAAGGGGAGACCGGCGATGGCCGCCGTGCAGGTCGAAGGCGTCACCATCGTGCTGACGGCGCACCGCTGGTTCTTCGCCGACCGGGCCACCATCGCAGCGGGGGCTGGTGTAGATCCTATGACGCAGAAGATCGTCGTGGTCAAGCAAGGCTACCTGTTCCCCGACTTGTCGGATCACGCAGCACGTGCTATCATGGCCCTCAGCCCAGGGGCCACCGACCTTCGCCTGGAGGGGCTGCCCTATCGCCGCCTGCAGCACCCGAT
>CAYYVH010000605.1:0-1696 GCA_964475075.1 uncultured Anaerolineales bacterium | reverse complement strand
CGAGCTGGACGCGGTGCGCGAGAACGCCGAGGCCATGCTGGCCACGGCACGTCAGGTCGGCGATCGGGCGATGGAGGAAGCGGCCCTCAGGCGTCTCTCTTGATGGAGCGGAGTTGTACTCCGCGTCCTCCGGCTCCACCTGGGCCGGCTGGCGGAGTCCAACTCCGCCGAATCAGGGAGGTCCCCTCCGGCTCGATCCGCTGGCGGAGTACTTCGACCCACCGCTGCAGGGGTATCAGATGGTCGGACGCAACTACGAGCCGATCCCCGCCCTGCCGCCCGAGCGGGGCATCACGAGCGTCGCCAGCGAGCTGCTGGGACTGGAGCTGTGGATGCAGCCGGAGTGGACTCCGGTTCGGCCCGATGGTGGCGAGGGGATGCCCTATGTACTGCGTCTGTACAACCCAGGCACCGATGCCTGGCTGCTGACACCGGAGGAAGAAGCGGAGGCTCGCCAGGAGGCCGAAGCCCGAGTCGCGGAAGCTGAAGCCCGAGCGGCCGCAGAGGCGAAGGCCCGTCAGGAAGCTGAAGCCCGGGTCGAGGAGGCCGAAGTGCAGGCCGAGGAAGAAGCGAAGGCCCGCCAGGAAGCTGAAGCACGCGCGGCGGCGCTGGAGGCGGAATTGGAGCGCCTGCGCGCTCGCCTATCCCAGGACGAGTAGCCAGTCACCAGTTACCCATCTCGATTTCCAGGGGAGTCTGATCGCTAATCGTCAATCACCGATCCCAGGAGTGAAGGTGCGACGCATTTCTCAGAGTGCGTCGCACCTTCTGCATCTTATGCCCTTCACTCCCTTCGCCAGCGCCGGCAACGCAGCGACGTATCTGCCACCGCGCACTGCCAGCACACGGAGGGCCGGGCGTCTCGGTTGCCCGGCCCTCCACGTCTTTTGCCACTTCAACACCCGTTGGTGTTCAGGGCTATCACCGGTTGGTCCTGAGGACCAATGGCAGGTAGACCCGGTAGCCCACCTCAAAGCTCTCGGACGCTGGCCCATAGATTTGCCCACCAGCGGTGACGGTGGCGGAGGCCGTATACGTCCCCCCGCTGACTGCTGAGGCTGCCCACTCGAAGCTTACTGTCTCGGAGGCGCCGCCTTCCACCGACACCGCTTGCGGATCCAGGAACGCGGCTAGCTCGTCGTCTGCGTCGTAGATGGACAGCCCAACGACGGCAATCGTCGCGCTGGCACCACGGTTGGCGAAGGTGACCTCGAAAGTGCCGGTCTCGCCAGGGACAAGCATCGCGGGCACTGTGAGATCTGCGATCTCACCACGCGCCACGAAGATCTCCTGGCTCGCGCCTGCCACGACCTGTTCGCCCTGCCGGACGAAGAGCCGTGCCAGGTAAGCATCGTCATCCAGCAGGCCGGTCCATCCCAGCGTCAGGGTGTACGACCCACCGGCCGGCACCTCAAACGCCCCTGACGGCTGGCGGCCTACCACTCGACCATAGACGTCCTGAAGGACGAGCACGACGGTGAGCGTTACCGGCGTGTCGCCCACGTTGGCGATCTCGGATGTGGTGTTCACTGTTTCGCCTGGTGCGTAGCTCGTCTTGTCCGTCTGGAAGTGACTCAAAGCCACAGCTACAGGCGACTCGTAGGTGACCTGCACCGTCACGTTCCGATAGAGGGTAGCCTGATCGTTGGTGGCGTCGTATACCACGGGGATGACCCTCACTCGGGCCAACTGGTAG
>CAYYVH010000604.1:0-1706 GCA_964475075.1 uncultured Anaerolineales bacterium | reverse complement strand
TGAGCCGGCCATCCTGGGCCAGGTAGACGGCGCCCATGCCGCCCTGTCCCAGGGGGCGCAGGATTGTGTAGCGGTTTTCGAGCACCGTGCCGGGTGATAGATCGAGCATGACAATCAGGGTTTGAACTGTTGCGTGAACTCGCGCGTCATTTGCATGTATTTATCCCCGTATAACACGCCGGGTTCGATGTAGGTACCCTCCACCCATTCGTTGAAGCTGTGGATCCAGAGCCAGTCGGGGTTGCTGTCGATGGCCGAGTCGAAGGTGGCCTGGTAGAAAGCGCCATCCTCTCGATCTCGCTTGTGGGGCGTGGAGGGCGCCCGGACGTCTGGCTTGCACCCTGCCCGTGTGTCATCCCACCCTGGCGACAGCGTCGCAATCCACAGCTTGGGCTTGCCGGTCTTCTGTTCCCGCTGCCGCACCTGGTTGGCCCAGCGTGAGGCTTTGACGTAGTCGTTGGGGTAGTCGGCGTGGGTGATCTTGTACACGTACAGGCCATCGAAGACGCTCAGATACGAGGGGTCCAATCCCTCGGCGATCCACCAGGTGTTGCCATTGGGGTCCACCTGCGCTCGAATGTCGGCCCACGCTTGCTGCGGCGTCTGGCCGCCTTCGGTTGGCACGCGGTACATGTCGGTGAAGAAGATCACCGGTCTGCCCTGCAGCCGCAGGAAATTGGGATGGCCGCTGTACGTGTCGATGACGTAGCCGATAGCTTCGGCCACGTTTTGCTTGGTCGGCGCCGGCGAGCCGTGCCAGATGTGGCGTGAGAAGACGATGGTCGAATGGAAGTCGGCGCCCTGGGACTGGGCCAGCAGCTTGCTGAAGTTCTGATCCGTGCGCTCGCCCGGCGCGAACCAATGCTGAGTGAAGCCATCCAGCCCGACCCCCATGGCCATGCGAATGTGGCGTGCCATGGTTGCCGGATCATCAGAGCTGTAGGGTTGCAACGGTTTGTCGCCGGCGCTGATGTTGCAGTCGTCCCACTTGTCAGCGTCGTACCAGGCGAAGTAGTTGCCCAGCACAAGACGCGGGAAGCGGGCGGTCATCTCCGGTTCGGGTAACGGCGTGACGATTGGCTCTGATGGTGGCGGTACAGGCGTCACCGTCAGGCCCGGTGGCTGCGGAATCACCGTTGGCTCCTGCGTTGGGCCGGTACCCGGCCCCGTGAGCGGGCGCAAGGTAGCGGTTGGCGCGCGAGTGGGCACTTCGGCGGTGGCGGTGGGCTCGACGGCCGGCGGCGTCGTGGGTGACGGGGAGGGTTGATCTGCCGAGGCCGGCTGCGTCTCCGTTGCGGTGGCGGGCGCTGTCGCAGCCGCCTGTGCCGTCTGGCCGGGCGGAGCGTCGAGAAACCTGGCGCTCACGAAGCGCCACACGCCGAAGGCGCCCGCCCCAGCGAGTAACACTACCAGCAACAGAGCCAGGAGCGGTACGAGCCTGGAGTCCTGTTTGAGGGGCGAGGCCGGCGTCGTGATCTCGGCTTCCGGCAGGGCGTCGCGCATTCCCTGGACCGAGGCGAACCGCTCATTGCGGTTCAGGGCCATGGCTTTCAGAATGGCGCGCTCCGAGGCCGGCGAAATTCGCGGGTTGTATCGTCGTGGTGGGACTAGCTCTGCCGTGCCGGACAGTCGATCGAGGGGCTCGGCGGGGGCCACGCCCGTCAGCAGGTAGTACAGGGTAGCGCCCAGGCTGTAGATGTCGGAGC
>CAYYVH010000603.1:0-1708 GCA_964475075.1 uncultured Anaerolineales bacterium | reverse complement strand
TCAGGTACGTCACTCGGGTGGAGCGCTCTCGGTGCGCGCGGCCCGGTGAAGTCAGCGTGGACAGCCACGAAGGGGCTAGGGACGGGTGCGAGCCGGTGGTCAGCGGACAGGCCGTCACCAAGGCGTTCTTCTTCCCCAAGCTCTGCTGCCACTGCACGCACACGCCTTGCGTTCAATTGTGCCCGGTAGGGGCTTCATTTCGCACGTTGGACGGCGTGATCCTGGTGGATGATAAGCGATGTATCGGTTGCGGGTACTGTGTGCAGGGCTGCCCGTATGGGACCCGGTTCATTCACCCGGAGATGCACACCGCCTCGAAATGCACCCTTTGCTACCATCGGCTGACCCGGGGGCTGACGACTGCTTGCGTGCAGGCCTGCCCGGTGGGGGCCCGGATGCTGGGGGACACCAAGAAAGTCGGTGACCGGGTCGCCGAGTTGATTGCCACCGAGAGGGTGCAGGTACTGCAGCCCGAGTTGCTTACCGAACCCAACTGCTACTACCTGGGTCTCAGCAGGGAGGCGCGCTAATGGGCGAGCACGGCGGATATCTTTTTCCTAATGACCTGCACATCTTGTGGCGGTTAATGATCGTGATGTATCCGTACGTCACCGGCCTGGTGGCGGGGGCGTTCATCCTGTCGTCGCTGTATCACGTGTTCCAGCGCACCGAGTTGAGGCCCATCGGCAGATTGTCGCTGGTGGCCTCGTTGGGGTTCCTGCTGTTCGCCCCGTTGACGCTCCTGTTGCACCTGGGGCATCCGCTGCGCGGCTTCAACATCATGCTGACGCCCAACCTGTCCTCGGCGATGGCCATGTTCGGGTTCATCTACGCGGGCTACTTGGCCTTGTTGGTGTTCGAGATTTGGCTGGTACACCGCGCGGACATCATCATGCTGGCCTCGCACAGCCAGGGCTGGAAGCGCGGGTTCTACAAGTGCCTGGCCTTGGGGGTATACGACGTTTCGAAGCAATCCAGGAAGGTGGATCACGGGGTGCTGGTGGTGCTGGCCTCTCTGGGCATACCGGCGGCGTCCCTGCTGCACGGATACGTCGGGGTCATTTTCGGGGCGGTCAAGGCCAAACCCTGGTGGTCCACGCCGTTGATGCCGATCATCTTCCTTTGTTCGGCGATCGTCTCGGGGATCGCCATAGTGATTCTGCTATACCAGGTGGGGATGAAGTTTTCGGGCCGCCGCATCGACGCCCCCTGCATGCAGTCGCTGGCCCGGTGGCTTTGGCTGTTCGTAATCCTGAGCGTCACGCTGGAGCTGCTGGAGATCATGACCCTGGCCTACGAGCGGGCCGAGGAGTGGACGGTTATCGGCCCGCTGCTGGGCGATCAGTTGGCGTTTTCCTTCATCGGGATACAGCTGGTACTTGGGGCCATGGTGCCCATCATTCTTCTGGGCATCGTGGTGCTGATGAGCCGCTACCTGACCGATCAGATCAGGAACACGCTTTGTTTTGTTGCTTCGCTGTTGTTGCTCACTCAGGTGTTCGCCATGCGGTGGAACGTGGTCATCGGCGGGGACATTTTCCTCCAGAGCCCGCGGGGGGTGCGGGAGATCTGGGTTTCTCTCGATCCCCTGAGGGGAGAGGAGGCGGGCCGTCTCTTCACCCGGCGCCTCCGCTCCGGCGGAGCTGTTCCCGCAGCGAAGGGCAGCGGTCGAGCCGCGGCGATTCTCCACCAGGCTCTGGAAGAGCTC
>CAYYVH010000602.1:0-1720 GCA_964475075.1 uncultured Anaerolineales bacterium | reverse complement strand
CGCACGGCCTATCGAGGGTCAGAAACGCCCGTCGGGACGGTGAGTTTCTTGAGAGGGTCAGAAACGCCCGTCGGGACGGTGAGTTTCTTGAGAGCGTTGGGTTGGCAAGGCGCTGCGCGATCTGGCCGAAGCGCTCGACCCACAGTGGCACGAGATCCTTGAGCGGATCCGCCAAATCCTCGACGAGATGCCTGCGCAAGGCGGTTACGAGCTCCTCCAACTCTGGGAACAGATCGATGAGCCGCCACCGGGGCTAGGTGAGAAGGCCTCGCCCCTCTACCGCCTCAGACGCATGCTCATCCGCCTGTCCAACAGCTGGCAGGAGCTGCTGCTGTTCAAACGTCGAGACAACGTCCCCACGACCAACAACTTGACCGAGTACGCCATCGGACGCTACAAGCTCCGTACCCGCACCATGCGCGGCGTGAAGTCCGACCAGGGCAGAGCAGCCATCTTCACCCTCTGCCGCGCTGGACTCCTCAGCTAGCAGGCCGTCACCTCACCCCCATCCTATTCTCTGACCTTCACCTATTTCACCCACCGCCTGTGTGACAGTGCCGACTCAATTTTACCCTTGACAATCAGCGCCACCATATGATACACTCGAAGACAAGCGCCAAGCAAGTGATTGCGGCGCAGCATAATCGAGAATCTGCCCCGCCAGAGCCCGATCGGGGTGGCAACACAAGTGCTGAGGAGGCACGACAGAATGAACCGTAAGCTAGCAGTTACCCTCGCCATCGGGCTCATCTCAACCGCGGCCCTCGCGACTGGCTGGTTAGCCGCTCCACCGTCTGGTGCTATCCCTGAGGTAGCCGCCATCGACTGCCAACCTGCGAATGGCACCTGCGGCGTAGGCGATTACACCAAGACCTCTGCTCTCGAGGCGACCTAAGTAATGGCGCTCGCAGACCCGTTCATCGAGCCAGAAGAAGACGAGGTTACATCGTGGAGCATCACGGCGGAGTGGCGCTCAGCGCTGCCCGCTCCGTGCTATTCGCACCAGGAAGAGGCGACTGTCGATGTGGCGTGGAACGGACGCCGCTGGGTGTTGTCGAACAAGAACCTCACCACCAGCATCGTAGGAATCACTGTCTGTGCCGGAAGCGAGTGTGAGGAAGGGGGTGGGGCCGAACACTCATGGAACTACAAGCTCATCGTCGACATAAAGGACCCTGACACCACGCATAACTACAATCTCAAGAAAGTAACCTATACAACCACCGCCGTGCCGGATGGCAATGAGCTCGACTTCGACATGAGTCTGAACTGCAGTCTTGGCACTAGCAGGAGTCCTACAAGTCAGGTCTTTACGGCCTATGATGCGCCGGGAACCTGGTCAACGGCCTACCGATGTGGATTCAATTGCTCGGTTACAGGAGCATCCACTCAGATCAACTACGAGTAGAATCACTGGTATCCGTTCGGGGCACGGGACGGCCGGGTTGCGTGCCGTGGGTGATCGCGGTATGGTAGGGGCATGCTGCAGCGGATGACCGGCCAGGGAACGAGTACCGGTCAGCCGCCCCCCTCCATTCTGCCAGGCACCTCAGCCACCTGAACAGATACAACCACAGCATGGAGGTGGACTGAAACAGTGAGGCTCCCTCGCCAGCCAGCGTCCACGAATCGCGAAGGCGGTCGCGCCTACGCGAGAGGCTCCTGGCGCTTGGCGGCTCGAGGGGGCGGGGTTGTGTGCGTCACTGTGGTGCCGCCTCCC
>CAYYVH010000601.1:0-1724 GCA_964475075.1 uncultured Anaerolineales bacterium | reverse complement strand
CGACATCATGTCTTTCGAGACCTGCCGGATCTGCTGCTGGCCGGCGATCGGCTGGTCTTCAACGACACACAGGCTCTGCCCGCTCCACTGCTCGGCCTTCGTACAGCGACGCCGGGTCCGTGGGAGGCGGAACGGTGGGACCTCAACAGTGGTGCGCTGAACTGGCACATCAAGGCGCCAGAGTCAGCGGCATTCATTGGCACCACACAACCTGACCTGGATCACCCAAGGGCGAAACAAGATGCGGAACTGATAGTTGCTTCAATCGAGGCCCTGCCCGCTGCCATTGAGGAGATACGGCGGTTGACTGTCCAACGCGACAGGTTCGCTGCACGACTCAGGCAAAACATAGCCACCGCTATCACCGACACAGAATAAAAAAAACCGGGAGAGCCTAAACCCCCCCGGCCTGCTAACTGCTCTCTAGCAAACACACTCTACCCAACCCAACCGTTCCATGCAAACTGGACAGGGTTGACCCCAACCACTACACTGTCTTCGCTAACCGCTCTCTGACATACGGGAACCTGGAGAAGGACCCCAAACGCAACGCTGCTCCAAGCAGGAATAACGCCCAGCTCGTGAGAACACCGAATACGGGCAGCGAATAAAGCGACGGGTCCCGAACGTCAGCCACACTCATGAAGTGACGCAGGACAGAGGGTACGCGAAAGCACAGTGGAACTCACACACTGGCTGTAGGCCACCTCCGTACTGTACGGTCCCCCGAAGTAAACGCCATTCCAATGAGCAAGGCCAAATAGCTCGGAATGGCGGAGTGGTGAACAAATCCTGCCCTCGAGGGGCGTAGGCTTTAGCCACATCTACATCCGTTAATACCTTCCACCCCGTCTCAGGAACCACGCAGCTCGCTTTCCACGTCTCTATCGTCTCCGAGACAAGAACTGCGCTCGAGAACAGCCATGGACACACCCTGTTCAGACAACGCTGGTATAAACTCGGGCTCCTGGGGCGGGGTCTCTCAATCTTCAGGGCCGCGCCCTCCCTAAACCCCCAGCTCCGCACATCGCCTGAGCAAAAGGACGCAAGACCAAGGACCGTTGATTCCTCATGTTCCGGTACCGGGAGCGCCGGTGGTCGAAGAGCTCCTCCTCCACCAAAAGCAACCCGCAGTCAAGATGTACTCATACTGGTTCTGCCGCAGATGCGTCGAAGAAGCAATCGAGGAGGAAGAATGACGCTCCTCGCAATCGCCACCGAAGTCGCTATCGGGCTCATCGCTGCTGAATTCACCATCGTTCTCGGAAAACCGGCTGAACCAGGCGCTCACGGCTGAATCGGACCCAAAACTCGATTTTTTCGCGTGTGTAGGGGAGGTAGTACCCTAGGGGGGACCCCCCTCGGGGGGGGCAGGGCCCTTCCGCCAGGTGGGGGGGTACCGAATACGCGTCCCGGAGCAGCTGATAACCACCGTTCCACCGCAGCAATGGCCGAGAGCCCCCGAATACTTGACATAATGTGCGTTATCGGAACCAACGGCAGACAACCGAGCAACCACGGGGACATACGGCGGACCGGCTCGGTCAGCAGCTGGCCACCCGCCCAGCAGGCAGCACCGGAGAGCCATCGAGGACCACACAAGCACGCCACAGCGCGCATCACAGCGCGTCAGCGATGCTACTACAGCGACGTCGCACCATCGTCACGTCAGCCCCCGTGCCCCGACGACAGGGCAGGACACGGGGCAGGTAGTAGGCAGTGGT
>CAYYVH010000600.1:0-1738 GCA_964475075.1 uncultured Anaerolineales bacterium | reverse complement strand
CATTGGACAGGTCTTCGGGGAAGCCGGCCCCCTCGCCGGGTCGCCAGGGGTTCCAGACCACGTGACCGAACTGAGCCTCGCCGGTCTCGCCCAGGCCAGGGGCCATGGTGAAGTCTTGATCGGTGTGCATGTTCGGGTAGCTGGCGATGCCGCCGGCGGCCTTGTTGTTCTCTGCCCCGATCACCCGGTCCACCATCGAGCGGTTGTCGGTGACGATGCGCCGCGCGGTGGTCTCGTCCGGCTCCGGGACGTCGGGCCAGTCGTGCGGACCCCGCTGGTACTGGGTGTGCCAGTGGGTGCCCACTTCCACGCCCTGGTCACGCAGGTCGGCGAAGAGGCCCGAGGGCGGATTCTCGCCACATTCTCCGCTGTCCAGGCAGAACTCCACGAACTCGCCGCCGGCCTTCACCGTCAGCTCGATGCCGTAGGCCTGCCCTGAGCGACGCCGAAGGGTTTCCGCCCACTCCAGAGGCAGCTCCAGCTCCTGCCGGCGGGCTTCGTACTCCTGCTGCCGCAGCGGTAGCGGGTCCGGTCGGAAGGGCTCCATGTGGACGTTGAAGATGACGTTGATGGCCGGCTCGTGGTAGTCGGGTGTCGGGGTTGGCGTGGGCCAGGGTTGGCGCCACTGAGCGGCCACCAGCGGCAGGTAGACATGGCAGTCCGTCTCGGCGGCCGTGGCTTCGACGTCTACTACATCCCCGACTCCGTTGGCATTGGCGTCCTGCACGCACTGGGAGGCCGGCGGGCTCGTATCTTCCACCATCAGCCGGTCCCCACCCAGGGCGATGGTGACCGCGCCGCCCAAGACAGTGCCGAAAACGAGGAGAGTCAGCAAGATCACTTTTCTGATCACGGTCGCCTCCTTATTCGAGATAACGAGGTAGCGAGTAGCAAGTTAACGAGCCGATAGTTGAACATCTTCTTTCGTACCCTTCCCACTTCAGTGGTCACTCTTCCCGAAAGAGCACCGGCTCCGGGCTGAGTTCCACCACGAGTCCCTCCGGCCCTCCTTCGAGCCGCACCGTTTCGTAAGCGTCGCCGGTGGTCGGGATGGTGTACATTGTCACCGGGCCGGGGATGTCCAAACGCACCTGCCGCGTCGGCAGCGGGTCGTTCATGCCGCGCACCTCGTCTTCCCAGAGCCAGGCCACCCACACCGCCGGGCGTCCGTCGTCGAATGTGAAGCGGTAGAGTTCAACCTCCGGCGGCGCGGGCATCTTCTCCGCCACGGCAAAGCCGTCCACCTTCCCCGCCAGCAGCTTGAAGGCGTAGAAGGCCGGCCAGGGATCGCCGTCGGAGTCGGTGAGCCCGATGAAGGGGTTGGTCACAGCCAGGGCGGCCCACGACTTGTCCCAATCGTTGGGCATGCCCATGAACACCTTCTCGAAGCCGGCGGCGAAGCGGGTGACGAAGACCTTCACCAACACGCGGGACTGCTCGGCGCGATACCAGTCCACGGCCTCATCGTGATCGTAGGCGCAGTTGGCGCGATTCTTCAGCGCGCACAGGATCTCCTCTCCGTCCGGGATCACCAGCTCAGGGTGGAAGTGGACGTACTCGTTGTACGTCAGCCGTGGCTCGGAGCGGGCCTCCATGTCCCAGATGGTCGTGGTCAGGCCGTGTTTGGCCAGCTCCTGCTGCACCCAGGCCATGTAGCCGGCGGACGCGGTCTCGTAAGGGCCATTGCCCCCCGCGTCCAGGATGTCGTACCGGTCCGCCAGGGCGACCGTCAGTTCGG
>CAYYVH010000599.1:0-1740 GCA_964475075.1 uncultured Anaerolineales bacterium | reverse complement strand
TGCCCGGCCGGACCGACTTCCGCTTCCAGCGGCTCAGCCTGATGCTGTGCCTGGAGTGGGTCCTCAACCGAGACGTCACGCGTTTCAACGGTCGTCGGGAGGGCCTGGACACGGGTGATCCCCGCGCCTTCTCGTCCTACGAGAGTATCTGGGAGGCGTTTCTGAAGCAGTTGGACACCATGGTCGGTGGGGTCGTGGAGCATGTGGTGGAGACCATCAACGATCGGAGCACGATCGCGCCGGTCCCGCTGCTCAGCGCTTTGATCGACGGAGCCATCTCTTCGCGGCGTGACCTGACGGCCGGCGGGGCCAGGTACCGGACCTTCGGTCTGCTGGCCGAGAGCGCGGCGCACACCATCGACTCTCTGACGGCCATCAAGATCGTGATCTTCGAGGAGAAGCAGGCGACCATGGCCGAGCTCTGTGATGCACTCGACGCCGATTTCGAGGGCTGGGAATCGCTGCGTGCCAGGCTGCTGGCAGTCCCCAAGTACGGCAATGACGACGAGGTGGCGGATGGTGTGGGCCGCAACGTCATCCAGGCCTTCACCGAGACCGTGGCCAGGCACGCCGAGGCCCATCGTCCACTGATCAGATTCCCCGCCGGTGTGGGCACTTTCTCGTGGTACATCGGCATTGGCGAGGGGCTGGGGGCGTCGCCAGATGGCCGTCGGGCGGGCGAACCGGTTTCCTCCAACTTCTCACCGGCTCTGGGTCGCGACCTGGCGGGGATCCCCGGGGCGATTCTGTCCTACTCCAAGATGCATCACTGCAACCTGCCGGCCGGCGGCCCACTGGATCTACGTCTGGCGCGACGGCTGGTACGTGGACAGGAGGGGACGAAACGCATGGTGGGGCTGGTCCGTGGCTTTGTGGACACCGGCGGCTCGGTCATGACGCTGACCGTCGTGGACACGGAGGAACTCCGCGCCGCACAGCGGGAGCCGGAGAAGTACAAATCGCTGCGAGTCCGGATGGGGGGCTGGTGTGCCTACTTCACAATGCTCAGCCGCGAACAGCAGGAGCACCAGCTGAAGTACACCGACCTGGTGCTGTACGATTTGAAGCTGTTCGACGAGGGCCAGCATCGCCGCTGGACTGGGGCGACGAACCGGCAGATCCTGGCCAACGCCCGTCGCCTTGCGGCACACAACGTCGAGATCCGCATGCCACTGATCCCGGGGATCACGGACACCGAGGACAACCTGTGTGGCCTGTTCAGCTTCATGCGGGACGCTGGGCTGAGCCGCGTGGCCCTGCTGCCGTACAACCCCTCCGCAGGAGCCAAGTACGAGTGGCTGGGCCTGCCCTACGAGATCGCGGGCGAGCCTCAGAGCGGCGAACGTCTGGCCGAGCTGGCCAGTATGGCCCAGGGCGCGGGGCTTGAGGCGACAGTTGGATGAATGCTAGCATCGGAAAGGTGACGAGCGATGAGATGGAGACTGGAGCGCCGCGACCTGCTGTTCATGATTGAGACGCTGATGCCAGGGCGCGACGACAAGGATCACGTAGCCGACCTGATCCAGAATGATGAGCAATTCGTTGAGGCAATGCTCGACGATAATCAGCTCTTCCAGCGGCTGATGGCTGAGGAGGAAGTCTTGCTGCAGGTCTCACCCTGGCTGTTCTTCACCGTCCTCCTGCGGCGGGTGCGGCGAGACCTCGAAGGGGAAGCCTTCACGGTAGAGCGGCGTCAGCGGCAGAAGCTACCCCTCTTTGACACCGACCGGGTGATCGAAT
>CAYYVH010000598.1:0-1755 GCA_964475075.1 uncultured Anaerolineales bacterium | reverse complement strand
GATGGTGTACTTGCGTGTCCAGTTCTTTAACATGAGAGCCTTCTCCTTCTTGGATATAATGTCACGGTCCCACTACAACCGGCAGGTATGCCCGCCACGCCACCCTCAGCTCGAGCGGTAGTGCCGCCGGCAAATTCCGCAACGGCACCTTCCGAGCGGTCCGGCCCAGTGCTGGATGCCAGGCTCTCACTACCAGCCGGTCACCGTCAGAAGTGTTGAAATAGGCGTCGCCGGCCAGCGTGCGGGCCGCTCCCAGGTTGATCGACCAGTACCCTTGCCCATCCGTCACCGCCGACAGCGGCGCCGACGGGCCCGGGATGCCTTCCCCATCACCATCTTCCAGCACCAACTGCACCAGCACCCCCGTCGCTGGCGTCATCCCATCCACCTGCAGCACCTGACCGTACACCGTCTGCACCGCCGGAATCTCCAGTGTTAGCCCGGTGGTCACCCGGTAGAGCTGTCCGTCGTTGTCGTCCGCCGTCCCACCCGACATCACGGCGAAGTAGTACGTGGTGCCCGGTGACAGCCCGGCCACGGTGACGTGATGGGTGTGCGCGGTCGTGTCAGCTCCCCGGTCGTCGGAGGCCACACCGTCCAGGCTGGGGCTGCTCCCGAAGCGCACCCGCCCCGGCGCCGGCCGGCCCGTCTCCCACAGCACCGTGAAGCTCCGGTCCGTCACGTTGGTGATCCGGACACCCCGAATCCGCATATCACCGGCAGTGGAGAAAGTTGATAAGGGAATAAGGGAATAAGGGAATAAGGGGTCCCTTGTTGCCGTATTCCCTTGTTTCCCTATTCCCTTTTTCCCTTTCTCCTTTGCTCCCCTGCTCCCTTGCTCCTCTGCCCCCTTGCTCAGATCGGTGGTCGTGCTGGCGGGCCGCCACTCACTATCCGCCTGGCTCTTGATGAAGTACCCCTCCTCCGGCGTCATCTCGAAGTCCTTGCCGACAGGGGGGCTACAGATGTAGCCGGCCCAGTTGCCCTGCTCGGCCACCCAGCGGTCCACCTCCTTCACCGCGCCCCCCTGCCCCCCGATCTGCCCACACGCCACCGAAGCGCTGATGACTCCCGTCGTGCGCGGCAACGCCACGAAGTTCCAACCCGTGGTCAGCGTGATTACGTCACTCTGCGCAATCCCCACCCCCGCCTCCAGCCGCAATAGGCTGTGCCGCCTGCTCCGCAGGAAGTACGGCTCCCCAGTCGCCACCTCAAAGTCGTTAAAGAACTGGCCCCGCACGTGCCCGCTCCAGTTACCCATCTCCGCCAGCCACCGGCTGATCTCCCGCGTGTCGCCCTCCGCATCCTGGATCGCCCCCAGCAGCCCCGAAGCGTCGTACGCTTCGGCCGGCGGCACCGGCCACACGAAGACGCTCCAGCCAGGCGCGATGTCCAGGGTGAGCATGTCCAGACACGACAGCACGATGCCCGGGGCCGGCGAGTCGTTGCTCGTGTCCACCTGAACCAGCCCGTCGCAGTCCGCCCCGCCGTGAACCTCGATGCGTAGCGCATCCCCGCTCTCAGAGTAGGTAAAGTAGTTGTCGCCATCCTCCGTCCGCACCGCCGCCAGGTTGATGGACCCACCGGCTTTGGCGTCGATCCAGTAGCCGTTGCTGTCCGTCAACCCGCTAAGGAGGGCCGACCGCCCCAGGCTCCCCTGGCGGTCGTTGTCCAGCACCCGCAGGTACACCAGCACATCCGCCGCCGGCGTCACCCCATCGCTCTTGAACACCTGGCCGTACACGCTGTCGGAGC
>CAYYVH010000597.1:0-1756 GCA_964475075.1 uncultured Anaerolineales bacterium | reverse complement strand
GCGCCGGGGGATCGCTTCGCGGAGCTGAGTGAGCGAGGCGTCGTTGCCTGATCGAGTCGGGCGCGTACGCGATCGAAGTCCTGTGCATGCCCCACGCCTTCTTCGGCTGGCCTGGCCGGACAGGAGAGCGAGGGTGCTTCCCAGGATGTGGAAAGAAGCCGCGTCGGTCGGTTTGCATAGATCTAAAGGGCCTTCCTGGGCAGGATGGCCGCGAAAATCAGAAGCGCCACTACGGCACAGGCCCCGGCCAATACGAAGGCATAGAAATAGCTGCCAGTCCGGTCGTATATGGCTGCGCCGATGAACGGCGCGAAGGCCGGACCGATAGCAGCAAAGGCCCCTGTTACGCCCATGATCGCGCCCAACGCTCTGGTGCCGAAAAGCTCGGCCAGACCCAGGGGCATTATCGTCAGGAAGCCTCCGGCGAGGAAGCCAAACGGTATGGCGAACAGAAACAGCATCCAGGCGGTACTCACTGCGTTCAGGTAGAAGAGCACGATGGCTGTCAGGACGACCGTGAGAATGAGGGTACGCCTGATCCCCAGTCTGTCAGCAATGACCCCCATTCCGAGCCGGCCAACGGCATTGGTACCCGCGACGATCCCCATGGCGGTGGCCGCGGTTGCCGCCAGGACACCCCTGTCGGTGGCAAAGGCAACGAGGTTGATCTGAGCCCCCAGGACTCCTGAGAACGTGAGGAAGCATCCCAGACCAAACAGCCACAACCTGGCTGACCCCAGTGCCTCCCTGAATGTATGGTCTGCCGAAGTCGCGGCGGCAGGTGCCTGTCCGGCGTCCTCGACGGCCCCCCCCGGCCCTGCTCCAGCCTCCGTCGCACCGAGCGGGAGCAGCCCCATGTCACCGGGCTCCTTCCTGAGGAAGGGTGCTGCTGGCAGAATCATAGCCGCCGCCACGATTGCCAGGGTCGCCCATCCGGCTCGCCAGTCCCAGCTGGAAATGACCGCCTGGACCAGCGGCGTAAGGACCAAGCCACCGATGCCCCCGCCTGCATAGAGCAGACCCAGCGCCAGACCTCTCCTGTGGATGAACCACTTCGTTATGGTAGAGGTGAGCGGCACGAACATGCAGACCATTCCGATGCCCGCGAGCAAGCCATAGCTGGCATAGAACTGCCACACCTGGTCCACCCGCGAAGCCAGAAAAAACCCTACGGTATACGCAACACCGCCCACACAGACGATGATCCTCGCACCGAAACGGTCAGCGAGATAGCCGGTCAGGACGGCCACCAAAGAGCCGATGACCAGAACAAACGCGAGGCCCAGAGTAACGTTAGCTCTGGTCCAGTGCAGATCCGCAGTCATGGGTTTTATGAAGACACTCAGGGCGAACGTCGACCCACTGACTACGGTGTATGCGGACATCGCCGCAGCCACGATGATCCAGCCGTAGAACACCCTGTTCCCGTTGCCTTCGGACTCACTGCGCCTCACGACAGCACTACATACACGGTCGCCGCCCGATAGTCGAACGCGCAGGATGGGGAAACTGCGGACCCTGGGTGCTTCGAATGGCTCGGGCTCCTCCGCTCGGCGCACCGGATCTCCGGAGCCGCTCGGCTCAATCGACGCCTCCAAGGCCTCCCGAGCCTGTCCGGGGCGGAGGAAATGGCCGGCCCAGCCAGCGGCGGTAGAAGGCCTCCAGATCTGGCTGAAAGTTGTGGACGATCGGGTAGCCCGGCGATGGACAGGAAGTAGAAAGGCCCCTTTGAGGCTATTTCCACCGCCTGGTCGAT
>CAYYVH010000596.1:0-1786 GCA_964475075.1 uncultured Anaerolineales bacterium | reverse complement strand
ACAAATTCAAAGAGAACGAGGAGGGGCTCGGCAAGGCGCAGGCGAAGCTGGCGGAGTTGACGGCGGCGGCATGGGCCGACTTCCAGTCCTCGGTGCAGGGTGGCATCTCTGACATCCTGAACACGGAGCAGGACTTCCAGTCGCAGCGCGAGGCGGCGGCACAGGACGCGGCAAGTCGAATCCAGGAAATCTATGATGACGCGGCGGTTAAGCAGGCCGACCTGATCCGTCGCGCGCAGGATGACATCGCGGCGGCGGAGGCTGCTGGCAACAGCAAGCGGGTCGAGGAGCTTCGGGCGAACCTAGACGAGAAACTGGCCGAAATTGACATCGCCACTGGCCGGCAGGTTGAGGCGGTTCGGACGGGGATGGAGGAGCAGCAAGCGGAGATAGAGGCCGGCTATCAGGCGCAGCGCGCGGCGCAGGAGAAGGCACTGGCGGAAATGGTCATGGACCAGGTCAACCAGTGGCAACTCATGGGCGACATTACCCGTGACCAGGCTGACGAGATGCGGGCGGCCATCGTGGATAAGTACGGGGCGATGGTGGATGCCTCGGCGCTGGCCACGGGCCGGCTTATCGGAGACCTGGTTGACTGGAAGGACGGGAGTGGCACCACGGCAGACGACGTGGTGGGCGACATCGGGCGCATCGATGACATAGCGCAGGAGCTAGCGGACCGAGAGACGCAACGCCAGGAGAGTTGGGCCGAGGGGTATCGGGAGCGGACCGGCTCGGTGGAGCGCTGGAGCGCAGATACGCGCGCCAAGATGGACGAGGTGCGATTGGCCATCGGGGACGTGGACGCGGCGGTGCGCAACATTCCCGAATCCAAGACAACGGTGGTCAAGGTGGACTATCGACCCACGGGACGCGGGGTTGAGTTTGCCTCCCCCGACTTTGTAGTTACCCACGCGCTGGAAAATCTCATTGATACTGCCAAGGCACTAAAGCCAATCCTCGTGCAGGCCAAGGCCGAGGGGATGGAGGACCTGGTCAAGACGGCGGATGCCATATCGCGGGTATTCGGCGCGCTCCAGGGGGGCCTCCAGGTGATGGGCAAGATGCAAGGCCCCGACATACAGACTGGCTTCCGCCTGGACGTCTTGGACTCCGTAACAGAGTTCATCGACCAGGTGATGGAGCGCTTTCAGATACTCTCCCGCCGGTTCCGTTTGGCTGGCAATGTCCTCGACAAGAATCTGGTGGTCGCTATTCAAAGCACTGCGGACACCGCCAGCAAGACTATGCGAACCCTGTCGGATACAATCAAGCTGCTGTCTGACCTGGTTGACCTGAAAAAGGCGGCGGACGAGGCCGGCGTGGGGGACCTAAAGGCGCTGGCCGTGCAGGGGACCGACTTGGTCTTGAGCGGTCTGACCGCCGCCATCGAGGTGATCCAGGCCCGCTTCGTCGGCTGGGCTAATGACGATTATGTGACCAACGCCATCCCCGACGCTGCGGTTACAATGGTCAAGTCCTGGGACGACATGCTGGGCGCGGTGGCGCGGGGCGGGCGCGACGTGCGAACCCTGATCGAGGCCGGCGCGTGGACCGAGTCCTATCAGGAAATGGACGCCGCCATGCGGCGGGGGACAACAAATATCCTATTTGCGGTGGGCGTGGCCATAGACAATCTCAAGTCGGGGATTCTGCGGTGGGGAGAGGACCGCGTTACAGCAGAGACCGTCGATCCGGCGATAACCAAGATGGTCAAGTCTTGGGATGACGTGCTGGGCGCGGTGGCGCGGGGCGGGCGCGACGTGCGAACCCTGATCGAGGCCGG
>CAYYVH010000595.1:0-1803 GCA_964475075.1 uncultured Anaerolineales bacterium | reverse complement strand
GTTGGCTTCAGTGGACCCGACCCACTTGTCGCGGAAGTTGGCCAGCTTCAGGCAGGTCAGGCCGCTTTCGCCGGCAAAGGCCTCGGCGACATAGGTCTTCCCGGTGCCCATGGGCCCCACGAACATCACGCCCATGGGTACGCGCTTCCGGTTGCCCTGGCGGATGTTCTTCGCCAGGTTGCGCAGCGCGCCCTTGACGTGCTCCAACCCGCCCACCATCGACAGGTCGTGGTCCGGCTCGACGAACTCCACCAGGCCGGCGCACTGCTTCTCGATGAGCTCGCGTTTGCGGGCCCGGACCAGGTCAAAGCTCACGTCGGCGCCGCTCTGCTTGGCCTCCTGGAAAATGGCGCCGAGCTGCACGCAGGTCAGCCCCGCGGTGATCTCGGCCAGCCGTTCGGCCGACATCTCCAGCTTCACCTGCGGGAACTGCTGAGCGAGATGCGTCAGGTAGGCGGCGCGGTCAGACTCGGCGGGCAGGGGAACTTCCAGCGTCGCCAGGTGCGGGCCGTCGAGCACCATCGGGTTGAGGTCGGTCAGGCTCTCGGTCACGAGCAACACGATGTTGTCCGACCGCAGAAGCTGCGGATCGGACGACCAGCGTTGCAGCGCGATGAGATGGGAGCGGTCGTCGGCAGACAGAAACGAGAGCTCGGCGCGGGGGATGATGGTCTCGACGTAGTCGAGAATGACCGCCGACCGATGGCCGGCAGCGAACAGGAACTCTTCCAGCAGCGGCAGCGCCTGCGCCGGCGACTTGGGCAGCACCTCGGGTGGACCGCCAAACCCCCGCGCCGCCCGCGCCAGTTCCAGCGTCCGCAGAAAGGTGCGCTTCATGGCTGGGTCGGCGAAGGTGAGTCCCTGGCTCTGGTTGTAGTACACCACCACATCGCGCGAGGACTTCAGCAGCCCCTCGTACAGGAATGTGCGCAGGTCGACGTAGGTCTCACCCGCCGGGTAGAGGTCGAGCACGTTGGCATGAAGGAGGAACTGGATCGCCTCACCCGATCGGTAGCGTCGCCGCAGCCCCTCCGCCCAGGGCGGAAGCGCCCCTGCGGCCCGCTGGGCAGACACTGGTGTGCTGGACATCACTGGACTCCTGCTTCCCACTCAATCGGCGGCCGGACAGCCTCTGCTACAGCGTCTTCTGCGCCGTCTGCTGCTTCTGCGCCGCCATCTGTTTCTTGATCGCATCCAGTTCCTGGCGTGCCGCGGCAGTCGCGGTCTGCTTCTTGATTTCGCTCAGCTTGTGCGAGAGTCCGCCATCGGCGATCTCTTTGGCGACATCCGCTTCGGCGTCGAGTCGGTTGATGCTCTCGCGCACGTTATCCAGCGCCTGAATGTCGGCATCCAACGACAGACCCGAAAGCTGCTCCTGGATCTCCAGCCGCGCCTGCGCCTTCTCGCGCTTGGCCAGCATGGTGTCCTTCTCGGCTTTGAGCTTTTCGATTTCGCCCTGGAAGCTCAACAGGCTCGACTTGGCTTCCTCGGCTTCTTGGGACGTGGTTTCCAGATCGGTCTTGATCTTGTCGATCTCCGACTTCAGCCCATCCTTGCGCTGGATCAGCACCAGCGCCGCTTCTTCCTCGCCCTGCTCCACCGCCACGGGAATCTGTGCCTGAATCTCCGTGAGTTCAGCGCTCTTCTCCTTGAGTTCGCGCTCCAGCTTGTTGCGCAGGTGCACAATGCCGGCGACCGCCTGCGTCAACCGCCGATACTGCTTAATCCGCTCCTGAATGGCGGCTTCGCAGATGGCTTCCGGGTGCCTGGCTTCCACTCCCTTGATGAAGATTCCCACAACGC
>CAYYVH010000594.1:0-1804 GCA_964475075.1 uncultured Anaerolineales bacterium | reverse complement strand
GCTGGAACGCTTTGTGCGGGAGACCTTCTTCGACGTGTACGATCTGCTGCTGGCCCGGGTGCGGCAGGAACGCGGACAGTCACGCTTCGAGGGAACAAGGGGGCCGATCATCATCCTGGATGGCTGCAGCATCCGCGAGGCGAACCTGCTCATGGGGCCGCTGCACGAGGCAGGCTACCAGGTGGCCGACTATGGTTACGCTCTGTCCGAGGTGCCCTCGAGTACGCTGGCATTCAACCGCAACGTGTTCGGCACGGCTCGAGTGGCCAGCCTACGCCGATGGCGCCAGTACCGGGTAGTCAGCATCGAGTCCGGTCAACTCCCCGCTCTGTTCCCTGCGGGACCGGGGGTGCTGGTCTGGATCTCCTATCCCGACGAATTGCTGCACAAGGTGCGGGGCGAGGCGGTCACGCCTCAGGAGGCATTCGACAAGACGGCCAAGGTGCTGCTGGACACCCTGGATGGCCTGGATGCAGACGGGTTCCTGGTGACTTCGGACCACGGTTACATGTACGTTAAGAATGCGACGCTGTTCTGGTCGGTGGGACGGGATGCGAAGGTGTTACGCCAGCTCTTCAGCGGGCGACGGGCCGTGCCGGCCGGAGAAGTGGGGCCAGAGTTTGATAAACTGCGGCAGGTGCCCCGGTCTCGCGTTTACGCCCTCTTCGACGACGAAGGGTGCTACGTGCGCGGGCGCTATCACTGGAGTGTGCAGGGGCCGGCCTCGGACGTGACCCACTACGGCCTCTCGTTGATGGAGTGTCTGGTGCCGATGATGAGAATCAGGAGGGAGACGTGATGGCTGCTGAAGAGGAAGTGCTTAGCCAGCTCTATGCCGAGTTCTCGGACGAAGACAACAAGCCAGCAGAGGTGGGGTTGACTGAGTATGTGGTGTTTCTCGAGGCCGAGGAACGGGAGGATGGGCAACTACCCCATTGGCTCGAGGTGCTGACCGAGGAACTTCAGCGCCAATTGGGTTCTGACCTGTCACTCTTGATGCTCTATGGATCCCATGCCAGAGGTGAGGCCCAGCCGGACTCCGACGTGGACCTGTTCGTCGTCCTGCGCCGGGCATCTGAAGCAGCCTATGAGAGGGTGCGCCAGGTGGTCTACAAGGTGATGTGGGAGGCCGATTTTGCCTATGTATTCTCCCTCTATCTGACAGACGCGCACCATTACAGGACTTTGGAACGGCACAACTCCTCATTCCTAAGAAACGTTCAAAGGGAAGGGAAAGTGCTATGGAAAGCCACTTAGAAGAGAGCCGGCGCTGGATGGCCAAAGCCCGTTCCAGCCTCATCGCAGCGAAGAAACTGCTGGAGGAATCGCTCTTCGCCGAGTCCATCTCGCGCTCCTACTACGCCATGTTCTATGCAGCCAAGGCCCTGTTGCTCCTGGAGGGCATTGATGTGAGTAAGCATTCGGCGGTCGCAGCGGCCTTTGGAAGGGAGTATGCCAAGACAGGCAAGATAGATCCCCGGTATCATCGAATGCTCCTCGACGGCTTCGAGTGGCGGCAGAAGTCCGATTATGACATCTATTGGCTGGCTACCAAGGAGAGGGCAGAAAAGTGCCGACAAGAGGCGGAGGTGTTCGTAGCTCAAGCTGAGAAGTTACTGACGGGGCAATAAGTGCACATGCGGCACACATGAGGCCACGCGGGAGCTGCGGGGGTTAGTGGAGGCCGGCTTGGTGGAAATGCACGGCGCCCGCCGCTGGGCGTAATACACCCCGAGCGAGGAGATTCGGCCTCGCCGCATGCCGCCCCTGCCTGTGGCTATGGGCGACGACACGAAGAGCCTTC
>CAYYVH010000593.1:0-1805 GCA_964475075.1 uncultured Anaerolineales bacterium | reverse complement strand
CGCGCTCGCAGGCAAGCCCGTCGCAGACGTCATGCCCGGCCTCCGGCACCTGGTGCCAGAGGCGGACGATCACCGGTATCATCTTCTGCGTCACCGTGCCGGCGACGATCATCAGGTCCGCCTGCCGTGGACTGGGCCGGAACAGGCCCGCCCCAAAGCGATCCATGTCGAAGCGACTGGCTGCGGTGGAGATCATCTCGATGGCACAGCAGGCCAGCCCGGATTGGAGCGGCCACAGGCTCGACCGTCGACCCCAGTTGTAGATCTGATCGACCACCCGCACGAACCGGTCGAACGTGGTGACCATCACGGTCTGTTCGACCTGGGCCCGAACGAAGTCCTCGTCTTCTTCATAGCGCCGCACGTAGCTCGACCATTCTTCCAGAACCTCCGGAGCGATGGTCGGCTTCGCGGCCAGTGGGGCACTCTCATCAGCCATTGGGTACCAGCCTGGATTAAGCTTGGTTGGCGCGCACGCACGCACCCCGGGTTTGGCGGGTGAGGATTATAGGGAAGCCTACGCCACCCGTCAATGATGCCGATCACGACCGGCGGCCGCGTCGCCGGTCCGCTGAACCGTTGCCTCGGTCCGCCGATCACCCTATACTCCAACACATGGCTCCTGCAAACGCCGCCCCACCGCCGCTCGTGTCTGCCGCGGCACCCGGCAAGCTGATCCTCCTGGGGGAACACGCCGTCGTCTACGGCCGGCCGGCGCTGGCCGTGCCCGTCCTCGGGGTCGAGGCACGGGCGACCGTGTGGCCGTCCACCCAAAGCCTGGCAATCCAGTCCCGCTGTCCCGAGGATGGGGCCGCCGAGGAGAGGCTGGTGGACGTCGCCTCGGCGCCCGATGACGATCCGCTGGCCACCGCGGCACGGCTTGCGCTGAAGGGGGCCGGGCAGCAGACGTTGCCGGATTGGTTGATCGAGATCACGAGCACGATACCCGTGGCGCGGGGCATGGGTTCCAGCGCCGCCGTGGTGGTGGCCGTGGCGCGCGCCATCGGGCTGGCGTCCGGCATCGAGCTCGCCGCGGACACGGTATCGGAGGTGGCCTTTGAGGCGGAGCGCTGTACGCATGGCACGCCAAGCGGAATCGACAACACCGTGATCGCTTGGCAGCACCCGGTCCGCTTTGCAGAGGGGCAGAGCACCCCGCTCGCGGTCACCACGCCGTTGACGCTCATCGTGGCCGACTCGGGCCAACGGGCACCGACTCGGGAGCTAGTTGCGGAAGTGCGGGGGCGGCACCGGGAGCGTCCCCGGGTGTACGAGGATTGGTTCGATCGCATCGGCCGCACCGTGGAGGAGGCAAGCTCCGCGATCGCCAACGGCGAGTTGATCCGTCTGGGCTGGCTCATGAACTCGAATCACCTAGTCCTACAGGCCTTGCGCGTCTCCACGCCGGAGCTCGATCGGCTGGTCTCCGTGGCCCGCCACGCGGGCGCCCTGGGCGCCAAGCTCAGCGGCGCGGGCGGCGGTGGTGTGATGGTGGCCTTGGTCGAACCTGAGAGTAGCGAGGCGGTGACGGCCGCGCTCCGGGCAGCGGGCGCGCAACGAGTCATCCAGACCACGGTCGAGGCCACGGAGGGCGACCCGCGATCGTGAGAAGGGTATTCCTCAAGCTCGGTGGTGCGCTGCTCACGGAGAAGGACCGCCAGGAGACGGTGCGGACCGGGGTACTCGCGCGTCTAGTCGGCGAGATCGCCGACTGGAACGGCACCACCGAGGGCCGGCTCGTCTTGGCACACCGTAGCGGCTCCCGCGCGCACGCGGCGGCGCGCCGCGCGCGCCTCCCCCCGCAC
>CAYYVH010000592.1:0-1809 GCA_964475075.1 uncultured Anaerolineales bacterium | reverse complement strand
TGAGGGCCAGGTTGGTGAGCATCACGTCGGCCTGGCGGTCAATCTGCACCCGCACCGGCACATCCACCGGATCGCCCCAGGGCACGTCGGTGCGACCGATCAGGTAGTCGTTCAGAGCGGTTGCCAGACCGGTCGCATTGAGGGTGGCCGGGAAGTCGGTGGTGGCGTTGTGGGTGAAACCGCAGGTGCCGTCGTTGCCCAGGTCCAGGCAGAGGTTGAGGTTGCCCGAGGAGACGCCGGCGTTGCTGACCAGGGCATCCAGGCCGGCAGTCCCGTACATCTGCCGGTTGAGACGCAGGTGCTTCGTCTGCTCGCCCGCGCCGGTGAATGTGAAGCGCCGGCCGAACTGGACGATGTACGTCCGTCCGCCGGTGAAGGATTCGGGCAGGTAGAGGCGCGTGGTGGTGTAGGGTGATTGCTCAACCTGCTCGGCCACGTAGAAGTACACCTGCTGCGTACTCGCCGGCGGGTTGGTGGTGCCGGCGAGGGTCTGGGCTTCGATGCGAATGCGGCCAACGCCGCCATTGCCTCCAATTTGAGGCTGGTTGCCGAAAAAATCGATATATCCACCCTGTCCACGATTGGCCGTGACTATTTCCACTCCAAGATCTGCCATCATTGTCCTTAAGAGAATCGACCCACCGCTGCCACCACCGCCGCCATATCCTCCAGCTCCTTTTGGCGGATAGCCGTTCTTACCGTCACTACTAATTGATCCTGTCACGTGGAGCTCTCGGGCGATAACTATAATGATGCCGCCACCCGAACCTCCAGACCCTGCACCTCCACCGGGGCATTTCCAGTCATTGCCGCCTTGGCCGCCCCCAGAGCCCAGAAAAATCGTGCTCAAGTCCGTCGTTCCATAGACATTGCCTCCTCGGCCAGGATCATTAGACGGGGCGCCGGTAGCCTTTCCAGGATTAATGATACCGTTGCTTCCAGCCGTTCCGTACCCTCCACCTCCCCCGCCAGCATAGTTGTAGTGTTCGTGCCCAGTTTCGTTATCACCACCGCCACCGCCTCCATAATTGGGCAAGTGACTTTGCGACGGAGTACCGGCGTAGCTTTCACCTTGCAGATTAGGGTTGCCGCCACCACACGTCGGATTTGTGCCAGGGCCACCTCTGAACCCCTTCTCAGACACACTCAACACACCATCTACGCGGACAGTCCCGCTGGAGCGGAAAGCCAGGACCCCTCCTCTGCTCCCATCCCACGCTCTCGCGGTTAACGTCCCTCCGCCTTGTACCGTCACATTCCGATAATGTGGCACCTTGAGCACTTGGGCCTTGTTATTACTACCCACCACGGTGTAAGTGTTGGTGAGAGGGCGCTCCATAGTGAAAGACCGTACGTCCTTGCTTTCTATCGTTCCAAACTCGTATGATCCCGCCCCCGTCCCCTGCATCTGGATGATGAGCACCTCATCCCCCACACTGAATCCCGATGTGTCGGCCACAGCGAGAGTGCGCTGACCAGCCGAAGAGTTGTCGCCGATAGCTGAACGCACGTTATCCATATACACGGTCTGGCCGGAACCCACGGTCAGATCACCATCCCGCCCGGTGCCGAAGACCTGGTAGGGCAGGGTGCCAGAGCCGAAGTCGCTGCAGTACTTGCCCACGCCCTTGAGGGTGCTCCCGCTCTGGTCGTAGACCTTGCAGGGGTGGATGCTGGCCGGCTCCGGCCCCAGGGTGTGGGTGAAGTCGTAAGCCTCACCCTGGGTGTGGTCGCCTGGGATGACAGTCGTCCAATCCAGCGGGCGGTCGGCGCCCGTCTCTATGCTGGCCAGCGCGAGGGTGGATGGCT
>CAYYVH010000591.1:0-1811 GCA_964475075.1 uncultured Anaerolineales bacterium | reverse complement strand
CAGGTCCCGAGGTGATGAGGCGATCCAGCCGGCGCGGCAACTGTTGCTGCCCCAGTAGCAGATGTTGGTGGACAGGGGGTCGCCGCGACGGACGGTGGCCCCGATGGGGCCAGACAGGCCACGGTCGCGGTTATCGCCCGTGACCAGCGTCATGTGACAGCCCAGTGGTTCGCCGTTGAACTCGGCCAGCACCGCCAGCTCGTGATCGGTCATGCCCTCACGAATGCCGAACAGCATCCGCTTCATGCCTTCTGAGGCCAGGATGTTGGTGTACTCGAAGTAGGCGATCTCGGCGGGGGAGCAGAAGGCCCGATGGCCGTCGTCGGGGTTCATGAGGATACCGGTGGCGTTGACCACGTCCTCCCAGCCGGCCAGGTCACGGAGTGTGTCCACCAGGTAGGCGGGCAGGTCGATGGCATGCGCGCCGTCGGGATGCTCCGAGTCGGCGAAGTACTTCCATCCGACACAACCAACTGCGCAGCCCTCGCCGATATCCTCGTCGGCGAAGATGTCCCGGATGAGCCGACTGTTGTCGCGGGGTTGGTTCAGCAACGAGAAGGGCTGGAACCGTTCGTAGCGTAGTTTACCGGCCACGTAGAGCGGACTGACGGTCAGATAGCCCTCACACTCGTTGCCCACGACGAGGAGTGGATGGTCCTGATGGCCGATGATCAGCAGGGCCTCTTCGAAGCGGGGATCAAAGCCGGTGAGGTAAGCCAGGTTGGCGAAGTGCTCCCGATCGCCGTAGATGATCAGGTGCGTCAGGCCCAGTCTCTCCATCGCGGAACGTGCCGCGTCGATCCGCGCCTCGAATTCCTCGGCGCTTGGACGCGGCGGGGGTTCACATTCACCGAACTCAGGCCAGTCGATCTCGATGAGTCGGTGTTTTCTCGTAATTTCCATGTCAGCCTCCAAACCCTGTTAGCGTCACTCATCCCACCCCGCCAGTTCGCGGAACACCGGCCAGGCCAGATCGGCGTAGAAGCGATGGCCGCCTTCGCCTACGACCAGTCGGCAGCGGTCAGGGACGCCTGCGGCGGCGTAGATGCGGCGAATCGTGTCGAAGGTCTCCTCGACGCCCTCGATGGGGAAGATGTCATCGTCGCGGCCGGCGACCACGATGAGCGGGCGGGGGGCGATCAGGCACGCCAGGTCGCCCATCTCGAAGTACCGGAGGATGCCGGGGATGTAGTTGCACTCGCAGTGGTCAATGGTGGCGATGGAGTCGCGAAATGTGCAGACGTAGCACGAGGGCATGGCGATGCCTATCCGATCATCCAGACAGGCGGAGAAGTAGGTGATGGTGCCACCGCCAGAGTTGCCCATGCAGCCGATCCGCCCCGTGTCTACCTCGGGGAACTCTGCCAGAGCGTCGATGGCGCGCGACACATCCCAGGTGCGCTCGCCGATCATGGTGCGGCCAAAGAGCAGGGCCGTCATAGCGGCGTGGCGACAGGTCTGCTCATAGGGATGGATTTCGGGGGGGCGGCTGTCCTTTCGCTCGCCGAAACAGCGCTGTTCAAGAATCAGGGCGGCATAGCCCTCACGAACCGCTTGCAGCGCAAAGTCACGGTCGCCGTCGGCGATCAGCTCTTCGTCGCCATCGTATTTTGGCCGCGCCAGGGAGATGTGCATGCCAGTCGTGTGGCCTTGCAGGCAGATGACCACTGGGAATGGCTCTGTGCCCTCTCGTGGAATCAAGAGATGACAGGGGACGTCAGCGCCGACCTCGGAACTGAACACGAAACGTGTTTCGCGAAAGCTGTGAACGCCACAGCCCTGGTCGTGTTCTTGCTGGTACTCTATCCTGA
>CAYYVH010000590.1:0-1814 GCA_964475075.1 uncultured Anaerolineales bacterium | reverse complement strand
CTCCCCCCCTCCCACTGTTCTTCAGTAACACCCGTTTGTCGCATTCGTGTCCCAAACGTGGCGCCTACCCCCTGGCGCTGCGCACCCCTGATCGGTTAGGCTACTCCTCGCCAGCAATTTGCGGTCGAACACCGCCCGCCGGCAACCATCTGCCACCCCCATCACAACCGGCCCCCGCCACCCGGCCCCGTATTGAATTGCCGTCCAGACCACCGCCATCCGCCCACGTGCCAAGGACTGATAGCTGATAGCCGATAGCTGATAGCCCGTCAACCCACCGTGCGTGCTGTGCACTACGTCCCGTCATTTCATCAATCCCCGACTGATAGCTGATAGCCGATAGCCGATAGCCCAATCCCACCCAACCCCAAGGAGCCCACAACCATGTATCACCCTTTCCCCCCACCACCCGTCCGCCACCCCCGGATCATCCGTTCCTCCCTCACGCTGCTCCTGTTCGTCATGACCGCGGTCCTCCTGCCGGAGTCTGCCGGTGGCTGGCTGGCGTCGATGCCGGAGGACATCAACGCGAGCACCACGCTGGTGATCAACGAGGTGGACTACGACAACGTAGGCACGGACACGGCCGAGTTCGTGGAGATAAAGAACGTAAGCACGGGCGCGATCAACCTGGTCGACTACGATGTGCTCGGCATCAACGGGGGCAACAGCCCCGGTACGGAGTACCGCCGGTCCGCGCTGGCCGACGTGACCCTGAGCGCGGGTGACTACTACGTGATCGGCTCGGCCAACGTGGCCAACGTGGACCAGGTGGTGGGCACGACGAACATCTGGCAGAACGGGGCCCCCGATGCCATCGCCCTGGTAAGGAACACGACCGGCAACCCCGTCGACGACGTCCTGATCGACTCGGTGAGCTACGAAGGGGACACGAGCGGCGGTCCGGCCGGGGGCGGCAGCTGGACCGAGACCGCGGGCGCCAGTCCGGGCGACAACAACAGCGACGCCTACCTGGGTCTCTCCCGCTACCCGGACGGCACCGACACGGACGACAACAGCAGCGACTTCTCGCTCCGGTGCATCACGCCGGGCGAGGCGAGCACCAGCTCCAACAGCAGCTGCCAGGCACCCGGCTCACCCACGCCAACGCCGTCCCCAACGCCCAACCAGACCGCGACCAACACCCCGGCCGCGTCCCCCACCTCAACCACGTCACTGACGCCAACCGCTGGGCCGACAGCTACCGACACCGCGGCCCCGCCGACGGATACACCGACCTCGACCGCTCCGCCGACGGCCACCGACACCGCGGCCCCGCCGACGGATACACCGACCTCGACCGCTCAACCGACGGCCACCGACACCCCGGCCCCGCCGACGGATACACCGACCTCGACCGCTCCGCCGACGACCACCGACACCCCAGCTCCGCCGACAGCAACGTCCACCGAGCCCCCGCCACCGACCGCGACGACGGACCCGACCGCCACGAACACGGCGGAGCCCCCCACGAGCGTCCCGACCGGCTCCCCAACGGCCGGTCCTCCGATGGCGGTCACCCTGGCCGACTTCCGTGCGCGTCGTTTGGGCCAGCGAGTACTCCTGGAGTGGGAGACCCTGGCGGAGATCGACCACGCCGGCTTCCGGATCCTACGCCAAGCGGGCACCAACCCGCCCGTCAACCTGACGCCGCGCCTCATCGCACCGCGAGCACCCGATGGGGAGATCGACGGCGCCCACTACGAGTACATCGACTGGAGCGCCCCGCCCACCACCCTCCGCTACCTGCTGGGAGGAGACCAAACACACAGGCCCGCCCCGCCCCCCCACACACACACACACGCGCCGTGGGA
>CAYYVH010000589.1:0-1826 GCA_964475075.1 uncultured Anaerolineales bacterium | reverse complement strand
GTGAATCCGTTCAGCGACACGACGTTTAAGCGTGCGAGGCCGTCGCCAGCCCGTGGGTTGCAGAAGCCACCGTCGAACACCGGGTCGCCGGGCGTGCAGGACACCGGCTGCACCACGGCCGGGTCGTAGCGCAGAGAGATCGTAGCTGCACCCAGCCCGGACGCCCCCTCCACCCGAATCGGCACGGCCACGCTCCCGTCCAACGGCAGATGAAAGGCGCCACCGTTGTCGCCGACCCGTACCAGCGCCAGCGACTGCCCGTTGCCGCCGGCCTCGACTTCAATCGAGCCATTGCGCACCCGTGACGGCACGGGCTGCGCCGCCGTGTCTGCGAAATACTCCACTGTCAGCGACACCGGGCTGGTGGCGCCGACCAGCACGCCGAGGGCCGGCGTGAAGTCCACGTCGAACAGGCGGGCCGTGCCGTTGACGCCCTGCGCCGAGATGATGCTGACGCGCACCTGACCATCGTGCAGGGCGCAGATGCCGCCATCAATCCCACTCGGACCATCCTGCACAGTGCAGCCCAGTGCCTGCACGATGGCCGGGTCGTAGTCCAGCGCGATGGTGGCCGCCCCGAGATCCACGACATCCGTCACCCAGATTGACACCGTCTCCGTCACGCCGTGGGCGACGGTGTAGGCCCCCGTCTCCGCCGGTGCGCCGACCAACACGCGCGCCGAGTTCGAGAGGCCGGCGGCCACGGTGATGGACCCGTTCTCAGCCTGCCAGGACATGGATGACCCCAGCGGGTCGGCAAAGTGCTCGACGATCAGCACCAGAGGGCTCATCGCCTCAACTGGTACCCCCGACCGGACCTCGAACGTCACGTCGTACGGATGCAACTCACCCACCAGGCCGTCGGCCGAAACGATGTTGAGCTTCACCAACCCGGCCTGCGGGTCGAAGTTCGGGTTGCAGTAGCCGTCAATCGGGTCCACACGAGTGCACATCGTCGGGCGGACGACCTGCGGATCGTAGCGCAACAAGATCGTAGCCGTCCCCAGCCTGCGGGTGCCGGTGATGCTCAGCGTGACCGATATGGCGATGCTCTCGCCGGGGACTAGCGTGAAGGCGCTCTGGTGCTCGTCGCCCACGCGCACTACGGCATCGGGGGGCACTGGCTCCCCGACGATTTCGATTTGGCCCCCGGCGGTGTCCACTGCCAGGTCGTTGCCCTGGGGATCGGCGAAGTACTCGACGGCCAGGGTCAGGTCGGTCTGCGTGGCGCCGTCGCCGCCGACAGCCTGGAATGTGACGTCGTACAGGCGGTGGGTGCCGTCCACACCCTCCAGAGCGATGACGTTGAACCTCACCACCCCCAGGTCATAGTCGGTGTTGCAGGCTCCACCGTCGAAGTCGCCGCTCTGAGGGCCAGCGCAGCCGACGGCGTGCACCACAGCGGGATCGTAGGACAGCAGGACAGTGGCCGCGCCGAGGTTCACGGTGTCCACCACCTCGACCGGTACCGTGACCACGCCGCCGGCTGCCACTTCGTAGCGCGACGTAGTACCGTCGCCGATGCGCACCACTGCGCTGGCGCCGGTCGGGGCGGCGACCACGGCGGGTGGCCCCAGGGGGCTGCCGGCGGGCGCGACGAATCCGGTCGCGGTGAGGGACAAGATGCACGCCAGGGCCAGGACGACTGCCGCCAACACTGCTGCCCCGGCTGCCGACGGAAAGCGTTGGGAACCCTCACCCAGGCTTGTCCCGATGTGTGCCTGATAATTCATCAGCTCGCTGCCTGTGCCACTACTGGCGTTATCCTGGCGCGCTGGACTAAGGTCCAGCGCGAGCGAAACAAAACTCTCTTTCCTGCTCGCGGC
>CAYYVH010000588.1:0-1828 GCA_964475075.1 uncultured Anaerolineales bacterium | reverse complement strand
CCGTGTCCGCCACCGTCCGGCAATTCGACACCACCGCAGCTCGCCCCCGATCCCCTGAGCATCGTCCTGCTGACGACGCTCGACCCGTACATCGCCCGCATGTTGGGACTGTACTGGATTGACGGTGCCTTCTACGTCGGCCAGGGGTTGCAGGGGCCGGCGGCGGCTGTGGTGGGCACAGCGTACGACTACCTGATCGTAGCCCACTATCCCGACAGGGCCGGAATCATCAGCACGTGTGACGACTGGGAAGCCCTCGCAGACGCAGGCCAGGTTCTTGATGGCGCAGTCCCTCACGGGCCGCTGACCTACACCACCTCGCTGGCCCTATCGGTGGTGGGGCACCCCATTGCCGGGTTCGGCACAAACCGGGCGCTGTCCATCCCTGACAACCTGGGCAACCCGCTGCGCATCACCCTGCCCGAGCCCGTCCAGGCGGTCGAGCTGTACGTGGATGTGCCCGACGCCAACGCCCGCGCTATTGCCCGGGCCTACTCGGCCGGCGTCGAGGTCGATATTGCCATCCGCTCCCCTTCGACCGATGGCCCCACCATCCTGCTCCTGGTGGCCGAGTCCATTGACACCGTCGAGCTGGAGGGGAGCAACCTGTTCCTGGCCAAAACGTGTTACTACACCGACTACCTGCCCGGGGGTGACATAGGCTTCATCGTCTACAACGTCGTCCTGGGCGCGCCCCCGGCGCTGCCCGCGCCCTCGAACCTGTCGGGTGAGCCACTGCCCGCTCTGACCCACCGGGATCCGAGCTGTAACCTGGTGACGGGCAGTATGGCGGCCGGTCTGAGCTGGGACCGTGACCTGGCCGGCGATGGCATCCAGCCAGGCGGCGCCGTCCTGTACGATCTCGACCGCCAGGGCCTGGGCAACGGCGACGATCCCAGTGCCATCAATCCCGATAACTGGATCAGAGCCAGGTCCAACATCCTGGTTGCGCCCAACTCATCAGACCCGGAGTGTGATCCGTACGAGGGGCTGCCCGGCTGGCCCGGGGATAGGCCGGATTACATCGATATGCCGCCTGACCCGTCCACCCGCCCCGAGCGCTGGTACACCTACCGCGTTCGCGGCAAGGACATCTTCGGGCGCACCAGCGCCTACCGCCAGGCCGCACAAGTCGTAGATCTGGCGGACATCATCCCCCCACCACCGCCGGCTGACGTCCACGCTAAATACCTGGACTCGGCCGATCTCTACCTGGCACCCGACGAGCGCGCCTGGACCCATCCGGACGGTGGCCCCCGCCACGGCCTGCGCGTCGGCTGGCGCTGGACGGACAACCTCCAAGACCAGGCGCCTGACATAGCCGAGTTCCGGGTGTACCTCAAGACCGGCCGGCTCAACGTCGTCCTGGGCAACGTAACTACCGTGGGGCAGGAGGACGCCAACGACAACGTGTTGCTAACGACCGACGTAGTGGCTGCCACACTGCCGTGTGGCGTCGCGGCACACGGAGAGGATGGCTTGCATGACGAACGCGAGGTGCCAGGGGATATCGGGGAAGAGGGCGCGAGAGAGGGTGTAGAGTGATCCCACAGAAACACCCCAGGTGAGCATGGACCAAGCGATAGACAGGGCCATATCCTTGGGGGCACGGAACACATGGAGCCCGTCGGCGAAATGGTCAATCACGGTATGTGCGTGTCCGGCCATTTTTTTGGAGACGAGACCGATTACGGTATCGGAGATCTTCAGGATGACTGTGCGGTTGGAGTAGAGGATGACAAACGCGCTAATGACTACGAGTAAAACTAGGCCCACCCCGATAGCACCGTATTGGTATTCGTCGGTGGAGAATGTGATGGGATTCGTG
>CAYYVH010000587.1:0-1835 GCA_964475075.1 uncultured Anaerolineales bacterium | reverse complement strand
AGTTGGAGGCCGTGGACTCGGAGACAAACAGCATCTCGGGGAAGTCCACTTCGACGGGCAGATACGCTGTGGGCGCACTCATCGGGAACGTCGAGATGAGCGGCCAGATGCGTGCTTCGCGCCTTGCGGCTTCCCAGAGGTTGTTGGCGTACTGGGCGCCGATGAGCTGTGAGCCGAAGCCAGACTCGGCCGTGTCCATGGCGCGCGTCCGCACGTCCGCCACCGCCCGCTGCAGCTCCTCGGACGGGCCAGGGTAACCGCCGCCACCGGGCGTGGCCTTGGCTTCCTGGATTGCGGCCAATAGCTCGATGTTGGTGTCACTCAGCCCGCGAAACTTCGGACCGGCGGCAGCGTCGCCGGGGTCGGCCCGGAACTTGCGCGCCACGTCCTCGCGGTCCTCGGGCTCCTCGGCCTTCAAGGCCTCGGTCACGATGGCCCGTATCTTCTCATCGCTCGTTGCCTCGCTCACCTTCGCGTCAATAGCATCGAGCCGCTGCCGTATCTCGACAGCTACGTCATCAACCTGAGCGGTGGTCGGCTCAGGCGTATCATTGTCAGACATCAGTCGAGTCTCCTAGTGCCTGGAGCACGCCGGTCCAGTCCGGTTCGGGCTCCGTTGTCCCCTCGTCGTAGTCGGCGGGCCAGTCGTATGTCACACGATCAGCCTCGTCCGCGTAGAACAGGCCGCGCCACGTATCTTCATCGAGCCCGCTCAGGTCGTCCAGACTTCGGAACCGGGGCGGAGCCCAACGGAGCCGCCGATAGGCGGGCAATAGGGCGCGGTACTGCTCCTCCCGCGACGCTTCCGACTCATCGCCGAAGGGCCAGAACACACTCGCCATCTCGGCGGCTGTCCTGGCGGGGTCCGGCTCGTCCGATGCGTCTTCCTCTATTGTGTCCAGCATATGCCGCGCCATTGTGGTCAGGGCCCGCTGCTGGCGCTGGATCAGCGCTTGCGGGTCTCCCGGCACTGGCACGGCCGAGATGTCGAATAGCTCATGCGCGGCGGGGGTGGCCTTGGAATCCCATGCTAGCGGATTGCCCTCGGCGTCCAAGTCTTGCCACCCCACCGAGACGGCGTTCAGAAAGCCCCTGGTATAATCGCCGGCGATGGCTACCGCCTGTGCGTTGTCGGTGTTCCACGTCACGACGGCCTTCAGCCCCTCATCCGTCGGCTCCACCTCAGCCCGGCCCAACGGCCGCGAGGCATAGTCGTGGACCCACAGTACCACCGGGTTAGCGCGGTAGTTATCCAGGTTCCACTTGCCCTGGTTGATGGTCGCGCCGTCGCGCTTCACTCCCGGCGTAGAGGCGAGAAACGTCATCGTGGGCAGGTCGCCCTCACCCTGGTCAACCAGCCGCGCCATCCGATAGCGGATCATGTCGTCACCCTCTGCGCGCCCCGTCATCCGAACTTGACTTTATACGTCATCGTGCACCGGCACTGAATATCTTCCTTGGCCTCGCCCATCTGTCCCGGGGCCGGGCCCGACGCGCCCCCGACGTTGAAGTCCGCACTGACCGAACGCTCCTGGCCGTGGGCGTCCAGGTGTGACGCCCGGACCCGTTCGTCCAACGCCGTGACCCACACTTTGGCCACTACTATATCCGAACGCTTGGCCGCCCACAAGCTGCCGCCATTGTAGGCGCCGATCACCTCTGTTCTGGCAATCACCTCCGGCGATGAGCGAATGCGGTCGCCCATGACAGTCTCCACCCGATCGGCTAGCTCCGGGACGCCCTCGCCGGCGTCCATGCCCTCGGCCAAGTGCTTGCGGAGCCGCCCCCACGTCGTGTCGTCTATCCGCTGCGCGAACCTCTGGGCGCGCTTCAGA
>CAYYVH010000586.1:0-1837 GCA_964475075.1 uncultured Anaerolineales bacterium | reverse complement strand
CCTACGAATACGATTCCGCGAACCGCAAGACCAAAGAAACCTACCCCGACCACGTCGTCGGCACGGTCCCCGGCGACCTCGACTACGGCATCGTCGCGTTGAGTTACGACGCGGCCGGACGTCTGAACGTACGCACCGATCAGGAAGGCGACTTCATCACACACGTCTGCGACTTGGCAGGGCGTCGCATCGCTCGCGAGTACCGTTCGCTTGGCAAAACGCCCACCGATCCCGCCGACGACACCGATACGTTCACCTTCGACGCCGACGGCCACATCTTGACGGCCGTGAAAGGCCGCTACAATAACACCGTGACCTTTACGTATGACGAATCCGCCCGCATGGCCACCGAATCTCTGACCATCGACGCCCAAACCTACACGGTCGGCCGAGCGTACGACGCGGCTGCCCGACTGATCCAGCTCACATATCCCGATGGTTCTGTTGTGACGCGCACATTCACCGATCGCCAGCAGTTGGCCAGCGTCAATTACGATGGCGACGGCCCCGGCGGGAATCCCGCGTCATCAGTGGCAACTTTCACGTACGATCCGGGGATGCGCGAGACGTCACGCACTCACGGCAACGGCATCGTCACCAACCGTACCTACAATCGGCAGGACAACCTCATCACGTCGATCGACGTCCCCGGCTATCCCGGCCTGTCGTTCGCGTACACCTACGATCAAAACAAGAACGTGACCTCCGAGACCACCGGCGGCGTCATGTCCGGCTACAGCTTCACCGCCGGCTACGACAACGACGACCGCCTCACCACCTGGCAACGTCAAAACAGCGACAGCCAGCAGTGGGCACTCACGCCCGTCGGCGACTGGCAGCAATTCAGCAACAACGGGATCGTGCAAACCCGCACGCACGGCCCCACGCACGAGTTGATTGGCATCGATTCTCAATCGCTGACCTACGATGCAAAAGGGAACTTGACCCAGGACCAGATCAGCAAGCAGTACGTCTGGGATTCTGACAACATGCTGCGAGCTGCTGTAGTTCCGGCCAGCGCGGCTCAGGCTGGTCAAGGCATCGAGGGCACTCACACGTACGAGTACGATGCGTACGGCCGCAGAGTAGCAAAGGTGGTTAACGACACCGCCACTCCGATGACTACTCGCACCGTCTTCGTGCGTGTCAAGCAGCCCATCAAACACAGTCCCAATGCCGGTCAAGTCCTGGTGGAATTGGAATCGAACAATGGCGCAGCGTTCGCGCTGGCTCGCAAGTACGCCCACGGCGCCTACATCGACGAACCTCTGCTCCTTGTCGACCGCACCCCGGCTGGAGTACAGTCTGCAGAGACCGAGGAGGCGTTTTACTACCACCGAAACCGCTCGTATTCAATTGCCGGTTGTTCCGATTTTGCTGGCTCGGTGGCTGAATACTGCGCGTACCAGCCGTTCGGTCGGACAAGCACAATTGATAGCACCGGCACGCCACTTGCGGACCGCGCCTCGACAATCCGCAATCCGTTCGCATTTACCGGACAATGGAGAGATTCGGAATCTGGGCTGCTCCATTTTCGCGCTCGCTACTTTGACACCGGTCTTGAACGATTTGCCTCCCGGGTATCTGTTCCCTACCTTGACGGGCCAAACCTCTATCATCCGTATTTCGCGCCGAATGGAGTGGACCCAAGCGGGCTATCGCCGGGCTATGGTAACTATTGCGGCCCTCGGAACGGCCCGGGAGATCCAATTGATACACTGGATGCGGCGTGCCAGGAACACGATCGGTGCCTCGCAACGTGGAGGGATTGGATCAATCCTTGTCGTCACCTGGCATGTGAAGCAGCCCTTTGCATTGCCGCTCGTGGAGTACTTCA
>CAYYVH010000585.1:0-1866 GCA_964475075.1 uncultured Anaerolineales bacterium | reverse complement strand
CCTCTCCGCCGGGACAGCCCGACGAGCCGAACAACTGGGAGAAAGCGTTGAAATCGTTCAGGTCCACGTCGCAGTCGCCGTCGGCCAGGTTGCACATGAAGCAGCCCGAAGCGGGCATATTCCCTGACCCGGTGAAGCAAAACGCAAACGTGCTATAGTCGTTCAGATCGACAACACAGTTGCCGTCGAAATCCGCTTCATTAACACCGATGTCAATCCTCGTGGAATAGATGCTGAAATCGCCAAAGCCCAAATGAACCGGGCCGTTCGGGTACAACACGTATACCCGGTTGCCCACACTGCTCAGACCCAGATAGTCACCTATGAAAATGGCTCCCGGCCCGGGGACCAGGGGAGCCGGGTCGAGCCGCATCCGGGTGAAGGACTGACCCCCATCGGTGCTGTAGGCATAACCGGTATACACGTCCGGCTGCACGAAATCCCCGGTATCGCAGGCCTCCTGCCAGATGACGTGCACCCAGCCCCGCTCATCGACGGTGATCGCCGAGAAGAACTGATCGAGTTCCTGCCCTTGGGCGCACCCGGCCGGATCGGTCAGGGGCGGCGTGACCAGAACCCTGGGCTGCCAGACGTAATTCCCCATCCCGTCCGGAAGCCCTGTGGAGACATAGATATTCAAGTCTTCCGCATCGCCGGATTCATGGGCCGTATACGAAACATACACTATGTCCGCGTCCTCGCGGGGATCTACCGCTATACCCGGCATCTGAAATACGCGGAATTTTCCGCCAACCTGGTTATCGAACATGTATTTGACACCCTGGTCGCTGACCATGGTGGGAGGGGCAGACCAGGAATTCGGTTCTCCATCCGCCGCATTGAAGGAGTGATGGATCGCGGCGGCTCCGGTCCTATTCAAATACGCAATGTGCACTGCTCGATCAGGTCCTACGGCTAAAACGGGAACCTGCCCGCTTCCCCATAGAACCGTGTGGGGCTCCTCCCATGTGGTCTGGTTGACCCATTGCCAGTCGGTCAACCCGTCAAGGACTTCCGCGCGCGTAAAGGCAAGCGCGAAGTTATGCACATAGGCGAAGTACAGAAAGGCGGTGGTTGAACCAGGTACGCTGGTCTGCCCCACGGCGATGCTGGTTCGGTCCACACAGTCAACTGCACAGTCGGGGGGGATACAAGGTGGCGCTTCAAAGACGAAACTCAACCCGCTCACGGTTGACTCGGATACACGTCGGACTGCGTTGTCTTTACCCCCGCCACTGGGGCATGGGGGGTTCATCGCGGCGTTATACGCGGAATCTCCAAACGGATGAAACGCCACCGTGGGATCGACGAAGAACCGTGTGAAGCTCCGGATGGTCCACTGCTGCCCGCCGTCGGTGGTCGAGCCCATCGGGGGCGGATCGGGCATGCCGTTGGGGTACGGCGGGCGATAGCACATCCAGACCCCGACCGCATGATCCCGGTCGCACGGATTGGCTGCCATGTGCGTTTCCCACCCGAACCCCCCGACGTCCACCGGCGGCTGGACGTTCACTACATCCGCGTGGGCTGCGGCACACACCGCGCCCAGGGCCGCAAGTGCCAAACCGAGACCAGCTGATCGAGGACCATTCGTCAGTAACACCGCGTGAGACATGACCACCCTCCTTGTGTTGCAGAATTGGGAGAATCCAACCAGGATTGGCAGTTTACCTCCTTTGGTATAACAAAGTCAATATCAAACCGAGAATTGCGAAGGATTTTCCTGGTTTGCCCTTGCTCCGAGCGCCCTTTGGGGGTAGACTTTGACGTGTTGATCCGGGGAGCGGACAGGCGGGCACACCGCCCAATCCCCGCAGGAGGGTGGTCATGTCGGGAAAACATTGTTTTGCGGTGTTCGTAAGTGTC
>CAYYVH010000584.1:0-1868 GCA_964475075.1 uncultured Anaerolineales bacterium | reverse complement strand
GACGCCATCCACCTCGACATTGAAAAGAAAGAATTCTCTAACGACGCCGAACCGCCCACGTCCGCCGATCTCGGGCTCTATGCCGACGCGGTGGCTGCGGCCGGGGTTCTGCCGGTCTACGCCAGCATCGGCCACACCTGGAACGCCTTCATTGACTACAACGACGTGACCAAAGAGGCCTACAAACACATCTTGGACATCGTCGCTGGGGTGGATGTGCAGACGCAACAGGACGGGCTCCACGAGAATCCCATAGTGATCGAGGAGCTCACCAAGGATGAAGTCTGCTATGGTAACACCATCGGCAAGTCGGTGCATATCACGATTGAGACCTATGATGTGGTGAGTAACCTGGGGTTTAACACTATCGGGTTCAACACGTTCTTCGAAGAGGGCGAGGCGGCCATGAAGAGTAAACTGGCCGCGCTCGACTACGCCGCTGCGGGCGACTGCGCTGCCGGTGACGACCCGCTCCCCACTGGCTTTGCCTACCACTTCTACAGGCAGTCCTACGGGTCCCCGAGTCTCCCGCGCTGGGCACCTGATGAAGATGGAGATCATATCGTTGACTCAGTCGATCCGCAACCCAATAGCTTCTCTGGTGATTTTAGTGATGTCGGTCTTGGCGGAGCAACAACCGGGACCATCACTGATCGAGGGGATCAGACATTTGCCATCGCAGACGCTACAGATCCTGATGATGGAGTCTTGATCACGGCTGCTTACTATGGTGGATTGACGCCGGCCATCATCACGATGTCCGGTGGTGCCTGTATCACGACCCCCAATGTCGGTAGCACTGAATTCGAACTCAACGCCGGCGATGCGGTGATCGTGACCTGTGCCAGCGTCACGATAGAAGTGAATAGCGGGACGGTAGAGATCACGTTTGTTGCCTCTGACGGCACACTTGCGACGACGAGCCTGGGTGAAGGCAATGCCCTGACTTTCGAACCGACAACCATTACCTTCACGGCTCCCCCGACCAATTCTGGTCCTGTGGTTGTCCTCGTTGAGGGAGAGGAGCTTCCCATCCCTCCTGATGAAGAGGTCGATTTCAACCGGCCGCCGGAGGTGGGAGAGGTCACTGCGCCGGTGGAGCCTGTTCAGGTGAACACCGAGATCAACGCCAGGGCGACCTTCACTGACCCGGACGTGCCTGAGAGCCACAGGGCGGTCTGGGACTGAGGCGATGGCAGCACCTCTCCGGGCATCGTGACTGAGACGGATGGCTCTGGCTCCGTGAGCGGCAACTACGCCTACACCACCCCTGGTGTCTACACTGTTAAGCTGACGGTGACAGACAATCTCGACGCCTTCGGCGAGTCCGTTTTCCAATACATTGTCGTCTACGACCCCGAAGGCGGCTTCGTGACCGGCGGCGGCTGGATCCAGTCACCAGCGGGTGCCTACACGGCCGATCCAGATCTCACTGGAAAGGCCAACTTCGGCTTCGTCGCCAAGTACAAGAAAGGGGCGGACGTCCCCACCGGCAACACCCAGTTCCGGTTCAAGGCCGGCAACCTGAACTTCCACAGCACGAGCTATCAGTGGCTGGTAGTCGCTGGGCCGCAGGCCAAATTCAAGGGCGAGGGCACCATCAACAGCGGTGGCGCCTATGGTTTCATGCTCACCGCCAGGGATGGGCAGGTTAGTGGTGGTGGCGGCGTGGACAGGTTCCGGATCAAGATCTGGGACAAAGCCACGGAGGAAGTCGTCTACGACAACCAGATGGGCGATGCGGACGATGGTGACGCGAGCGACGCGATTGAGGGTGGAAGTATTGTGATTCATAAGAAGTAGGCGATCGGACGCATCCCTGGGTATACATCGGCTGCTACTTGCATGGCAACGTCAGCACTGCTGAG
>CAYYVH010000583.1:0-1872 GCA_964475075.1 uncultured Anaerolineales bacterium | reverse complement strand
CAGGTCGCTGAAAAAGGCCCCTGACGGTAGTGGTAGCGTACAAGCTGCGCGCAAGTAGATTAGGGGTGTTGGAGAGCCACCCTACTCGCGGAGCCCTGGGATGCGCGGCAAGCCGGACTACCAGTCGCAGATCTACTACCCCATCGACATCGAGTCCTGGATCGCGGTCGATCACCCGCTTCGGGCGGTGAAGCGGCGTGCCGACGAAGTGCTGAGCGCGATGCGGCGGGACTTCGAGAAGGCGTACGCAAAGGTCGGCCGGCCGTCGATCCCGCCGGAGATGCTGCTGAAGTCGTTGTTGCTTCAGGCACTGTACTCGATCCGGTCGGAGCGGCAGCTCGTGGACCAGATCCAGATGAACCTCCTCTATAAGTGGTTCATCGACCTGCAGCTGGACGCACCGGCGTGGAACGCGACGACGTTCACGAAGAACCGGGAGCGGTTCGAGAAACACGGACTCCTGCGGAAGTTCTTCGAGCGCGTCGTGGCGCAGGCGTACGTCGAGGAGTGGGCCTCGAACGACCATTTCACGGTGGACGGGACCCTGATCGAGAGCTACGCATCGTTGAAGAGCCTGAGACCGAAGGACAGCGGGGTGGAACGGGTGAGCGAGGGTTCGGACGACGGCGATGGCGGGAACCCAACGGTGAACTTCCGGGGCGAGAAGCGGAAGAACGACACGCACCAATCCGTTGTGGATCCTGAGGCACGGCTCTACCGGAAGAGCTACGGGGTGGCGGCAAAGCTATGCCACGGAGCTCACGTTCTGATGGAGAACCGCCATGGCCTGGTTGTAGACGTCAGCGTGAGCGAGGCCAATGGCCGGGCGGAACGCACGGAGGCCCTCCGGATGGTCCGGCGTGCGAAGCGTCGGCACGGACTGAAGATGAAGACGCTCGCGGCAGACAAGGGCTACGCGGCGGGTCCGTTCCTCCACGAGCTGGAGGCCAAGGCGGGCGTGGTACCCCTGGTGGCGATGCCGGACGTGCCGATCAAGAGCAAGGGCGTTGAAGCGGATGCCCGCCGACGCGCGAAGCGGCGTCAGAAGACAAAGCGGTATGCCGTGGCCCAACGGGTCCGCAAGCGTGTGGAAGAGATCAACGGCTGGACCAAAGAGATCGGAGGTATGCGACGCAGCCGTCACGTGGGCCGATGGAAGATCGACCAGATGGTCCTGGTGGTGCACACCGCGTACAACCTGCTCCGCCTGGGGCGGCTGGAGGCGTTGGCCAGGGCCGGATGAGAGCCCGCAGAGGCCTCATGAGGCGGTCAGGATGACGCCAAGTGGGCCGGGGCAAGGGCCTGAACGATGGCCGCCGGACGTGATCTGGCTCCAAAACCACCCAACGGAGCCGACTCAACCGGGTTCTTCAGCGACCTGCTAAACGCTGCAGTGCGAGAGGGGCTTCGTGTCCCCCGGTACGTCCCGCCGGTTCAAGAGATCGACGCGGCCGCCGACGGATCGGTGTGGTTGCACCTGCCGGAGCTTGGTGGTGACCCTGACGCATTGGTGGTGAAGCCCGATGAGGGGATCGTGATGCGGGTCCGGGTCCCACGTGGTGAGGAGATCGAGGATGTGCAGGGGAGGTTCCTTTGGACGAGCGGGACGGGTGACTTCGACGCCCCAACTATCACTCTATTCCGACTTCGGGCCAGGGAGTGAGTAGATCTCCGTGGACGTCTCGGGAGGGAACGTCAGTTAACAATCAGTCTCAGCACGCGCCCCATGCGGGGCGCGGCCCTTCGGGACAGCCGCTCTGCGGTCACATCGCTTGCTATGCGCAAGCGATGCGCCCTCCGGCGGCCGTCTGAGACTTTGAACGTTAGCCGAAATCCAAGCTGGGAAGACTTGAACAGAAGAAACTGATGAAG
>CAYYVH010000582.1:0-1873 GCA_964475075.1 uncultured Anaerolineales bacterium | reverse complement strand
TGTGCCCAACTGGTGGGTTGTCTACAACCCCGCCAACCCCGAGACGCAGGACATTGCCAAGTACTACTATGAAGGGCTGCCTGCCGGTGAGCCCATTCCTTTCGGCGCCTGGCTGAGGCCGCTGGCAGCGTGGTATGTACTCGCGGGGGCGCTGTTCTTCTCGTGGCTCTGCATGGCGTCCCTCTTCCGGCGGCAATGGATTGAAGCCGAGAAGCTGACCTTTCCGTTGGTCGAACTCCCCCTGGAGCTGGGGCGGGAGGACACCATTGGCCCGTTCTTTCGCAACCGGCTGATGTGGTTGGGGTTTGGCCTCCCCGCCGTGGTGTTCACCATCAATGGACTGAACAAGATCTACCCGGTCATTCCTGAGCTCGGGCTGCAGTGCCGACTCAACCCGCTCTTGGTCAACCGGCCGTGGCGCGACATCGCCTTCACCACGTTGTACCTGTCTTTTGCGGCCATTGGGTTTGGCTACTTCCTGCCGACGCAGTTGCTGTTCAGCCTCTGCTTCTTCTTCTGGTTTGCGCGTGCGGAAGATATTCTGATATCGGCCTGCGGCGGGTCAGTGGAAGCCATGCCGATGTACCCCACCCGGCTTCACATCGGTTACCAGACCATGGGGGCCTACGCCGTCCTGTTGGTCTACATCGTCCGAGCCGCGTGGCCGCATCTGCGAGAGGTGTTCGCCAAGGTCCTCGGCCGAGCGCCGGGGCTGGATGACAGCAACGAGTTGCTCCCGCATCGATGGGCAGTCTTCGGATTGCTGGCGGCGGCGGCCGTGGCCGTCGGCTGGCTGTGCCTCGGCGGCATGTCATTCTGGGTGGCGGCGTTGGAGGTGTTCGTGTAGCTGCTTGCTGGTGGCGTGATCATGGCCCGCAGCGTCTCCGAAGCGGGCATGATGATGTGCGAGACGTCGTTTCGCCCGCTGGACGTGGTGCGGATGTTTCGCCCGCTGCACACCATAGCGCCACGCAACCTGGCGCTGATCGCCTTCCCCGACTCGGCCTTTGTGCGTGACCTGCGCGGCAACCTGTTCACGCCGTTCCTTGATGCCCTGAAGATCGCCGAGGGCGTGCAGCTTCGCAAGCGTAGCCTCTTTGCCGCGATCGTGGTGTCCATTGGCGTGGCGGCTGTCTGTGCGGCCGCGGTTCACCTCTACCTCCCGTACACCGAGGGCATGCTCACACTCTACCAGTACCCAACCGATAATGCCAATTGGCTGCTGCGCTACTCGGTGATACAGATGCAGGTAGCCGACAGCTACGATATCCGCCTGCCGGTGAACTTCGCCATCGGCGTTGGGCTCACGGTGTTCCTGGCGGTGATGCGGGCACGGTTCTGGTGGTGGCCGTTCTATCCACTGGGCTACGCGCTGGCTGGCTCATGGACGATGATCGTCTTCTGGTTCCCGTTGAGTCTGGCCTGGCTCATCAAGACCTTGCTGCTCCGCTATGCCGGCATGGGCGCCTTTCGCACCTTCCGGCCCTTCTTCCTGGGAATGATCCTCGGGGAGTTCTTCATGGCCGTGTTCTGGACGGTCGTCTGTACTATCACGCGGCAGCAAGCGCCGTTCTTTCCCTGGCCGTGACAAGCGCCCGGTCCTGAAAGTCTCATGTCTCTCTCTGCTGTCGAGTTCTGGCGGTCTCCTCTGCTCGCGCGGATCCCTGGGCTGTGCCATGGCGTGTCTGGCTGCGCTGGCGGAGTCAGCCGGCCGCCGTTCGATTCCTTGAACCTGGGCTTTCATGTCGGTGGGGCCCACGAGGCCGTACTGACCAATCGCCAACGGGCCGCCGAGGCTTTCGGCGCGCCGCTGTCGAGGTGGGTGTGTGCGCGACAGGTCCACGGCAGTCAGGTGCAGCCGGTTGGGACACCT
>CAYYVH010000581.1:0-1874 GCA_964475075.1 uncultured Anaerolineales bacterium | reverse complement strand
CCCGCTCGTAGCGTGCCGCGTGTACGGATAATGCCCAAATCAACTTCCAGTTTGGCCAGCGTTTGGGCAACGTCGGGGCTGATACCGGTGAGGATCACCTCAGCCCCCAGCATCCTGGCCGCGGCCACCGTCTTCAGCAGGTGCTGGGCCACCCGTGTGTCGAAGGCCGGCACACCGGTGACGTCCAGGATGGCCACCCGCGCCTCAGCTTCCACAATGGCCTCGAGGAGCCTCTCAATCATCTGCTGGGCACGCAGTGTGTCGATGACGCCTACCAACGGGAGCAGCGCAATCTCTTCCCACAGCAAGATGACCGGCGTGGATAGTTCCAGCAGCGCGCGGCTCTGCTGGACGATGATCTCCTCGCGCGTCAGGGCAGATGTCTCGAAGGTGACGATGCCCAACAGATCAATCACCTTGTTCATCTTGATGATCTCGGCGTTGAGCAGTTCCGGGTCGTCAGCGAACTCATCCTGGAGGTATTCCAGCAGCGCGTCCTTGAGCGAGAAGACGTAGACCGCCGTCTCCGCCGGGGTGAACCCCTGCTCGGCGCGCGATGCGCTGATGTCGCGCAGCATGGCCACCACGGCGGCAAACGCGGGCTGCGTGACGTCGTCGTAGACCTCGCTGCGAAAGGCGACTGTCAGCGCCCGCAACAGCTCGGTCGTCTGCACCCGGAGCTGCGCCTCGGTGATCAGTTCCGACGTCCGCATCTCCGGCAGGGCGATGATATTCGCCAGCCAGGCCTCCAGCAGTTCCTTCTCTCTCGCTACGAGAACGTCTGCGACGGTTCTGGCCTTTCTCTGCGATGTGTCTATAAAGAGTCCTCTCCCTGATTGAGTGCAGAGCTACCACCCTTCCGTCAATTATGCCACAGTTTCATTCTACCACACGCCTCCCCTTTTTGTCAAGCCAATACTTCCCTGCTAGGTGTGCTGAAGCGATGGGTATAAGACTTTTCCAGAGAAATAAACCTTCCAGGAAGGTATCACGAGGCCTGCAAGGATTCGCGAAATGTCTTCGACCGAGGCGGAAAAGCCCAAGGAACTCCCTTGCAGATTACTTGTTCGATCTGTTGTGGGCCGCATCGAGAATCTGTTTGGGAGAACTATTCTCTTGGAGTTCCCTTAGGGGGGCATGTGCTCCCCCCAGCCCCCCTAGCCCCCCAAAGTTGGGGGGGACTGAGGGCGGGGCCGGGGGGCGTTCCCCAAGTTATTGAGATGATACCTGCTCACCCCGAAACATTGAGAAGACACCCCAATCATACGTCGAGGTCGCTCTTTTGCCAGCATCTACCTAACGTATACCCACCAGCTCCGAGCCGGACTTGCCTAAGGCGGCAAGTTATGGTAAAATGTGATTGTCGTGGTGAGCGTAGCCGAGAGGTTAAGGCACCTGGTTGTGGCCCAGGAGATCGTGGGTTCGAATCCCATCGCTCACCCTGTATCATGCGCCCGTAGCTCAATGGATAGAGTACCTGACTTCGAATCAGTAGGTTGCAGGTTCGAGTCCTGCCGGGCGCGCTGAGCACTACCGCTAGTGGTGGTAGGCACCACATCCCCCGCATCTTGTGGTCATGGAGGAGACCTCAAGTAACCGCCGTGACCTCTGAGCAACTGACTCCTATCCCCGCGCTACAGCACACTTTTGACCTCTTCACCCTGCACCTCGAGGCCGCCGGCCGCTCCCCTCGCACCCTGGAGTACTACCGCTACACCCTCGGCAACTTCTTCCAATTCCTCACTCAGTATTGTGTGCAGGGGCCCCAGGACATTTCTCCTGTCCACATCAGGAGCTTCTTACTACACCTTGACCGGCGGGGCGTGAAGGATACCACCGTCCACGCCCATGCCCGCGCCATCAAAGCCTGGCTC
>CAYYVH010000580.1:0-1882 GCA_964475075.1 uncultured Anaerolineales bacterium | reverse complement strand
CGTCGGGGTGCTGGTGGGCGTGGCCGTCGGCTGTGTTGAGATCACCGAGAGGTCTACTTGGTGCGAACTCCAATCGTTTGTCCACGTCGGGACAGGGTTCGGCGTAGCCGGCACGCCGTCCACGGCGAAGGCAATCACTTCGCTCGACCTCATACCGGGGATGGGCGTTCCGGCCACCGTCTCCTCGCCGTAGACGTACATCAGCGGGTATTCGCCGCTGTTTTGCACTACCTGACACCCTACCGTGTCCCCTCGTGGACTGCGTGCCTCCACGATGCTCCCCGCGGCAACCGGGGTAGCATTGACGATGACCTGACCGTAGAGGAAGGTGTACTGTTGCGTAGCCAGGACAGTAGGACAAACGCCGGTCGTTCGCGCAAGAACCCAGCGTGGTAACGATTGTCGCGGGATAATCAGTGCGAAGAGCAATACCAGAAAGATTGCGAGGGCCGATTTTCGGGTGTGCATGGATTCATCCTCCTTACCAAGATGGCTGCCGTACAACTATTCCCGTGCCCCAAACACTCGTGTCAACGAGGGGGGTATCTCGCTTTCATCGCTGACAGGCGATTTTCTACGCAGGAAGATCCCCTGGCCGAGACTTGCTTGGTTTGCCCGGCCAGGGAGTCTTGTTGAGCACCGTCACACCGGCCAGGTATGTCTGTGCCCTGACGCCACTGCTTGCTGTTGGCCTTTTGTCGCTCTACATTTCCCCCTTTACGACAAGCGGGAGATGGAGCCGGTAGGGTGAACTGCTCGTCAGATCCAATAGATGCGGTTGTTTGTCGTCGGCCCAGGTCAAGGAGGTGGCCGGTTGCACCGTTTGGCCGTTGACCCGCAAGGTCAAAGGCTCTCCTTCGCGGAAGCCGTGCAAGGGTGACTCACCAGCGTCCTCGCCATAGACCAGCACGAAGCCGTACTGGCCTTGCCGGTGTACCGTGAAACAACCCGCTACCTCGCCTCGCGGGGTGATCACTTCCACCCCTGTCCCGACAGGCGCGGGTACGCCGTCGAGGAGCAGGCCTCCGTACAGCAGCGTGAAGTATGGCGTCATCGCTACATCCGGACAGATGCTAACTGGAGCCACTGTATTGCGTTGGGCGGTGGTGCTGACTCCCGACGGGTACGTCAAGGTCACCGGGTCCGTGGCGAAGATCAGGTACCCTTTCCTCGGCGACATATCATTCAACGTACTGAACAACGGCAGAGCCGGGTCGTAAAAGTGACTGCCGTCGGTTACATACAGATAGTGACCGGCGATGCTCTGCAGGGCCACGGTCACCGGCTGGCTGGCCCGCGGCAGATAGCCCACCCAGTTCCAGCCTTGGCGCAGGGGGATGGGCGTGGTCGGTGTAATCGGCACTCCTTCCCATAGCAAGATGGCACTGGCACTGCCTTCCAGGCGCAGGTAGTACCCCTTCCCACCATGCAGTTCCCGCAACGAGCGGAAGCGCTCCGGCACGTTGCAGTCGTAGATGCCGGCTCCGCCCAACACACGGCAGTACTTGCCGAAAATGGAATGTAGCACCGTGTCTACCAGAGGCACCGGCGGTTCCAGATAAGAAGAAATCAGGTTCCACCCCGGCGTCAGCAGGATCGACTGCACTTCTGTCGTGCCTGCCTCCAGATCCACCTGGTGTTGCGCCTTGTCGTTGTGCCACACCAGGGAGGGCGAGGGTACGGCCAACGCCCCGTTGACGCGGAAGAGGACGGTCTCGCCATCGTGCATCCCCGGTATCGGCGGATTGGCGCTGGGGTCCTCGCCGTAGATCGGCATAAAGCCGTACAGGCCGGCCTTGCCCTGTTGAACCACGAAGCAGCCGACCACTTCGCCGCGCGGCGTCTCCGCCGTGACCAGAGTCCCCGGCAGAGCCGGCTGGCC
>CAYYVH010000579.1:0-1890 GCA_964475075.1 uncultured Anaerolineales bacterium | reverse complement strand
CGAATTGTGGGCATCTGCGGCGTTAGCCATCCTCGACGATGCCAAAGCATCGCCTGCGTCTGTCTGCCTTGCATCTGCCCACAATTCGGCGCAACGAGACCCATCAGACTTTAACCACAGGTAGCGTAAGCAGGACGGGGCATCCTCCCCAGGTAGTGTACGGGAATCGCAAAAAGCCCGAACGACTGGAGGGATGCCCCGATGAGAGGATGTTACCTGGGGATGGACGCGCACTCCACAACCGGCCTGGAGCTGGTGGCGCTGAGAGGGAGAGACGGAGAGTTGCTGTGGCGGGATCGTTGTCCATTGAAGGCGGAGCCATTGTTGGCAGCGGTGGCGCGAGCGCCAAGACCGTGCGTGATCGTATTCGAGCAGGGAGAGCTGGCAACGTGGTTGCACCAGACGCTCGAGGGCAGCGCGAAGCGGCTGCTGGTGGCGAACCCAACGCACAATCGAGCGATTGCGAACTCGCCGCACAAGGGCGATACGTTCGACGCAACCACGCTCGCGAGGTTGGCGCAGGGCGGCTATATCCAGGAGGTGTACCAGCCACCAGCGGCGTTCAGTCAGCTGCGTCTTGTGGTGCGCCACCAACGGCGGCTGGGCGTGCACGTGGTGCGACTCAAGAACCAGATCAAATCTCTGTATCGGCAGCATGGCCTGGTGCCCCGGGGAGCCGAGGTGTACGTATCTGGGCGCGAGCAATGGCTGCAACAGCTACCGGATCTGGCGCGCGAGCTGGTGGGCGATCATTACCTGCAGCTGGACGCGACCCAGCAGGGACTCGAGAGCACCAAAGAGAGGATCAAAGTAGCCGCGGGCAGGTTCCCGCCGGTGGTGTGGCTGTGCTCGATTCCGCAGGTGGGTCCGCTGACCGCCGCCGCGTTCGTCGCCTACGTGGTAACGCCCGAGCGGTTCGGGTCGCGCAAGAAGCTCTGGACGTACTGCGGCTTCGGTCTGATGCAACGCAGTTCCGGGGCCTCGTTCGAGCCGAAGCGACTGCGCAAGGATCGCAACGCGCACCTGAAATGCATCCTGAAGATGGCCGTGATCAGGATCTGCCAGAGCCCCAACCATCCACTGTACGAGGTGTATCAAGCCAAGCGTGCCCAAGGCATGGCCGATCACAACGCCAAGCTGACGATCGGTCGGAGACTGATCAACACCATGGCAGCCGTCTGGAGCCACAAACAGGAGTTCGATGCCACGAAAGTAACCCTTGCTTAGTTCACGGTGACACCCGGCCCCAGGCCGTGGTTGCGGGCGACCCACCGGACGCGGTCGGGTCATGGCTGCCGAGAACCTCCGTAGCAGACCTAGGCCCTGGAGCCTCTCCACAGGTCAGGTCCGGCGGCCCCGTTGCCCCATACGCGATCCTAGGCCCTCGAGCCTCTGATAGAAGGCTGGGCTCATGCCCCAGACACCTGGACCGCCATACCGCAGCCAACCAGTCGCTCGCCCGTACCGATGTGCCGCGAGGAACGGATGCCACCGCTCAAATGCATCTCCATACGCTCCGGGGAGGAGTGCATCACTTGACCGGCCTGCTTATAGAGGGCTGCTAGCTCCCCTGCTGCCTCAGGGCCTGCGATGCGCCCGGATCCCTCGCTGCCATGAGCCGCGCTATTCGAAGGCAGCTGCCAGTCCTCGATCCCAGGTCTTGATGCTTCGGACATCCCGACGGCGACAACTCGCCAGATGAAGCAAATCGCGTGCGGACAGGCCTGCATAGCGAGGCATCAGGGTGTGGGCGAGCCGCACGTCGGCAGCCTCCACATCCCAGATCTGCGCCGTCGCGTCGCGCGTCAAACGCATCGCGACGTCGAGCCGCTCGAGACGACTCGTGCTGATGAAGGCGTGCATCAACTGCTGCAGGGCGTCGGGCCCGAA
>CAYYVH010000578.1:0-1901 GCA_964475075.1 uncultured Anaerolineales bacterium | reverse complement strand
CCGTGCCCCGATGAGGCTGTTGCCAGTCCGCAGGTGGTGGTCCAGGAACGACAGCGGCTTGCCGCGTTCCACCGTCACCAGCCACAGCGACAGCTTGGCCAGCTCCACCGCCAGCGGGTTCAGGTCCACGCCGTAGATGCAGCGCTCCACCAGTTGCCGGCGCCACCAGGCCGGGTCGCCATCCACCTCGGGGTTGGCCCAGCCGCCCAGGTTCAGCGTCTCGGTGATGAAGTTGGCCATGCTGTGGGCCGCGTTCACCAGGAAATGGCCACTGCCCATGGCCGGATCGCACGCGCGGAAGGTCAGCACCTCCTCATCGACAAAGCGGCGAATCTCCGCGTCGGCGGTGCGCATCATCCTGGCCCGCTGCGCCGGATCGCTCGCAGACGCTATCTCGACCCGCCAGCGCTCTACCTGCTCCGCCAGCGGCGTCCGTCGCTCCTCCAGCCCCGTCTGCACCGTGTGCTGCACGATGTAGTCCACGATGTACTCGGGCGTGTAGTAGGAGCCGGTGGCCTTGCGCTCCTGCGGGCTCTGGGCGAAGTACACGTCGCCGGGCGCGATGGGGCGATCCGTCTTCTTCTGGGTCGCCGTCTCGGCGCGCAGGTAGCGCACGTCGTTCCCGTCGCGCCGCTCGTACAGCCGCTCCGAGGCCACGAACAGCTTGTACTCCAGCAGTCCCTCGTACAGGCTGCCCAGGTGGCGCACCGAGAGATCGCGGTAGTCGATGGGTCGCCAGCCGTCACCGTCGGGCATGTGGGTCAGGTCCACCAGCACGTCGGTCAGGTAGGCGTCCTGCACGGTGTGCTCGCGCAGGTAACGCAGGTCGCGGTCTAAATCGTCGCTCTTTTCGTCGTCGAACAACCCGCCGTTGTATTCGGGCACCCCCAGCGCGTCGTTGCCGGCGTCGATCCAATCCCATAGCTGGGTCAGGCCGGCCCACAGCGTCGTCGCCTGGGGCTCGGGGATGCCGCGCACGTGGTAGTCCAGCGCTCGCTGTGCCAGCGCGGCGATGCTGTGCGGTTGGTAGGCGGCGTTCTCGGCCGGCAGCAGCCCGCGCGCCTCGGCGTACAGCGCGAACAGGGTGCGGTAGATGGCTACGGTGGCGCTGTCGAAGATGGCCTTGCGCTCCGCCTCGGTGTAGGTGAGCCGGCCATCGCTGGCCACGAAGCCGCGACACAGGTTGCCCAACACCGTCTCGATGCGCGCCTTGAGGTGCTTCTCCGCCTTCTCCGTCGCCTTCTCGGACGCCGTCTCGTGCTGATCGAGCTGGGACTTCCCTGCGTCGTCCGGCATCCACACGTCGCGGTGGAAGAAGCCGTAGATGGCGCGGGAGACGTGGGGGTCGAGCCGGCCACCCTCGGCCAGGGCGCTCAGATCGACTGCCAGGTAGACTTCGTAGGGCGTGAGGTGTTCGGCGTCGACCAGCCGCCACTGTGCGCCGTTGGTCAGCATGCCCCACCGGACGTTGTGTTGCCGCGCTGCGCGCACGGCTTCGTACAGCCAGAAGGCGCCTTTGCGGGTGTCGTCCAGGCCTGCCTGTCCGCGGGACGCAGGCACGTCGGCCTTTGGTGGGGCGATGAAGCAGGTGCCCAGCAGGGAATCGCGCGTCGAGTCGGCGTAGAGCAGGTGCACGCGGGGGTCGTCGGCGTCGGGGACGTGGTAGAAGTCCAGGAGGTCGAGGGTGGGGCCGGCGGCGGTGTCCAGCACGGTGTCGCGGCTGGCGAAGTCCCAGAAGGGTGCCCAGTCGCGGAGTCCCTGGACCAGGGACGTGGCCGCCTCATCGCGGGCGTCATCTTGCAGGTAGCGATCCAGGTAAGTGTGGGAGAAGAGTTGCTGGTTAGTGACGGTCATGAGAAATCCTTGAGCGGCTCAGTCTGCGAAAACAGCCGCAGCCGGCA
>CAYYVH010000577.1:0-1905 GCA_964475075.1 uncultured Anaerolineales bacterium | reverse complement strand
CACGCCCACAGTCTCGCTCGGAGGGCTCACCTCATGGACTCACACCTTCCCGCCAAGTGTCAACGGCCATTGGTTTCTCCCCATTGGCGGCCACGGGTTTTCCCCGCGGACGGCCATGGTTTTTCCCCGCGTACGGTCATGAGGATTCCCCGCGTATGGTCACGGGATTCCCCACGACGTCAGCTCGGTAGTGGTATCACCCCCTTGCCGGTGGTGGCGTCGGCGAGCCGTATGGACTCGCCTTCGGTAACGATGACGTGGGCGTGGTGCATCAGCCGGTCGACCAGGGCGGAAGCGAGGCTGTGGTCGATGAGCTGGTCGAACCCGGAGGGGTGCAGGTTGGAGGAGATGACCACGGAGCGCTGTTCGTAGCAGGCGTCGACCAATCGGTAGAGGCCTTCGGCGGCGTCTGCGGTGATGGGCAGCAGCCCGATGTCGTCGACGACTACCAGGTCGGATCGCAGGATCGGGGCGAACCCTTTGGCGATCGAATCGTCGATGCGGTGAGGGCGCATCAGCGCGCCGAGGTCGTAGATGGAGAACCAGGCCACGCTGCGGCTGGTTTCGATGGCGTGCTGGCCGAGAGCTTCGCAGAAGTGGCTTTTGCCGGTGCCGGAAGGGCCGCACACCACCAGGTTCTCGCCCCGGGTGATCCATTCCAGGGTACGGAGGGCGTCCTGGGCGGGTCTGGGAATGGAGCTGCGGGCCGGGTCCCAGGCGTCAAAGGTTTTGCCGGCGGGGAAGCGGGCCTTGCGGCGGCGGTGTTCGATGGTGGCCCGGTCCCGGCCCTCGGCCTCAGCGGTCAGCAGGATCCGCAGTAGCTCGGCGGGGTCCCACCGTTGCGCTTTGGCAGTCAATACCACGTCGGGGAGCTGCTGGCGGATGTATTTGAGCCGAAGTCGGCGACACAACCTGGTGAGCTCCTCGAACACTGGATCGCCGATTGTGGTCACTGCCGCTCACCCCCTTCTCCGAACCCTGACCAAGCCCCGGTGCCGGGCTGCAGTGAGTGCCCGTTGGGTGGCCGGGTTGGCTCTTGGCGGCAGCTGCCCAGGATCGACTCCAGGTCGCCCTCAGCGAAGCGGCCCGCCACCGCTGCCAACCCGAGCGCTTCGTCGACCTTGGCGGACTCGCCGAGGCGGGCCAGGACCACCGCGTTGGCCATGCGGGCCTCGATACCGCGGGTCCCCTGGGCGGCCGCTTCCACCAGCCACGTCTTGGCTCCCTCCCCGATCGCCAAGAACTCGGCTTCGGGGCGGTTGGTGGCCTTCGGTTCCCGGTGCGGACCGTTCCGCCGTGGCGGGTAATGCTCATCGCAGATGCTGGCCTCGCCCGAACCGACCAGGCGGTGGCGTGCGATTTCGGTCGCTCCTGTCTCGATGTCGGCGACGATTACCAGCTCGTCACCGTGGACCCGCACCCATACCCGGGTGCCCATCCACCGGTGCGGCACCGAATAGCGGGCACCCCGGAAGCTGATCGTCGATGACCACGACACCGCTCGGGTCTCCCCGAACGCCACCGTATACGGCTCTTCGGGCACCGCATGCAACAGGGGCCGTTCCCGCTCCAACCGGTCGACAGGCCGCTGCTTGGTGACGGCATGGATCCGTGTGTTGAACCGCTCCATCGCAGCCGCACAGGCCTCCTCCAACTCTGCCCACGACTCATACTCGGGCAGCAGATTGGCCGCGGTGGGTACCAGATCGGCTTTGGCGATCCGCACCGTCGCCTCCGCCCCACCCTTGGACTCCGGATCCGCCACCGCACACGTCTCGATACTGACCCCGTAATAGAACCCGGCCGCCACCATCTGCGGGTTCCGCACCGGCACCCGGGCGATATGACGATCCGTCACCGTCTTCTCATTGTCCGTCAACGCATACGTCGGTGCCCCACCCAACA
>CAYYVH010000576.1:0-1907 GCA_964475075.1 uncultured Anaerolineales bacterium | reverse complement strand
AGTCGTTCCCAGTCAGCATCCAGGGTGTTGGGATCGAAGGTGGGATGGCTGGCCATGGCCAGGATATCGCCGTCACGGGGGTCGAGGAGGACGACCGCCCCGCGCTGCTCGCCCAGGGCCTCGTCGGCTGCTTTCTGAAGCGACGAATCAATAGTTAGCACCACGTCCGCGCCAGCAGATCTACGGTCCAAGACTGCGTTGAGGATATCCCTGGTACCTGTCTGTGCCGTCTCCGTGCTCAATTGGCGATCATAGGCTGCTTCGATGCCACCGGTGCCGTGGCGATGGCTGCGAAACCCGATGACGGGGGCCAGGGCCGGGTAGGCGTAGACCCGCCGGCTGGGCCCTGGCCTTGCCTCCGTCCATGCCAGTGGGCGGCCGCTTCGATCCAGAATGCGCCCCCAGATGATCTGTCGTGCGGCCTCGGCGTGGCGGGGGTTATCGGAGCGAACGATGAGAGACGGCGCTCTGACGACTTGCCAGTAGGTCAGAGGTAGTATGAGCAGGCTCAGTCCCAGGGTTAGCAACGTTCCCAGCTTTCGAATGTTGTCGGTCATGATGTTGTGTGGTCGTGTAGTCCACGCCAGCCGACGGATGAATGACCTGTTGGCAAGGGTATGCAAAGTCGGTAGACCCCATGAATCCGCGAAGAGCCCAAGTATCAGCCCAATATCTCGAACTCCGCCCGCAGCCCACTGCGGGAATCCGGCGCGATCCACAGGTGGAATTCCCCCGGCTCGGTCACGCGCTGCATGGCGATGTTGTGGAAGGCCAGGCTATCCGTGTGCAGCTCGAAGTGCACTCGTACGCTCTCCCCGGGCTCCAGCGCGATCCGCTGGAAGCCCTTCAGCTCCCTGACCGGCCGCGTCACCGAGCCGACCAGATCGCGTATGTACAGTTGGACCACCTCGGTGGCCTTCACCTCTCCCGTGTTGGTCACGGTGGCCGCGGCCGTCAGCGACTCGTCCATCTTCAGTTGCTGCGTCGAGAGTTGCAGGTCGGAGTAGTCGAACGTGGTGTAGGTCAGGCCGTACCCGAAGGGGAGGAGTGGCCTGTGGTCCACGTCCAGATGCCTGGAAGTGAATCCCCAGGGGGCGAGGGGCGTGCCCGTGGGGATGGTGGGGGCGTCGTCCCTCGGTGGGCGGCCGGTGTTCTTGTGGTTGTAGTAGATCGGCACCTGGCCAACTGTGCGCGGCAGGGTAACCGGCAGCCGGCCCGACGGCGACTCAATCCCGAAGAGCAGGTCGGCGATGGCCGGCCCGCCCATGGTGCCTGGATGCCAGGCCAGGAGCAGCGCGCCCACCTTCTCGACCACCGGCTCCAGGGTGAGGGGCCGCCCGGCCATGATCATGGCCACCAGCGGTCGGCCTGTCTCGGCCAGGGCATCGAGCAACCGCTGCTGCACGCCGGGCAGGTCGAGGAAGGCCCGGCAGTGCGCTTCACCGCTGAGCCCGGCGTCCTCGCCCAGGAAAGCCACTACCGCGTCCGCCTCCCGCGCCACGGCCACCGCCTCGGGGATCATGCTCTCGTCCGCGCTGCGGGGGTTCTCCAGGCCCGGAGCGTATGCTACTCTATCCTCGCCCAGCACTTCCCACAGGGCCTGCAGCGGCGTGCGGCTGTCCTCGCCCCTCCCGTCGAAGGCCCAGCAGCCCAGTTGGTCGGCACCGCTGTCAGCCAGCGGCCCGACCACAGCCAGTCGGCCCACCCCGCTCAGGGGCAGCAGGCCGTCGTTCTTGAGCAGCACGCAGCTCTCCCGCGCCGCTCTCCGGGCGACTTCCAGGTGCTCATCGCAGAGGACCACGCCCTGGTGTGCCGCATCGTGATACGGATTCTCGAACAGCCCCAGTCGGAGCTTAACCCGCAGGATGCGCCGCACGGCCTCGTCGATCAACTCGATGGGCAGCGTG
>CAYYVH010000575.1:0-1910 GCA_964475075.1 uncultured Anaerolineales bacterium | reverse complement strand
CCAGACACGGTCACGGAGGCCGCGTCTGTGGGGAGTGATTACGGTTCGGTATGCGCCTTAGCAAGATAAAGCTATCTGGCTTCAAGTCTTTTGTAGACCCGACATCCATCAGTTTTCCAGGCAACCTTCTGGGCGTGGTCGGCCCCAACGGTTGCGGCAAATCCAACATCATTGACGCAGTCCGCTGGGTGCTGGAGGCTCTGTGGCTGGGTATGAACCCACGGGGGGGCTTGGATCCCGAGGCATTCCAGACACGCCTGCCCAAGAGTTTTATCCACCGCGTGGTGCCGGGGGACCCGGTCCAGGAATTTGTGCATGATTGGCGTGAAGCGACGCGGGATACCCAGAGTGTGGCGACATGGGGCCCACGGGCCTGGTTTGTGGCCGCTGGCCAGGCCTTGCGGGCCAAGGGATATGACTTGGCCCGCCCGGCGCACTGGTTGAAACGCGGCTGGTTGGTATGGCGGGGGTGTGATCTGCAGGTTTGAAGTCACCGCAAGTTAGGAGTGTGTCGGAGAACCTCGTGTTGAGCCATGTGCGTCCTGTCGGTTCGAAATCGAGGCGCCGGAATGTGCTCGTAGCCGTAGCTACGGGCACGTTTCGGTAACGATGAGTTCGGGCCGACAGGGCGTGCAGGGCTCGGCGCGAGGTTTTCCGACACGCTCCTAGGCCGGAGTCCGGGGCACGACAATCCGAAAGGTCGTTCCCGACTCCGGGTTTGAGGTGAACGAGACCGTTCCTCCCAAATATTTTTCTCCCAGCAACTTGATGCTATAGGTGCCGATGCCGCGTCCCTGTCCCTTGGTCGAGAAGGAGCGATTGAAGATCTGCAGCTGGATGTCGTGGGGGATCTCGCCAGGGTTGTGGACCCAAAAACAGACGCCGTCCCCGCCGTGGCAACCGAGGGTGACGGTACCATCCGCAGAGCAGGCTTCCAGGGCGTTCTTGGTCATGTTCCCCACGACGCGAAACAGGAGCGCCTGGGCGCAGGTGAGCGTCTGGTGCGGTTTGGGGTGGGTGGCTCGGCGGAGTGCTCCTCCTTCCCCCTGCGGGATCTGCGCATCAATGTGGAGTCGTGATCCATCAGATTTGACCATCGCGTGAAAGCATGGTAGAATGTTTTTGATATGAGCCGTCCGGCCTGCCTTCGGGGTAGGCCGGTCTTGCTTTCCCAAGCAGGGGGTAGCGTGAGGTTAGACGTCGTCGAATGGTGGATGCGTTGGGCTGGCGCGGTGGCGGCGTTTGCCTGCCTGATGATTGCACTGGCAGGGATAGCACGCGGTCTGCGCCGACCCCGGGGGCGGACAACCGGCTTGGCGCGCAAGGTGCTGCAGCTGCCGGCCTACCTCCTGATCGGTGTTGTCTTCTTTGGCCCGTGCTTTCTCCTGTGGCGACCACTCCCGCTGACGCTCGTGGCGTATCTTCTCAAAAAGCTGGGGGAGGACAAATCCAGCGCCGGCCGAGTAGGAGCGTAGCGACGTATCGAGGCCAAGCGGGTTGTCGGTAGACCCGCTCGCATCCTGGGTTTCGATACGACCTGAAGGTCTACTCAACCGGCGGATGCTCGCTATGCCCACGTACACCCCTTTTCCCCCCAAGTATTGAGAGGATACCCGTATAGCGTATCAGGGAATGTTCAGAGGTCATCTCGACGCCGAATAAGTCGATTCCGCTTATGACCATGTTCCGGTGGCGTCTGAGGACGAAACTTCGATGATATACTCAACGCACTTGAAAAGTGTGAAATTGTGCGTGTGGGGGGAGAGTACCTCGGATGAAGAAATACACGATAATCACACCTCCGAAGGTCAAAAGGGCACGTTTTGTCTCAATTCGCGGCTGAATATCGTGTATTTCCACAATCCGAGGTACTCTTTCCGCCATCACCGAAATTCACAAAATCAAAATGC
>CAYYVH010000574.1:0-1910 GCA_964475075.1 uncultured Anaerolineales bacterium | reverse complement strand
GCCATCTCTGCGGGACCGTCACAGAGCGCATAGTAGCGGTCGCCGCCCAGGACCTCGGTGTATTCATCGGTGTAGAGGGGGAAGGAGTTGTCGGCGTCCTTGAGCCACAGGGCCATGACGTGACCCTGGCGGTCGGCCTCTACCTTGGGCCGCAGGTCCAGCCGCGCGTCGTCGGTCAGACGGGCCGGCGCGCTCCAGGAGGCGCCGTTCCAGACGGCGTAGGCGATCTCCATGTCGGCCAGGGCGTCGTGGGGGTCCGAGGGTGGGGTGTCGCCCTTCAGTTGCGTCCACATGGCGACCGCCTGGCCACTGCTCTCGTAGGCCACGTCGGGGTGGGCGTCCAGCAGGCTGTTGCTGGTCACATTGACCGTGCTGCCCCAGGCGGAGCCGTCCCAGCGGGAGGAGGCGATCTCCAGTTGGCTGCCCACGTCGTCCACCCACAGGCGGCGTTCTCCACCTGGGTCGGTTGGAGGGTGTAGTAGTCGGAGGTGAAATCGGCGGCGTTGGTGGCGCGGATACGCAGCACGTTGGTGCCGGGCTGCAGGTCGCCCCCCATGTCGTAGGTCTGGGAGGCGGCCGGGGCGGCGGCGGGGTTGCTGACCGTGGTGGTCTGGGCCCCGTTGAGGTCATAGACCACTTCTTTGGGCGCGCCCTCGCTGCCCGTGCCACCCAGGTCGCCGTTCCAGTCCACCCAGACGTCAAAGTTGTTCGGCAAGGAGGCCCCGGCCAGGAAGGCCCCGGGGCGGTAGCCGGATTTGACCTAGGTGATGCGGGGCCGGGCGTCCACCAGGGCCGAGGCGGTCCTTTTGTTGTTGAGTTCGGTCTTTTCGACGTGGGTGTTGTCGGCGTCGGCATGGACGGTGAGCTTTACGGTGGCCTTGCCATCTCCACGAGCCAGGATAGGGGTGATGTCCCAGTCTAGGTGGAGGGTGCGGCTGGCGTCGGCGTCCAGGTTGGCGATGGTCTGGGTGGTGCTCCAGCCGCTGTTGTCGCTAAAGCGGACCAGAATATCCGAGGCGGGCGCATCACCCCCGTTGCATACTTGAACATCCACCGGCAGGATGTACTTGCCGGCGCTATAGTAGGCAGCCTGGGGATCGAGGGTCCAGTCCTCCACGCAGTCCGTATCTACGCTCAGGTCGGGGAAGGCGGGGCCCTTCAGGACAAAGACCTGGAGGTGAGTGTTGCCGTTGCCCAGAAGATCCGCATCGGAGATAAAGGCTATCGTTAGACCGTCGCGGGCAAGAGAGCCGCCCCAGGTGGTGACTGCTTCGTCTGGAATAACCCGGATGGGGTCAGAACCATCACGATGGACGATCCACAGACCATCAAAGCCTTCCGACTCGTTCCAGGCTTCCAGCAAAACACGTCCCCCGTCCTCACTGATGCTGATCAAGGCGTCGTTGAACAACAAGCCCGTCGGTGGCTCGAGTGTGTGGCGCTGACTGCCATCGCTGCGGACGATGTCAACTTGCCAGACGGATCGATCCAGTTCGCGACGAAAGGCGATCCAGTTGCCATCTGCGCTCATCTCCAAAGCTGTAGTACTCAACAGATTTATGCCAAACTCCAGTGGATAAGACCGATTGGCATTTTGCCCTGCCGGGCTTTGGACAAGAACCTGAAGCTTTGTCGTCCAACCTGTGAGGAGGCCAATTGTGGCGGAGGAAGACGCAGAACTGCTGGCACGGGAGAGGGGGCAGGACCGGGTCCCCGAGCTGCATCTACGCCTGCTGGGCGGACTGGTCATCGAGTGGGCCGGCAAACCCGGTTTCCCTGGAGAGCAACAAGCACAGAGCCCTGCTAGCCTATCTAGCCGTCACCGGCGTTCCCCAGGGACAGGCCAAGCTGGCCGGCCTGTTCTGGGGCGATTGGCCCGAGCGCCGCGCCCGCCATTACCTCTCGCGCGC
>CAYYVH010000573.1:0-1920 GCA_964475075.1 uncultured Anaerolineales bacterium | reverse complement strand
CGGTCAGCCGAGATGTAGGCCAGCGCGTTGCGGGTCGCTGCCATGTTCGTGCGCGCAGCGCCCACATCCGAGATTCGGATGGCCGTTACGTTCGTCGCGGCCATCGCCGTTGAGTAGTCCGTCGGCCCAAATGCCCAGACTGCATCATCGCTGGCCACGATCAGCTCATCGAGCGAGCCGATACTAACAATATCCACGTTTGTGTCGCGAAACGGGTCCAGCGAAAGCGCCGTGTTCGCCGTGACGGTCATCGTGTCGTATTCAAACGGAAGGAATGTCGTGGAAGAGGACAACGACGAACCGTGGACCTGCCATGGACGAATGCCGCCGCCTCCTACATAAGCGCGACCGCCATAGTAAACGCAGGCAACCGGCCAGCCATTGCCCAGGCCATAAATTCGTCCGAACCACATCGCATCTGCTGATGGCTTCGTTGGGTACGTGCCTACGGCCCACTGGCCCCGTGGCACTCTCAGGCAATACGTAGGGAGCCAAGAAGCATAACCTGGTTTCCACTCGGTAAACGACTGGAACGCATACCAAGTATCCGAACCCGTGATACTGCTCAAGCTGACCAGCACGATCGCATCCTTCGGAGTCGTCATGATCGGCGAATCTTCGTAGCCGGACCAGTCGGCCGCCCCCGTCTCCCAAAAAGAGATGACATCCGCCTCGCCTAGCAATAGGATCGGGTAAGTGGTGGGGACAGTCCCTCCTTCAATGACCGGCGCTGCACCGACCGAACTGTCGTAAGACTCCGAGTGGGCGAACGGCCCGTCAGAGTTATAGAGTGTTTCGAGATGCCACGAATCATCACCAAGCGTCTCGTAAGGAGAGGTCGCCCTACACTTGCTCAACACCATCGCCGGCTGTGTGCCCGTGGAGATGATGAGCTGGTCGCCGCTCCGATCGAACTGAAGCAGCTCCAAATCCGCAGCGCTGTAGGGCGTCGGGATCTCATAATACCCGCTGGCCGTTGAGAGCTGCATAGTAAGGGAAAGAGTGGGGAAACTACCCGCCATGTAGAATGTCAGGCCTACCAGATTCACGGCATCCAGATTCGCCTTGCTCGTTGCAAAGCCTATGTCGACCGCGTTCGGTGTCTCGAAAGCATTTCTATTCGCCAGAACGGTAGAAATGGAGAAATTGGTCGGTGAAGATGAAAGGCGAGTCCGCTCCGCGCTCTGCGCAGGGCATGACCCCACATAGAGCCAGTAATCAGTGCCCGTGGAAAGCGTCGTGATGTCGGTCGCACTGAACTGCACCGGTCCCATGCCATGACTCCACGGAAGATCGCGTGGAGGTGTCTGCACCCTGAAACTCGCGTCTGTCGTCCATTCTACATGGCCCAACTCGCCATAGAGGCGCGTGGCGACGCTGCCAGAGTTAAGCGGTGTCGACGCATTCCCCTCAAGCCAGGAGGCGAAGTGCCACGGTCGAGGCGTAATCCGCGTGAAGGTGCCGTTCACATCCTTGTAGAAGTGGATCACGCCCGGCTGGAAGACGAGTAGGAACTTCGCGTCGGCCGTTTCAAACGGAACCAGTCGCGCCGGCTGCGTCTCGTCGGGCAGCGTGAAGCCGTAGAGACTTCCGGGTGCGCGGGTTAGAGCCCCCTTCTGCGTCACGATCATATTCTGGGCTGAGCCCAGCGCGTGCTGTCGCTTCGGATCCTCAGGGTCGCCCAGGGAGTAGCTCGGGATCGCGCCGGCCAAGAAGGATCGTTGCGAGTAGATATACTTCGACACTCGCCCCCTCCTCCTGTTAGAAGCGCGACATCAGCCAGTCACCCGTGATTATCGGGTCCGGCGTTCCCTCTTGGCTGTCGATGCTCCGAAACTCGCGCAGCTTCAGCGCCCAGTCGCGCTCCAAGCGGTCCCGGATCTCGTTGGACCCGAGCAGGGCCATCGACCACTCCACCGC
>CAYYVH010000572.1:0-1925 GCA_964475075.1 uncultured Anaerolineales bacterium | reverse complement strand
GCGCCACCGCCTGGTGCGAGAGCGGGGGGAGGAGAAGGTTGGCCGCCGGAGCCTGTCGCACTACCGGTTTTCCCACGCGCTGTTCCAGCAGTACGTGTATAACGAGCTGGGTGCCGGGGAGCGCCGCCTGTTGCATGGCGAGGTGGCGGAGGTGCTGGAGGCACTGTACGGCGATCAGGCGGAGGAGATCGCTGTGCAATTGGCACATCACTTCACGCAGGCCGAAGCATGGGAGAAAGCGTTTCTCTATCTCACAAGATCAGGGGACAGAGCCCGCCGGGCCTATGCGAATCATGAAGCGATCGCGTTCTACACGCAGGCCTTGGAGGTGAGTGGTCAGATCACGCCTCCCGTGGATGAGGTACAGCTCCTCCCGGTGTACGAGGGCCGTGGTGTGGTCTTCAGGCTTCTGACCAGACTGGACGAGGCTATTGCCGATTTTCACATGATGCGCCAGATGGCGAGAGCTTCAGGCAACCAACAGAAGGAGGGTGAAAGTCTGTTTCGTCTGGCCAATGCCCATTACTGGAAGCTCTCTGACGTGGAGATCCCCTCTGTAGTGCAATATGCCCAGGAGGCAGTGCGTCTCGGCCAACTGACTGGAGATCAAGGAATCATCGCCAGGAGCCTCACTAGCCTTAGCTTCGTGGATCAGACTCGTGGAGAAGTGCAGGAGGGCGTTAGAAAGCTCGAAGAGTCGCTGGAGATCAGTCGGCGAGAGGGCTATGGGGACTCCATCTCCGAAAACCTGGCGTGGTTGAGCGCGCTCGCCTACTGGCAGGGAGATTACAGGCGAGGTATTCCACACTGCCAGGAGGGTTTGGCCGTTGCTCGCGAAATCCACGATGGCTTTGGTGAGCTTCTTAATCTCGCCTTTCTATGTCTTCATCAGGCGATGTTGGGGAACTACAGCGAAGCCCTCAACGCGATACTCGAGGGAACGGCCAAGGGAAGAGAGCGGGGCGAACAGTGGGTGGTCGGCCGTCTGACGAACACCCTGGGGTGGTTTCATAGTCTGTTCGGTGATTTCTCGCGCGCCGCAGAGTATGATCAGGAGAGTATGGAACTGGGGCGCACCATTGGCAAGGCCAATGTGGAGATCAGCGCGTTGATCAACCTGGGTGCTGACTATCTCGGGCTAGGTCAGTACGAGCGCGCCCGCTCCCATCTTGAGCCGCTGCTCGAGCGTGTCGAGATCGAGGCATTTGGCTCTCACAAATGGCTGTGGAAGCCGAGGCTGCTCAACGTGCTTGCGGACGTATGCCGTGCGATGGGAGACCAGGAGGAGGCGCTACGCTGCGTCGAAGAGGGCCTAAGCGTCGCGGTGGCAACGTCCACGCAGAAGTATATGGCCAAAGGCTGGGCCTTGCGCGGCAAGATTCTGGCGCACGTGGGGAACACCGAAGCTGCAGGCTCAGACCTCCAACGAGCCTTCGCACTCGCCGAAAAGCTGAAGAGCCCCTCGATCACCTACCCGATTGCCTTCGATCTTGGACAATGGTACGAAGTGGCAGGGCAGGAGCGCGAGGCTGCGGAGCTGTATGGCAGGACCAAGGCTACGGTAGAACGCATGGCAACCGCTATTGAGGATGAGGTTCTGCGCTCCATCTTCCTTCAATCGGCGCTCGTCCGGGCCATCTATGAGAGTTTAGCGAGGGCTGGCTAGCAATACTCGGGACATGGGGCATGAGGGAATGAAGAAGAGGAAGAGGGACCAGGTCAAGAGCCTGGAAGTCGGCGCCGACGAACTCCTTGCCGGCGAGCAAGAACAGCCGTACCGGCCACGGTCCGCGAAGAGCGCGGTATTTCCAGAAACCAACCGCTGATTGACGCCGCCGCGCCGAGTTTCCACGTAAGCACCTCGGCGGCCCCCTTCCTCAATATCGTTGGCGGGCGAGATAATCCCGCCCGCGCCGGGCAGGTCG
>CAYYVH010000571.1:0-1935 GCA_964475075.1 uncultured Anaerolineales bacterium | reverse complement strand
ATTGCTTCGTCGCAAAGCTTCCCCGCCTGCGCGGGGACATGCCTCGCAATGACGGTTTCACACAAGTTGCCCCCTTTGACTGAATGGTTACGATTCGGGGAAGAATGAGCCGGTTGCGCTGTGGGTCGTGTGCGCCCCAGACGGGACATGCTATCGAGGGTGGTGCAGTGTCTGGGGGCGCCGTTTTGGCTGTGCCGAGCGTAGAATACGGGTGTTGTTGGTCGGCTGTGGCGCGTGCGGACATAGTGGCCTCCTTGGTCTGCTCATGCACGCGGGTGTATGCGGGGGCCGCTCAGGCTGCCCCGGGAGGCGCAAGGGATGCCTGGAGAGCTTTTTGCACGGGGCCGAGGCGGGTCTTGCCGAGGATGGCGGTACGGCGCGGCGCGGCGGCTAGCACGGTGGCGAATGCCAGGTGCGCCGCCATGACCACGCCGATGTGGGCGTGAAAACGACGGGCGCCGGTGACGTTGCCGTCGTCGGCGCCCCAGAACAGCTTCACGCGGGCGTTGACGCGCTCGACCGCGCTTCGTCCTTTGTAGAGCCGTTCGAACTTCTTGGTGGTGCGCGGGATGGGCGGGAAACGTCTCAAGTCGCTCTCGCGTTTGACGCGCACGGTCAGCCCGTAGTTCTTGCCGCTGTTGCATAGGCGCTCGGCGGGGCAGCTCCATCCTTCGTGTCGGGCCGGACACCGGTACTTCAGCGTGCCGCGTTTGGCCTCGTGCCCGATGTATGCCATGCGATGGCGAACTGCGGGCTCGCTGTGCATGTCATAGCAGTAGATCGTCCCCGCCTCGTCGTGCACCAGATTGGATGCCGGCTTCTGCCCCGGAATCGGACGCTCGAACTCATCCGTCCAAAGGCTGCGGTTCTCGATGAGCGGCTGGATGCCCGAGCGGTCGAGCCGCCGGTGCACGTCGTTGGAGTCCGCCGCCTTGTCATAGACCAGGGTCTCGATGCGAGCGGCGGGCAAATTGCCCTCAGCCTGATCGACTAGGGCCGGCAGGGTCTGGCCGTCCCCGTCGCCTGGCGCCGTGACCTTATAGGCCAGGACAACCTCGTGGACAGCGTCCACCAGCAGGTGCAGCTTGTAGCCGAACCACTCGTAGACCGAGGTCACCGTACCCTTCTCGTCTGTATACTCCTTGCGCCCGCCCGAGGGCTGGGGCAAATCTTCATCGTCCGCCCCGTCCCGCGCACCCGCCCCCTTGCGCCGGGCGTGCAGCGCCGTGGCGTCGCCGGCGCTGTGCCGCCCCAAATCATCGACCACCGCGCCCAGCCGCTGCGCCATCTCGTCAAACACCTCACGCAACAACGACAGGTGAGGCTCCGAGCCCAACACCTCGAGGAAACGCGACACGTTCCACTTCTTCGGCACACCCACCTCCGACTCGATACCTATCAACTCCCGCAAACCCCTGTTGCGCGCCAACTCCGCCAGACATGCCTCAAACGTCGGGTGCCGCAGCACTACCGTCAGCAGCACTGTGCCCCAGAGCGTCTCGACCGGATAATCGTTGCGCCCCCGGCCACGCGCCGCACGAAGCGACTTCAACAGCCTTGCGTCCGGCACAGTTGCCAACACCCGGCCAATCGTTTCAAGCGCCGGGGAATCCTCCAAACACTCCCACGCGAACAGCGGTTGCGTTATATGAACCTGCATCATGCCCTCCTTGATTGAGACCTCAGTTGAACTGACATACATTATACACCGCAACTAATCCCCGCGTCAAGAACCTTCTGGTCGAAAAATCGCGCATTCTTCTGCCGCTAACATCAAAATCCCCAAAAAAACGCCTTCCGTGCGGGTAAGACTTTTTCACCCTCTCACGATTGCACCGTCAATTCAGCCTTCCCAACATCGCAACCGGCTCCAAAGAACCGAGCCGGTTGCGCTGTGGGTCGTGTGCGCCCCAGACGGGACATGCTATCGAGGGT
>CAYYVH010000570.1:0-1942 GCA_964475075.1 uncultured Anaerolineales bacterium | reverse complement strand
TGCGCCGGAACGGGTTCATTCCCTCGTCCACCTTCATCCGCAAGGAGCTCAGTGGTGGCGGTCCCTGCATAGACATCGGCGTCCACATCCTGGACCTGACGCTGTGGCTGATGGGCAATCCCAAGCCGGTGGCGGTAACCGGTGTCGCTCGGGCAGCCCTGGCGCACCACGAGGGGGCTTTCAGCGCCTGGCGAGGCACCCCCATCCCACCTGAGTTCGACGTGGAGGATTTCGCCACGGCATACGTGCGCTTCGAGAACGGCGCGACGCTGGTGTTAGAAGTAAGCTGGCTCCTCCATCACGACACGCCGGGCGAGGACATGCAACTGTGGCTCTACGGCACCGAAGGTGGCTGTCACTGGCCCAAAGGCGAGTTCCTGCACACGAACTACGCCACCCGCCAGCACTACAACCGCACCCTCCAGCTCACCCGCGACCGTATGGAGCCTCACGCCCTCGAGTGCGTCGAGTTCGCCCGCACGGTGGCCGAGGGATTGCCCTCGCCCGCACCGGCCGAGCAATCCCTGCAAGTCATGACCATCCTGGATGGCATCTATCGCAGCCAGCAGGCTGGTCGAGAGGTCGAATTGGAGATCTAAGATCTCTCTTTTTGCCGGGATTAGGGGATTAGGGGATGTTTTATTATGATTTTAGCACCTAATCCCCTAATCCCGGCAGAGAGCAAACAAACATCCCATAGCAAGAGGCGATCTGTCACGAAAGGAGACACCTATGCCCGCACCAATCGCTCTACAGTTGTACTCGGTTCGAGAGACCCTGGTTGAGGACTTCGCCGGGATCGTCAAAAAGGTCGCCGAGATCGGCTACGTCGGTGTGGAGACGGCCGGCTTCCGGGGCACGACGCCCCAAGAGGCCCGCAAGCTCTTCGACGACCTGGGACTGGCCGTGACCAGTGCCCATGCCCCGCTGCCCCTCGGCGAGCGCAAGAACGAGGTGCTCAACACCATGGCCGCACTCGGCTGCAAACACCTCGTCTGCGCCTCGGTGGGCCGCGACTATTTCAAGACGCTCGATGGCGTCAAGCAGGCCTGCGACCTTCTCAACGAGGCCAACGAGGTGGCCGTAGAGAACGGCCTCACCCTTCACGTTCACAACCACTGGTGGGAGTTGGAGCCAATCGAGGGTCAATCGCCCTTCGACGTGATGCTCGAGCGCCTCGACCCGCGTGTGTTCTTCCAGATAGACACTTACTGGGTGAAAACCGCTGGCGTTGACCCTGTCGCCTTGGTGAGAGACCTGGGCAAGCGAGCTCCCCTCCTGCACATCAAGGACGGCCCATGTCTCAAAGACGAGCCCCAGGTTGCCGTCGGCGATGGTGTCATGGACTTCCCCACCATCGTCAAAGCCGGCGAGAGCTTCACGGAATGGATGATCGTCGAACTGGACCGCTGCGCCACCGACATGATGGAGGCGGTGGCGAAGAGCTACCAGTACCTCGTGGGCGAGGGGCTGGCACGAGGGAATCAGTAAACGGTGGTCAGTTAACAGTTAACAGTAATCAGTTATCGATAATCAGCAGCCCCCGGCCTGAGTAGTTACCCGAGAAGAAGGTGTGACATGCGCGGAGAATCCATCGTTCGACCTCAACTCACTGTCCTGGACCAGGAACAGATCGCCCAAGTCCATTCTGCCTCACTAGAGATCCTGTCTTCGGTGGGCGTGCGCGTGGACTCGGAGAGGGCCAGACGGGTCTTTGCCCAGGCCACCGGCGGATCGGCCGACGACGACCGCGTGCGTATCCCGCGCGAGTTGGTCGAACGGGCTCTGGAGACGGCTCCTGCCGTCGTGGAAATCTACAACCGCCTGGGGAATTTGACCTTCTGCCTGGGCGATGACGGGACGCGCTTCGGCATCGGGGTGACAGCTCTCTACTACCAGGACCCCGTGACGGACGAGGTGGAGCGATTCGCCCGCAAACACA
>CAYYVH010000569.1:0-1943 GCA_964475075.1 uncultured Anaerolineales bacterium | reverse complement strand
AGCTTTCCGGCATGAAGAGCCGGTTCTGGTGCTCACTGCCGGAGACCTTCTCGATGAGGTAGGTGAGGATGCCGAAGTTGGCGGTGCAGGTGCCGTCCGGCTCCAGGTGGCAGGAGACGCTGGTGGGCGTGGTGTTGAAAGCACCGGAGGGCAGGGTGATGGTGACCGTGTAATCGCCGGGCGCGGTGACGTTGGTGAAGGTATACGAGCCATCGCTGCCTGTGGTCGTCTGCCCGACGCCGCTGAGGCTCACGGTGATGCCGGCCATGCCCGGTTCGCCGGCGTCCTGCACGCCGTTGTTGTTGTCATCGCGGAATACCTTGCCGGAGACAGTGCCATAGCAGAAGTTGACCTTCGCCACGCTGGCGGGCGGGTTGGTGGAGCCGGAGAGAGATTCGCAGTATTCGATACGGATGCGACCGCCGCCGCCGTCTCCACCATCAGGCCCTCGCCGATCATACGTACTTCTGCCGCCCCTACCACCCAAAGCAGAGATTCCATTTACAGAAAGAGTTATCTTGGCGCCACGGACTAAGATGGAGCCGCCAGCCCCTCCACCGGTACTCCCGGTGCTTGGAACTGTGTTATTAGGGTTACCGCCCGCATATAACCCGTCGTCGCCATTGGCGAGGATGAAGCCTGTCTGCTCAAGTTGAGCGGCATGAATCAATATGATGCCACCACCGTTGCCACCGGGAAGCCCATCGATACAGCCTGCAATGCCTCCGCCTCCTCCTCCCCCTCCAAATGAGATGATGGACAGATCGATTGATCCTGAGGCATTACCGCCCTCGCCACAAGGCACATCAGGGGCACAGTGTCCTCCTGTATCATCACCCCTTGCCGGCAAACCTGGACTGCCATTACCCCCCCCACCACCGCCACCGCCCTGGAGGGCGCCATCAGTTGGAAATCTATACCAGCCTCCTCCACCACCACCATTGCCGTTGTTAGCAGACGATCTCGTGCCGGGTCCGAGTATGCCCTCTCCTTGATACCCTGATGTATTGCAGGCCCCCACTTGTGCAAATCCTCCTCGGAATCCTTTCCCAGACATGTCTATAGTTCCACTGACGCTAACAACTCCGCTAGCTTTGAAGACCAACACGCCGCCCATGTTTCCGTCCCATGCATGCAAGGTCAAAGTGCCACCACTTTGTACCGTCACGTTCCGATACTGCGGAACTCTGAGAACCTGGCCTTTGGAGCTGCTATCAGCCGTGTACGTGTGCTGAAGGTTGCTCTGTAAGGTTAGCCTGCCGCTGCCAATGCTCGCAATTGTCCCAAACTCGTAATTCCCGGCACCGGTGCCCTGCATCTGAATCACCAGCACCTCATCTCCCACGGGGAACCCTGACGTTGAAGCCACCGACACGTTTTTCTGCCCGGCATTGGCGGTACTGGTCATCCGGGTACGCACATTGTCCACGTACTTTGTCTGCCCGGAGCTCACGGTCAAGTCACCATCACTGCCATCGCCAAACACACTGTCCGTACTAGTTGTGTTGAGAGATGCTGTCTCGTCAGCGCTTGAAGCTGCCATCGAGCCGCTGTCCACAGCGCCGGCCACCTCTCGGCCGGTCCCCAGCGCGGTTTGCCGCGCGTCGTCGTACACCCGCAGCGGATGAACGTCCGCCGCGTCGGCGGCGATGGTGTCGTCGAAGGTAACCACGTCGCGGGCCTGATGGTCCCCCGCTACGGCTACCCGCTGGTCCCACGGGCGGTAGGGGCTCACGGCCATGGATCGGGCAGGAGCGACATAAGGCTCCACGGTGCCCTGTACTCGGAACGTCCGGGCTGGGTGATCCGGGTCACTGGCGCGAACCTGGAGGATGCGGGTGAATGAACCCACGGGCAGGCAGTAGGTGTCCCGGGGGGCGGCCAGGGTCGTTGCCTCGGCTGGGGCGGTGTGGGAGCTGGGAAGCGTCTGTGGAGGAGGGTGG
>CAYYVH010000568.1:0-1944 GCA_964475075.1 uncultured Anaerolineales bacterium | reverse complement strand
GCGCGCCTGCCAGCACGGCCTCGTAGACGGCTCGCGTCTCCGGCAGTGGATCAACCCCCAGTTCGCGTTCCAGCACGTCAGTACAGCGTTCGAACTGCCTCAGGGCTGCGCTCCGGTCGCCAGTGACCGTGTAGAGCTCTATGAGGCGGCGGTGCACGTCTTCCGCCAGGTCGTCAGTTGCCAGGTAGCGCTGCGCGCAGGCGATAGCGGCGTCATAGGCTCCTCTGGCTGCGTATTGCTCGATCAGCGTTGACAGTGTCTCCAGGTACTTTCGCTCCCACACCTGCTGCTCCAAGCTAGCCCAGGCCTCGAACTCAGGGCTGTGGCCCAGGGAGAAGCCGGCCAGGAACGGCCCGCGGTAGAGGTCTGCGGCCTGCTGCTGGGCATCCAGACTCCCGGAGTCTGGCACGTTGACTCAATGACATTGACTGACCACTGGCTACTGTTTACTGGTCACTGATCCGACCATATACGTCCCTTCGAGCCGGTAGCCCAGCTTGCGGAAGTACTCCCGAGCGCCGACGCCGGCGATGACGGCCATCTTACCGATCCCCAGGTCACGGGCCAGGCGCTCCGCCTCGCGGACGAGCCGGCGTCCCAGGCCCCGATGCTGGGTCTCCTGCTCCGGCTCCTGGCCTACACCCAGGGAGACGCCGTAGGTGTGCAGTTCGCGGATGGTGGCCGCGTCCTGGAGTTCGGGGATGAAGTGCCTTTGCCCGTCCATGATCTGCGAGGGGATCCGCAGCCTGAGCAAGCCGTAGAGCCGCTCGTCATCGTCCTCGAAGCTGAGGAAGAACTCCCGCCCGCCCGAGGCCTCGTATTCGCGCACGCGGAGCTGGGGTTGCCCCCTTCCGAAGGCCCGGCCACGGATCTCGCGGCAGCGGATGCAGTGGCATTTCAAGCCTTGCGCCTTCATCCGTCGTTGCACCTCCTGACGCATGTTGGAGCGGTGGGTGCCACCCACAACGCTGCTGGCTGGGATGTCCCGCACCACGCGGTTGATGCGCACGAAGGGCGGGACCTCCAGCTTGATCCGCATCAGCAAGTCGGCCAGGGTCTCGTCGTCATAGGAGACATATCGCCCCTCCTGCCACCAGTCGTAGAGCTCAGCCTCTTTCACCACGACACAGGGATAGATCTTCAGCATGTCAGGGAAGAACCGGGGGTCAGAGAAGAGGATGCGAAACATCTCCAGATCGCGCTCGGGGTCGCTACCGGGCAGATTGGGCATCATGTGGTAGACGACCTTGAAACCAGCATCCTTAAGGAGCCGGGTCGCGGCGGCTGTGTCAGCTACCGAGTGCCCCCGGCGCACCAGTTCCAGCACGTCGTCGTAAGTGCTCTGCACGCCCAACTCGACCCGGGTGACGCCAAGCTCCCGCAGCTCGCGGATGACGTCCTCATCTATCTCGTCGGGCCGGGTCTCGATGCTGAGGCCGATGATACGGTGCTTGGTCGACTCGTTTCGGGTCTGCGCCGCGGCCAGCCCCCCCGAATCCTCTCCGTTGCAGGCGTCGAAGCAGCCTTTGACAAACGCCGTCCGGTAGTCGGCCGGATAAGTGGTAAACGTCCCGCCGAGGATGATGAGCTCGACCTTGTCCGTGGCATGGCCGATCTGCGCCATGACCGCGAGGCGGTTCTGCACCTGCCGCCGGGCGTCGAAATCGTTGCGCACGGCGCGCATGATAGCCGGCTCGTTGGACAGGTAGCTCTTGGGCATTCCCGTCTCGGTGGGACAGTACACGCACTGATAAGGGCAGCCGCCGGGCGCGGTGATCACCGCCACGGGCAGCACGCCGGATACGGTCCGCACCCGTTTCCGCTGGAGGAGCTGCTCGAAGGCCGTGTCCTCCGCAATCTCGCCGGCCCCGACGAGGCGGCGGTAGGCGGCCAGGAGCACAGAATCGCGGAACAGCCGGCCCTCCTCCTGATCCTGCGGGAAGG
>CAYYVH010000567.1:0-1950 GCA_964475075.1 uncultured Anaerolineales bacterium | reverse complement strand
TCTTGGCCGGCGCGATCCCGAGCTACTCCCTGGGCGACCCTGAGGATCCGAAGCGCCAGCACGCGCTGGGCTCAGCCCAGAATATGATCGTGACGCAGAGGGGGGCGCTTACCCGCGCACCCGGCAGCCTCTACGGCTTCACGCTGCCCGACGAGACGCAGACAGCGCGACTGGTGCCGTTTGAAACAGCGGATGCCAAATTCCTGCTGGTCTTCCAGCCGGGCGTCATCCACTTCTACAAGGACGTGAACGGCACCTTCACGCGGATCGTGGACACGGGCTGGACGATCCCGGATGTGACCGATTCCTTCCATTTGTACCCGAGTCTCCCGACATCGCCTGATGCAGTAGGCGACCAAATGATGGCATTCGAGCGGAAGGACCAGATCGCGATCACGCATGGAATGGGACCGGTAAGGTTGACGACCACCGGCACGCTTGATTCTGGGCTCGCGACGGGCACCGATTACTACGTGTTTGCCCGGACTAGTCTCAACCTTGGCCGGATCATGCCCTATGCGCCACCGACACATCTGACTATTGTGAACGACGCATACTATGCGTTCGAGGGGGAGAGTGTCCAGGCAATCGCATTTTCCACGAGCATCGCCAATCTTGACAATTGGATATTTACAACGCTCAACGCGGACGGGTCTGGCGATCTGACTATCAAGCTGAATACGGCCTCCAACTACTACCAACTGCCGAACTCCTATTCGGCGAGCGACCTCGAAAACATCCAGTATAGCGCCAGAGGCAATCTGCTCGTTGTGAGCGACGGCGCGCATCCTCCACTCTACATCTATAAGCCCGCAATCGACGGGCACATCGCCCAGACTGGCGATGACAAGTGGCGCATCATAGAGGGCCGGTTCAACGATGGTCCTCTGCTCGTTAGCGAAGCATCGGGCAGCAGCACCGATGGCCTCAGTATCGGAGTCCTGTACCCGCCGGGAACTGGCGACCAGATGACCGTGCAGCCACTAAATTCCCTTAGCCTAGAGCTAGGGAAGACGGAGAAGACTCCAGTCTACATGCAGGACGGTGACACTTTGTTGGCGGCGGTGGAACCGCCAACGAGTGACCCTGACGATTGGTATGCCCTGGTCGTTGATACGTACTACACCACAAAGGCCCAAGCATGGTGTTATCTGCTGCGGAACGGGCCGTCACTCCCTCCCGGGAGCACGCAGCACCCGGTGACGTACTGGTCGGTTAACGCCTATTCGCTGAACCGTGGTTGGCCTTATGGCGTGGCGAACTACGAGGGCCGGACGTGGTTCGGTGGCGGCGGGACCAAGCCGTGGCAAGTCTACGGATCGAGTCTCAGCAAAGAGCGGTCCTTCCTGCCCTTCGAGTTCGATATGACGGTCACCGCGAACACTGCAATCACGCTCGACCCGTTTCGCGATACGGATAGCGGGATCGTGAGTGTTGCGGCACTCGATGAGCTGATCGTTGCGAGTGACGATGCGATCTGGGCATTTGGGCCGACCGACTACTCAACGGCGATGGCCGCGACGAACGTAACGGCCACCCGAATCTCGGATGTGGGCGCTGCACGCACGAACATGGCGGCGACCCGCAATGCGCTGGCCTACATCTCGGCTGACCGTCGCCGCGTCTTCCTCATCAGCTCGCTCGCAAAGACGGGAGTCCGCGGCTACGACTACAAGACGCTGGATCTGACCGAGGACTGGCCGACGCTCTTCTCGGGCGACAACCAGCAGGCCAAGCGAATCGTCTTCCAGACGAAGCCGGAGCCGATCATCTGGGTGCAGCGGGACGACGGGACGATGGCGTCCTGCTCGATTGATCCTGAGCGCGGAATGAAGGCGTGGACCGAACACACGACGGACGCGGTTGAGGACCTTGCCGTCATGACCTCAGATGATGGCTCCTATCAGGCCGTCTACCGACTCATGAAACGTACTTTGGGGGTCACGACTC
>CAYYVH010000566.1:0-1965 GCA_964475075.1 uncultured Anaerolineales bacterium | reverse complement strand
TCTGGATTGTACTCCATTTTGTGCAGTGGGTCAAACGCCTTTACGGCTCAACTCCAGAGCCAGGACCTCCACGAAAACCCGAACTTGCCAAAACAAGCAATCTTGAGTATAATGGCCGCAATTCACCTCCCAAAGGTCCGCGTTGCTTCTGTGCTTGTGTACGTAGAGGGGAAGCCTGGCCATCATGCCAACGCTGCACATTCAGCTTCTCGGCGATTTCCGCATCGGCTACGGCGAGGAACCGGTGACGAGCGTCAACAGGCCACGCCTGCAGTCCCTCCTGGCCTATCTCCTGCTGCACCGCGATGCACCCCAACCCCGCCAGTACCTCGCCTTTCTCCTCTGGCCTGATTCGACGGAAGCCCAAGCCCGCACCAATCTGCGCAAAGGATTGTATCATCTGCGCCGAGCTCTGCCTCATGCCGATCGCTTTTTGTACACCGATACCAAGACGGTACAGTGGCGGCCCGATGCCCCATGTACGCTCGATGTAGCCAGCTTTGAGTGCGCCGTCGCTCGGTCAGAGCGGGCGGAGCAGGCCGGCGATGAGGCCACCGCCCGGGCGGCTATGGAGGAGGCTGCGAAGCTGTACCGTGGTGACTTGCTGCCCAGTTGCTACGACGATTGGATCGTGCCCGAACGGGAACGGTTGTATCAAATGTGCGTCAGGACAATGGAGCGGTTGATCCAGTTACTGGAAGATCAACGCGACTATCGGACGGCGATCCGCTACGCCCAGCATCTACTGCGCCACGACCCGCTGCACGAGGCTGCTTATCGCCGTCTGATGCGCCTCTACGCTCTGAACGGCGACCGCGCCGCTGCCTTGCGGATCTACCACGACTGCGTGACAGTGCTACAGCGGGAGCTTGGAGTCGAGCCGAATCCGAGAACCCAGGCCATGTACGAACAGTTGATGAGCAGGGAAGCGACACCGACCCGGCCGCTGGAGAGGAGACGGGCACTGGTTGATATGCCCCAACTGGTTGGTCGGCAGCAGGAATGGCAGTCGTTACAGTTAGCCTGGCGCAGGACTAGCCGGGGCCAGCCTCACTTTGTGCTCATAACGGGCGAAGCGGGGATTGGGAAGACGCGGCTGGCTGAGGAGCTGCTGACGTGGGCCGATCGGCAGGGGATTGCAGTGGCCAGAACGCGCTCCTACGCCGCGGAGGGGAGTCTGGCCTATTCTCCCGTGACGGAATTGTTGCGCTCAGAGGCTTTGCGTACAAGGCTAGCGGGATTGGGTGATGTCTGGCGTGTGCAGGTCGCGCGACTCTTGCCAGAGCTTCTGGAGGAGCGGCCGGATCTGCCTCATCCCAAGCCACTGAGGGAGAGCTGGCAGCGCCAGTCTTTCTTCGAGGCCCTGGCTCGCGCGGTACTGGGAGATGGTGATCCCCTGCTTCTGCTACTCGATGATCTCCAATGGTGTGATCAGGAGACGCTGGAGTGGCTGCACTATCTGCTGCGCTACAACCCACAGGCACGACTGCTCATCGTCGGCATAGCACGTGTGGAGGATATACAGGCCGGCCACCCACTCAGGTTACTGCTGTTGAACCTGCGCCGCGATCGACAGTTGATCGAGATCGAGTTGGCACGGCTGAACGCAACGGACACCGCATCATTGGCCGCGCAAATCGCTGGTAAGGCACTCGATTCGGAGCAGGCAAAGCAACTGTACAAGGATACGGAGGGCAATCCCCTGTTCGTGGTGGAAACCGTGCGAGCGGTCGCTGGAGATTGGAGGCTAGAGATTGGAGATTGGGCGTCAGAAGCCAATCTCCAATCTCTAGCCTCTGATACTTCGGCGGGGCTCAGTACAAGTCTCCTATCTTTTCCCTCCAGGGTGCAGGCCGTGATCCAATCTCGACTTGTTCAACTGACACCCCAGGCGCAGGAAATGGCCAGCCTGGCGGCCACCATTTGCGGCTTCTGCACTTACGTCTGTTTGTGTCGGCCATCCGC
>CAYYVH010000565.1:0-1965 GCA_964475075.1 uncultured Anaerolineales bacterium | reverse complement strand
TGCTTGCGGCCCGGTACCATGGCGCCGTGTCCTACTACGGCAGCCCCGCACCGGAAGGCATGCTCGTGAGCGCGCACCACGGAGGCCAGGTCCTGGTCACCGCTGCTGTGGTGACCGCCGGTGGCCTGGCGACCTACGATATCACCGTGCCTGGTGACGATCCTGAGACCGGGCCCAAGGAGGGGCCGGCGGAGAACGAAGGCATCACCTTCAAGGTGAACGGTGTAACGGCGGACGAGGTAGAGCTGTTCAACGCCGGGGAGGACCGGCTGCTGGATCTCCATGTATCCAGGGTGGAGATCTGCCTCGGGGCCTACGAAGACTTGGACCGCGACGAGGCTAAAGACCCCGATGAGCCCTGGCTGGCCGGAGTAGCCATCAATGTGCTGCGCTTCTTCGTGGTGCGCAGCTACACCACGACGGGCACGGACGAGCCCAGCTGTGCGCTTCACGAGCCGGGGGACATGGTCGTGCGGGCCGTCAACTGGCCTCCGGAGTTCGATCCGCCTTCGGGTCAGGGCCAGCCGTCGGTGGCCATTGATCAACACCAAGGCATCTTCGTGGTGGCGTTCCCATTCGTCCGAATGGGCTCGGTCGGCGGCACTCAAACGCCGACGACGACGCCGGCCACCCCAACACCAACAGCCCAGACCTACCCGGGCCCGACCGGTCGCACGCCCCTCCCCACTCCGACGCCGACCGTGACGGGCACGCCCCCCCCCAGTGCCACACCGCTGGACATACCGGAACCCTCGCCCAGCCCCTCTCCAGGGGCATCGCCGACGGCTTCGGCGACGAGGACGACCGCTGCATCGGCGACGACCACCGCCACTTCTACGGCCACCGATCTCCCCACGGTCACTCCGGCGGCCGAGTCCGAGATGGTGGTCAACAGCGCGGACGACCCCGGCACCGTGGGCGATAACGAGCTCACGCTCCGGGAGGCGATGCGGCTGGCCACCGGTGATCTTGCCCCCGTTGCTCTGAGCCTGGCCGAGCGGCAACAGCTGTCGGGAGTGCCTGGGCCGGCGTCGAGGGACGTGATCCGCTTCGACGCGGAGGTCTTCGCGCCGGACGCGCGCGTAACGATCAACATTCAGCCGCCGCCAGCGGCGGCGGCGCCGACCCCGACCCCGGAGGTGGGTGGGTCGTCGCTGGGGCGGGCTCCCCGGCCGGGCCTGCCCGAGCTCAATGCCGGCGGCGATACGGTGGATGCCACCGCGCGAGGCGTGGTCCTGTCGGCCGGATTGGGCGACACCCTGTTCGATGGCATCGTGATCAGCTCAGACGGCAATGTCGTGAGCGGCCTCGAGCTCCGCAACTTCAACGTGGCAGTAATGGTTGTCGGGTCGGCACGCGATAACGTGCTCGGTGGAAAGGCCCCGGGGGAGGGCCTGACGCTGGCCAACAACATCGCCGGGGTGGTGTTGAGCGGAGCGGGCGTGACGCGCAACCGGCTGTACGGCAACCGAATCGGCGTCGACCGCAGCGGACACCAGGGTGATGGCAACGCCACGCACGGTGTGCTCGTTCACGACGGTGCGCATGCCAACTTCATCGGCGCGCCCGGCGGGGGCAATGTCATCAGCGCCAACTACTCGGACGGCGTGGCGATCCGGGGCCGAGATACGCGCGATAACGTCGTGCAAGGGAACCTGATCGGCGTGGACGCCTCGGGCAGCGCGCCGCTTGGAAACGGGCAGGGGATCGTCGTCGGGAGCGGGGCGGTTGGAACGCTCATCGGCGGCACACAGACTGGCGGCGGCAACCTCGTGAGCGGCAACGTGGCTGAGGGAATCTGGATCGAGTCGGCCGGCACGCTCGGTACCGTGGTCCAGGGGAACACCATCGGCGTGGGGCCCGATCGCCGGACTCCACTGCCGAATGGCGGTTCGGGCATCCTGGTGTCCGACAGCGCACAGGGCAGCCTGATCGGCGGGAGCGATCCGCTGGCCGCAAACCGCA
>CAYYVH010000564.1:0-1967 GCA_964475075.1 uncultured Anaerolineales bacterium | reverse complement strand
AAGGTCGCACAGGGCCTCACAGAGGTGGTGGAGAAGGAGGGCATCGTCGCGGTCGTGGAGGTGGCCCGCCTCCGGGAGCAGAGGCTCGTCCGGGGGGCCCGGGGCCGCCGTGGCCCGCCACTCGAGGCGGGAGTCGGCAAAGAGCTGGTGCTCGCCGGAAAGCTGACTCCACATCATGAGGCGCGACACGAACCGTAGGCGGTCCGCCTTCACCGTCCCGCCAATGTCTTCGCGGTTGTCACCCACGTAGGTACGGGCCTCGTCCTCGGTGTTGAGGTTCACCGTGGTGCGGAGGCTGATCTTCTGGCTGGGGGTGGGCTTCACCGTGAAGTTCCCCACGGTGCCCCAGGACACGTTCCGGGACCCGCTGGTGAACGTGTAGTCCACGTTGGGCGTCCGGACTTCCGCGGGGACGTCCGGGTTGAAGGCCGACACACGCCACTTACGCTCGACCTCGTTGGCCTGGAGCTTGTAGTTGTCAGAGTAGGTCCCGGCCAGGAAGAAGCCGAGTTCGCCGTCGTCCAGAAAGTCGCCGCGTCCACCCACCGAGGCGTTCAGCGAGCGGTTGAGTGGCGTCGTCTTGGCAATCGGTGTGAAAGGCTGGCCAAGCTGCTGAAACGCCTGCCCGATGGCGATACGCGACGCGTCGTCGGCAGGGAGCCGCTCTCCGCTCCACGCATCACCCATGAGGCCCTGCACCGTGGCGGGCTGACCTCGGGTACCATCATCGAAACCAAGGAAATCCCGACCGCCCCCGGCGTACGTCAGAAAGCCGTCGGTGAACTGGCTGTTCGTATTGACGCTGGTCCCAACACCGAGCCGGACTGCAAAGCGGTTCGGGAAATCCTTGGTTTCAATCTTCACGGAACCGCCGGAAAAATCCGCGGGCAGATCCGGTGTATATGTCTTCTGGGTCTGGAGACTCTCCAAGAAGCCCGCTGGGAAGATGTCCAGGGGGACCACCTCGCGCTCAGGCTCCGGACTGGGAAGAGACGACCCGTTGAGTGTGGTCTGGGAGTACCGCTCGCCGAGACCGCGTACGAAGACGTACCGCCCCTCGGCCACGGTGACGCCTGTGAGGCGCTGTGCCACATCCGCGGCGTCGGAATCCGGGCGCCGACTGATCTGCTCGGCCCCCACCGACTCGACCATCGCCGAGGCAGTGCGCCGCTCGTCCAGGAGGAACGCCTGGCTGCCGCGCTCGCGCTCGGCCTCGATGACGATCCCCTCCAGCTCGAGGGCTGTCTCGTCGAGGGTGATGTTCAGGAGGGAAACCTGGCCGGCAACCACGCTGACACCGGTGACCGTCTTCGTCCCGTACCCGAGAAGCTGAGCGGTGACCTCGACAGAGCCCGCGGGCACCTTGTTGATGACGTACCGCCCGTCGATGCCCGCGAGAGACCCGACAACGCCGCCATTGACGTAAACCTGGGCGCCCGAGAGGGGCCGCGCCGTGGTGGCGTCCACCACTCGTCCGAGGATTCGGCCGGTGCCCTCCGCCTGCGCCGCGACCGACACGGGCAGTAGAGAGGCCAAAACGGCCAGCATGAAAGTGCTTCGAATCAGACGCTGCATGGTTCTTTCCTGACGTACGGACCCGAGTTGGAGAGGACTTTCGCCTACGCCGCCTGCGGGTCTTGCTCGGTGTTGGTGCTCAGAACCTACAGAGCGCCGGTAACGGCCCCGGTGACGCCGGTGTAACGAAGTCGTAAAGCGTGAAAAGCGGGTTTTGGGGCCCGCGGGCCCGCGATCTCCACGACGGGACGGCGGAGGAATCCGTACCGCCCCACACGGACGTCGTCATGGACTGGAGCTTGGCCATCGCCACGGCCGCGGTGGGGACGGGCATCCCGGGGATCGGGTCGCAGCCAACCGCCGCTTCCGAACCGCCGCCGCCTCCAGGGCCGCTCCTGCTTCCGGGCTCCGGCGGGCAGGAACAGCACCGGTGCCGCCGGAGCCGCGGAGAA
>CAYYVH010000563.1:0-1973 GCA_964475075.1 uncultured Anaerolineales bacterium | reverse complement strand
GCAGCCCCTGGACGTAGAGGTACTGGCCGTCGTAGAACATGCCGCGCGGGTTGGGATCTGGGGCGGGGAAGACCTGCACCGCCTGAGCGGGGATCTCCAGCCAGAAGCCGTCGCGGGGTCCCAGCCCCTCCAGAGCCATCAGATCACCGCCGTACTGCTGCTGGAGCTCGCTGAGAGAGGCTTCGGTGGAGAAGACCCGCCACTCCTGCTGGTCGGCGTCCCAGGCCCAGAGGGTGCCCGTCACGGCGAACGTGGTAGACAGGACCTGAGCCGGGGTGATGCGCCCACCCCCCTCGAAGGCGGTGCGGTCCACGCCGGTCAGGCTTGCACTGAGCCCAGCCGAAGTGTGCCAGCCGGCGCCGCTCACCGGCGCGGCGTAGGCCTGGGCATCGGCCTCCAGGTACAGGGTGTCCGTCACGGCCATCTGGAACCAGTAGGCGCGCCCGCCCTCCAGCCGCTCCAGGGGCAGGACGCCCGCATCGCAGCGTTGCGTGACCTCGTCCACGGGCACGTCGGGACTGTAGACGCGCCAGGCGGATTGCGCCTCGTCCCAGCCCCACACCGCATCCAGGTTATCCCGCACCGAGGCCACCTGGGAGACGACGCTCGTCACCCCCAGGGGTTCGTAGGGCAGGTTCACCAGGTTCCAGCCCGGCCGCAACAGCACCGCGTCCACCGCCGTCTCCGGGGCGGCCACGTACCAGACGGCGTTGGCATCGGCCCCCACGTCCGGCGGTGGGAAGCTGAACGTCGCCGTCACGGCGGTGTCGGCGTTGAGGGTGAGGACGCAATCCCCCGTCCCGCTACACCCTTCGACTTCGCTCAGGGCAGGCTCGCCGCCGGACCAGCCGGCGAAGGTCGCGCCCCACAGGGGCTGCGCCCGCAGCGTGACCTGGGTCCCGGCACCGTAGCTCTCCGTGCAGTCGGTGCCGCAACTGATCCCCCGGTCCAGGCTGCGCACCCGGCCCATGCCGGTGATACGGTTGACAGTGAGGGTGTAGCGCTGCACGACGCCCGTCCCGGAGAGGGGCACATCCAGCGTGCCCGTCCCCGGATCGGTGGAGCCGATGAGGAGCCGGGCGCTCTCCGTCCCCTCGTTGGAGGGGGAGAAGACGACCTGCACTGTGCAGGTTGCGGAGGGCGATAGTGACTGGCCGGAGCAGGTGTCGTTCTGCGCCTGGAAATCGGTGGCCCAGGTGCCGGTGACCGTGATGGTCGGTGTCAGGGCGGCGCCGCTGGTGTTGGTCAGGGTGAAGGTTTGGGCCGGGGAGGTGCTGCCCACGTCCACCTCGCTGAAGTCGTGGCTCGCCGGGGAGACGGAGAGGGTCGGCGGGGGAGCGGCGCTGGAGAGGTCGCCGTCCAGCCGCGCGGCGAAGGCGTCGTAGGTGCCGGACAGGGTGTTGTCGGCCCCGGTGGCGGGGGAGAAGTCGGAGGACCAGGTGTGGCCGGCCACGTAGACGTCGCCGCTGGCGGCGATGGCGAGGGCGCGGGCTTCGTCGTAGCCGCTGCCCCCCAGGTAGGTACTGGCCGAGAGGGTGCTCAGGCTTGCACTGAGCTTCGCGGCGAAGGCGTCGGCGTAGCCGCCGTACAGTTGACCGCCGTTGAAGGAGGGATCGTATGCCCCGGCGGTGGTGGGGAAGTCCGACGACCAGGTGGCGCCGGTGAGGTAGACGTTTCCACCCGGGTCCAGGGCCAGGGCGTAGGCGTAGTCGCCGCTGCTCCCGCCCAGGAAGGTGGAGGCCAGGAGGCTCCCCAGGTTGCCGTCCAGCTTCGAGACGTAGGCGTCGTAGCCGCCGCCGGGAGCCGTCTGGTAGGCGCCACCGGTGGTGGGGAAGTCCGCCGACCGGCTGATCCCGGCCACGTAGACGTTGCCGGTCCCGTCCAGAGTCAGGTCGTAGGCGTAGTCCCGGTCGCTCCCGGCCAGGGTAGCTGCAGCGGTCAGGTTCTGCAGGTGCACGGCCAGCGTTACACTG
>CAYYVH010000562.1:0-1973 GCA_964475075.1 uncultured Anaerolineales bacterium | reverse complement strand
GGGCGCGCTGCGTCTCCAACTGGCGGGTGACGACGCCGTAGGGGCAGACCATCACGCACGTCCAGCAGCCGATGCAGCGGTCCAGGTTGGAGAGGACGGCGCCGGTCGCCGCATCGCGGTAGAGAGCACCAGCGATGCAGGCGTTGAGACAAGGGGCATCATCGCAGTGGCGGCAGAGGATCGGCACCTGGCTCCCATTCACCGCCTCGACATAAACGCGAGTGCGCGGGTGAGGCACCTCGAAGATGGCGGCAAACAGGTCTTTGGCTGCCGAGTGCTCAACCATGCAGGCGATCTGACACGTCTTGCAGGCAGTGCAGCGATCCCAGTTCACAAAAATGCGTTTCATCGTCCACCTCCCCTCAGATGCCCAGGCCGGCGCGGCGCTCCTGGATGGCCTCCACGAGCTTGCCGGCCGCAGCGACCGGGTCGGTCTCGACGATGAAGTAGCCGCCGAACAGGTCTTTGGCGTCCTGGGTCAGCACTTTGGTGACAATCGGGCTGCCCAGCACCGGCGGCACCACACCCAGGTGGGTGGGCAGGCCCAGGGCCACGGCCCAGGTGCCGATGGAGACCGCTTTCTCCATGGACGCCTCGGGCGCACTGGCGACCACGGGCAACTTGTCCACGTCCACCCCCAGCTTGTTCGCCAGGGCGACGACGATGGTCGCAGCGCGAGTGTTGTCCACGCACGAGCCGGTGTGCAGGGCCAGCGGCAGGGGCGCACCCAGGCCAGCCGCGTTCCCCAGCGCGGTGAGCACCGCCTTGAGCCCCTCACCGGCGTACTCCTCCGTCGCCTCCGGCGTCATCAACCCGTGGCGGGCGAAGGCCCCGGAGGCGCAGCCAGTGGCCAGGATGAGGACGTTGTTCTTGGCCAACTCCTTGACCATCTCCACGAAGAGGTAGTCCTGCGTGACCTTGACGTTATTGCAACCGGCGAAGAGGCAGGCCCCGAGGATGTTGCCGTTGACGATGTTGTCAATCAGCGGCTTGAGGGGATCCCCGCCGTCCAGTTTGGCCAGCACACCCAACACGGCTTCGACCGAGATGCCAGCCACCACGCTGCTGACGGCCTCGGGGATGTTAACCTTAGCCGGGTCGCGCTGCTTGTAGGCCTCGATCGCCAGGCCCAGGATCTCGCGGGCAGCGTCGGCGGCGTGGCCTGCCTCGAAGGGCACGTGAGTAGCACCCGATATCTTGGCAATGGGCATGGTGGTGATGATCTGGGTGTGGTAGTTTGCGGCGACGTCCGGCAGGCTGGGCATGATGCACTGGTAGTCCACCACGGCCGCGTCTAGGGCGCCGGTCAGTATCGCCAGCTCCTGCGACAGGGCATTGGTGAGCTGGGGGATGCCGTGGCGCATGGTCATCTCCATGCCGGTACAGCAGATACCAACGATGTTGATGCCCTCCGCCGCACCAGCCGCTTTAGCCGCTTCCTCCATCTCTGACGCCACGCCGACCACGATGTCGCTCAGCATGGGGTTGTGGCCGTGGACGGCCAGGTTCACCGCGTCCGCCTTCAGCGCGCCCAGATTGGCCATGGCCATCACCGGCTGCGGGGTGCCGAACAGGATGTCTGACAGGTCAGTGGCGATGTAGAGGCCAGCGTAGTCGGCCAGGGCGCACTTGATGCCACCCAGCAGGATGTTGACCGCGTCGGCATCCACGCCGTTGGTGGTGCGGTGCATCACCTCGGCGATGGAGGCATCCAGACCGTAGGGGGTCACACCCAGCTTGTCGAAGGTCTGGCGACGGCCTTCAGTGATGGTGCTCCAGGCCCAGCGAGAGGGCTCTTCCCGTTCGGAGAACTCGGCTAAAGCCAGTTCGGCCACCTCACCGGCAATCTGCTCGATGCTCTTGCCGTCGAGGGTCATGCCGACGCGCTTGGCGACAGCACGTAGTTTGGCTTCGTCGGCGATGTGGTAATCAGGAGCTTCGCCCCGACTCCACTCCTTGAGGACGTGGGCCAG
>CAYYVH010000561.1:0-1995 GCA_964475075.1 uncultured Anaerolineales bacterium | reverse complement strand
TGCGCCGACGCACTCCACGCTCCCACAACAGACCCGATCGAGGGCAGGCTGCGAGCCACGGCACGATCTCCGCCGGCGCAACGCCGAGCGCAGCAGCCACGCGGGCCACCGTCGCGAGGCGCATGTGACTCAACTCCTCCGGATCGCAGCGACACAGGCGAGCAATGGACTGCTCCGACGTACCAGCGCGCGCAGCTACCTCAACGCGGCGTATCCCGGCTGCCCGCAGGAGCCGAGCGAGCGGACTGGCCGGACGACTACCCCGCATCAGAATGACGTGTGAGTTTCCACCCGCTCGCCCTTAGGACGTCGATCGCGGCCGAGAGCGAGAGGGATAGAGAGGGAGCGTCCCGAATCACCCTGCTACGCGCTCGGCTCAGTTGCACCGATACTAGGCCATAGGCCGCAACACCGAGAGGTACGCCCCAATCTGCCGCAATACTCCGGAGGTCGGCTAGATCACCGGGGGTGAGGCGCAGCGTTAGACGAGAGTCGCGTCGTATCTCGGGAGGTAGAGGGACGCGACCGTGTATCCGATCGGGGAGTGCAGCCATAGCAGGAGTTTGCAGCAGCGCAGCGCGGAAGGCGATAGCGGCACTCCAAGTGCCACTAGGCGTCGTCGCGAGGTCGATTCAGGCCGGCCTCAGCGCCGCTCAGAGCCGCTCGATGCAATCGGAGGGTGTGTCGCTTTCTCGCCATTTCGACACGCTCTCGGCGACGTGAGGGGCCCTAGAGCAGCTGAGCTCGAGGACCCCCGGCCCCCCTCAAGGGGCCCCAAGCGCCCGTCCTCTCGCGTAACTTGCGACCCCCATCTCTACCCGGACGCCCGCGCACGTTCCATCCACTCCCAAGTGCTCGATTTCGCGTCGTTTTGGTTACACTGGCTGGTGTTTTCTGCCCGACCCTCGAAAAAACCTCAGAATTTCGGGTTTTCGGGGTCATCCTGCGGGGAATGGGGTAGATTTGGGGAGTTCGAGGGGTTCACGACCTGGTTGCTGGGCGGCTTCGCCAGGTCGTCTTGGTCTCGGGCCGACGAGGCGGCGATTCCGTCCGATCGTGCGCCTTGTCTTTCCTGTCCTTGCTGGGCTTGGGCACGCTGTTCGATGGTGGCGTAATGCCCAGTGCCGGGGGTTGATCTTGGGCTTCTCGGGCTACTTCTCACGGGTAGGGATGACACGTGTACGTAGCCGGGCGCGCGCGAGGCGAACTTCTCTAGTTCTGACTAGATCACGAATAGGCCCCCAGGTCAAGAACTTTCTCACCTAACACCGTTACTCGCGTCCTCAGCCCGAACTTTCTCGGCCCGAACCCCTTGACTGTTGAATACTTGAGAGTGGAAATCAACAGTTGTGTGTAGGCTACCGGGCCCGGTTTCGCCTCTGGTCCCGGATGGGGTATCGTCGTTCGAAATGAAAAGCCCAGCACGCGCAGCCACGCATGCCGGGCCAATCCACAACAACGAGGTGACGTTGGAATGGACAGACCCCATCGTAACACGCCTGCGAGAGACCGAATCGGCCATGCCTGCGAGACCGAGGAGGCTTGCTGGCCGGTCGACTTCGCTTCAGGCACCCGCTGGTTCGAGGACCGTGAGATCGCCGAGGATCTGAACTCGAGGATCCCTGGAGGCGTCCGAATCGCGCCCAAACCCGCCCCACGACCCCGCTCGAAGCAATGGATCCACATCCGCGGCTTATCCTGCGTGGTCCCGCCGCCGCTTCCACGCCTCCTGTCGTGGCTCTGATGACCGGCACCCTCGAGTTCAGCCCCACGAGAACCCCCGTCTTCCGCTTCCCTGTCCTCTTCCCGGAGGGGCTGCGCTACTACGAGTCGCTTGAGCTCGCCGAGGGCGTCTGCCAAGCCCTCGTGGAGGCCCGAATGCGCAAGCAGCGAGTCTCCTACGAGACGCGCATGGTGCGGCGAAAGCGTCCGCACCGCCGTAAGGGGAAGATGAAGTAGCCACTCGCAGCGGGGGCGGCGTTTGTGATTCAGCCC
>CAYYVH010000560.1:0-1999 GCA_964475075.1 uncultured Anaerolineales bacterium | reverse complement strand
CGTGGAAGGTGTGGGTTGTGGGACGGATGGGCAGGTTGGCTCGGAAGGTCTGGTGCCCATGCTCGTCTTGACTCTCGTGGAATTCGGTCTGGCGCAGCGACCGTTCCATGTCGGGGAAGAGATGTGGCAGGGCCTGGGCATAGTTCCAGACATGGGTGCACGATCCGGGACAGCAGCCTCCTTCGTCCCAACAGCCCTCCCAGCACCACAGCCGGCCGTCGGTCTGTCGGAGCACCGTCGGCGACTTCAGGATGGTCAGGTTGGCCGCCACCGCCTCGACGACCTCCGGCGGCAGGGACGTGTCGTAGAAGCAGTCGGAGAACGCCGCGGACTTCTCTCGTAGGGCGTCATAGTGCTCGCGCCAGTAGCCCGTCACGGCCTCGGCCAATGCCGTCGCGCTGCGACAGGCATTGGCGTCGTCAAAGACGCCAGCGTACCATGGCCTGTGGGTGGCCGATGCGACTTCGTCTTTACAGCAACAATCATCATCGCAATCGGCTTCCTCGCCGCCGTACTTGGGGTCCTGGCCGACGCGGAGATCGGTCTCCGGTACATACCACGCCAGCCGCAGCCGGACCACCTTCTCCTCGCCGGGCTCCAGCCGGAACGGGACATACAGGCTCCCGCCAGGGCTCGGCACGCCATCTGATGGCGCGCCCTCAGTGACTGGTCCCGCTTGCGGCGTCGTCCCGTCCTGGACCGTCTTCCACACCACCGTCAGGGGATCGAACCATCCGCCCCGGAACCAGGCGCAGTTCACGATCACGTCGGGATCGTCCACCGCCGCGCTGAAGGCACCCTCCTCCCAGGGCTTCTCCTCGGAACCGGCCTGGTATAGCACAAACCCACCCGGGGTGGACAACACCGCCTCGCGCGATGTGTCAGTGGGGATAACCCTCAGGTCGCGGGTGGACATGAAGTTATGGGCGTGGAACGAATATACTGCCTCGACCGGCTGCTCAGTGGTATTGGCAAAACGGTACTCCAGCGCCGCCACTGGCAGGCTGGAACTGTCGGCATCGCCGGGCGTGAAGGGGCTCCAACCGGTGATTTCGATCTCCAGCGGCACACTGGGGTCCTCAAGCCTGACGGTGCCAAAGGGAAACCTCGCCCGGAATTCCGCACGGGAGAAACGGGGAAGGCCATAGCTCTTGCCTGGGCCTCCGTTCCCCGCGCCAGCGAAGGTCTTGCCCCAGGGGAAGAACACCTTCCACGACGGGACGGGGCCCTCCAGAACTCTGGCTACGTTCGTTTCTCCCTTGACACAGAGGGCGGAAAACATCAGGGGTTCGTTGAAGATGTCGGCGTGTCCACGCAACGATACGTGGGACAGCGCGCCGGTCCCCTCCAGGCAGATCATCCCCGCCCCCATGCCGCCGAGGGGGAAGGCAACGTGGTGCAGGTACTCGCCGGCGTAGGTACCATTGTAAGGCCGTTTCTGGATTTCCATGATGCACTCCTTTACACCGCCTCCGCCTCCTCGCGCGCGATCTGCACCCAGCGGATCACTCGCTGCGGGTCGTTGCCGATGGTGTGGTTGTCCTTACTGATCGTCAGATCAGCCGCGACCGCTCCTTGCGTACTCGGCGTAGCCTGTGTTTGGTCAAACATGGCGCGCTCTGCAGGGCTGTTCATGAGCTATCCTCCGTGTCGTCGAATCCTGGACGTACAAACGCCCTTGCCGCCGGAAATTCTTGTTCGGCGTGTCTGCGCAGTCGGTCGAGGTGGGCGAGCAGGTCGAGGATGTCATCCTCCGCATCGGGGAAATGACGATGCAGCTCACCCCAGGCCGCAATCGAGCGATCCATGGCGATCAAGGCCACCTTCGCCGAACCATCTGAGTCCTTGGGGAATTCATCCAGAATCGCCGACGTCTGCATAGACGCCCGTTCTGCCAACGCACCTTGTAGCGCCCGCAGGAGCTTGACCTGAATCTGATACTGATTACTCCCAAGGTTTCAGGATGATCTTGGCGCACTCATGGGACGCGGAGATCTCA
>CAYYVH010000559.1:0-2010 GCA_964475075.1 uncultured Anaerolineales bacterium | reverse complement strand
ACAGGCATAGGCGACACTGCCCAGTCCGCTAGTGCCCGGATAGCAGCGCCCAAACGAGCAACGACGGCCCGCACTGTCAAATCAGCCATGAGGCACCGCCGCCCAGCCAGGTAATGGGCTGGACAGGTTGCCGTCCTGTCCCGACGGACCCATCCTCGGCCCTGTCGATCTTAGCTCGAGCTCGACGATAGGCCGCCTCATACTCGCCTCGGTAGCGTCCCGCCTCCTCGGCGTAGAATCCCTGACCCTCGCTGCGGGTCGCAAGATCGGCCAGGATGAGTGACAGCGTATAGACTAGGTGCGGCTCACGTAGCGCGTATGACGACACGATCTGTTGCGGCAGGTTGCCGTCGGCCACGAGCCGTCGGACCAACACTCGCCAGCCCTCGTCCAGCTCATCCTGATAGTTGGCCGACGACGTGATAACGGTCGGCGAATCTGGGTCCAGCGATGGCACCCGCGCGATGATATCGGCGTCGGTGATGACTGGGTAGAATGACCGTCGCACCAGCGCGCCGTCGGTCCGCACGGTGTGTGTCACTCCATCGGGCATCACCAGCGACCACTCGAGAGTCCATCCATCGGCGTAGGGATAGCTAGTGACCGTAGCGCTGGCGATCGAATACTGGGCTATCGAGCCCGTAACTGTGACCGCCTGGGCGTCCACTACGGCGGTCCCATTCGGGCTGTAGACTGTCAGGGTCCCGCTGGACGGCTCAGCCAAAGCGCCATCGCGATATGCCGGACACGTCACCACATTGGCCCGCCCGCGCTCCAGGAGCTCCGGACCGAGCCGGAATGTATAGACGGTGTCAGCGTATGCCATTGACTAATAGTCGCCCATGTTGGCGTAAACTCGGATGGCCATCAGACGATCTCCGCCACGATGAAGGAGTCGGCAGCAACCTCGTTGTCGGCGTGAGCAACCGACCAGTCAGCCGAGTAGTCGAAGTACAAAGCCGAGGTTGTATCAAGCGAACTGACTACTTGGTGGAATCCAAACATCGGCGTAGTGCCGACGGCTTCCGCGTCCGACTGACAGATCGATCCGTGGAACACTACGATGCCCGCGGATGCGGACACCGCCCGAACCGTCATATAGCAAACGAACGCCGCGATATCGCTGTCCGCTGCGTCAATAGCCGCAGTCGAAACGATCGCAGTATTGCTACCCGGCGTGGTCGCGTTGGCCCCGAATCGCAGCGCTAGCGTCAGCGTGTCGGTGGAATTGCTGTCGTTGACGTTGCACGAGCCGGTGATCATATAGACCTTGCCGACTTGCAGTGAGTTCGCAGCGAATGTATGCTGCGCCAGACTGCCCTCGGTCGTAGTGTTTTCAACTTCGTCGCCCTGGGCGACAGCGGCGGAAAGTAGGCGGTAGCCCATTGTTATTGCCCTCGTTTGGGGGGTGGCGGATTGATGACGCCGCGATCGATGTCACGGGCTACGGTTTCGGCGGCCCGGTGAGCCCGGACCCTAGCTTCGGACGGGCCAAACCCGTCCTGGCGAGCTCGGTCATAGACCCGCTCTTGTGCTTCGGCGATTCGCCTGTCGACACTCATGCACCCGCCTCGAGTCGAGCGTTGATTTTATCGAGCTGGATCTTGGACAGGGCGGCGTTACGCCGGCCACCGACGCTATCTCGCTCGGACGCGGTATGGTATGCCGCCTCGACCGTATCGCGTAGACCGCGGATGACGGACTCATGACACGGTGGGACAATACCGCGCTCGACTAGTTTATCGAGCCAGGCTCGATACATCTCGGGAGCGATCGGGACGATGACGCCTCGACCGGCATGGACCTCGAGGCGCTCCCACGCTGTGTGGTAGTGCCAGCGATCGGGCTTACCCGGCCCTCCTGACGTCAGAGTACGGCGGAGGTAACTGGGCTTACCGTCGGGCGTGTCCTCGGCGTGACATGCGCTCCGGGGGATGATTCGCTCGCCCCGATCCTGGAGCGCAGCACGGGCCACAGTATCCGACCCATGAGCGTTGATGCCGTTGATGC
>CAYYVH010000558.1:0-2011 GCA_964475075.1 uncultured Anaerolineales bacterium | reverse complement strand
AGCGAATCGCAATAACTACGTTCGGCAGCAGTGGGAAGAGGTGGAAGAGGCTCTTAGTCTCTCCGCCGATCCGCGCATGGGAGGGCTCATTGCCCCGGCCAAGAACAGGGTCATTGCCACATACGCGGTGGGCATCAATGCTGGCCTGACGCCGACTTCAAAGACGGTGGGCGAACTGATGGCCGATGCTGTGTCTTTGTGGAATCGTGGCATTGGCGAAGCTTGGGAGCGTAAGATCGTGCTGCAACGATATGGCACCAGGGGCGCGGGGCAACAGGCTATCTCTTCTGGGAAGCGTCCATTCCAGCACCCGCTCTATCGTGGCTGGTCTGCGGATAGGGATATCGTAGCCGCTGTCGAGGGCCTGCATGTTCCCCCTGGGAAGATAACACGTCGCGCGGTGGACGTTGCGGCTACGTTCAAGAACCTAGTCTTTGGCCCGCTGGACATCGGCGTGGCAGGTGTGCAGGGCCTCAAGGCGCTAGGCTCAGGCGGCGCTACGGGCGCAGCCAACATAGTTGTACGCAGCCTTGCGGTGCTACGGCTGGCGCCCGCGAGGCACTGGCGTGCGATGGTAGAAGGCAAGTCGTTGCCCCGACTTGTGCAGTATGCGGAAGATGGCCTGCATTTGGGCTTTGGGCCATCAGCGGTGACGCCAGGAACGGGCACGCCTGTTAAGTACATTCCGTTTGTTGGGAAGGCAATCGACAAGCCCTTATCAGAGTTCATTGATAGGAAGGCGGGACTTGAGTTCGGCACCATCCTGAACTTCCTTCGCGTGCAGTTGCATGAGGGCAACCTGATGATGCTGCACATGACAGGGAGCGACATCACGAACCCGAAGGTGCGGAAGATTGCTGCTGACTGGGCCAATGCTATGACGGGAGCCTCACGGGGCGCGCAGACCCCTGGGAGGAAGGCGCTGGAAACAGTATCACTGACATCGTTCCAGATGACACGTTCGGAGATAGCTACGTTGGGCGGGATAGTGAAAGCTACAGTGAGCGGTACGGCGGAAGAGAAGAAGCTGGCCATAGCGACTCTGGCCAACGCGGCCCTCATGGTCTACGGTGTGGGAAGCGCTGTCAACATGGCCTTCGGGAACGGCCCTGTAGAGCTCGATCCTCGCAAGCCCGATTGGGCGAGCATCAAGGTTGGTGGGCGAGTAATCCCTATTGTTCCACAGCGTGGGCTTATCCGCGCTCTGGCAAAGAGCGTGACTGCGGTAGAGAACGAAGACCCAGATAGGATGGCGCGCATCTGGGCGCAATATACGATTAGCAAGCAGGGGCCTGGTATCACTGGCCCGGCTGCGAACGCCGCCGGCTTCGGCTTTGAGCCCGATAAGGGTTTCCAGACGGGCACGCTGCCTCGCAACTACAGAATCCTGAATTCCCTGCCGCTGTCCCCGCTTATCAGTGATGCCCTATTACAGCCCGACCAGCGTGACCCAGTATCGCTGGGCTTCACCTTTGCAGGCTTCAACCCGTTCCCTGAACCTCTGCAGGACAAGGTACTGGACTCCATCAAGGAGGCCCAGCGCAACGGCGACATCGTTGGTGACTACGATAGGCAACCTGAGTGGCCTGGTGACTTGGATACTGGGGACCAAGCGGCCTGGAAAGAACTGAATCCAGAACTCCAGAAGGAAATCGAGGACATTGGCGACGAGGTAATGGCGGGGCTCAGTGACAGGGAGCGCAGTACCCTCTTTGGCTCGGGCCAGGGTGCGGCCCGCGAGAACTACGAGCAGGGCTTAGATAAACTGCGGAGCGACGTGAAAGTGAAGCGATTTGGCGACCCAACAGATGGCGAGTCAGGCCAGGAAGCACGCAAGGACGCGAGCGACACGATTAAGCAGCTAGGGACAGAGCGCCGGGGCGCCATCAAGCTACTTGAAACACAGTTCGCTGACCAGGTAGCGGAGCGCGACAAAGATGAGGCCATCAGCGATGAGCAGCGTATCATGCAGCGATTCTTCGCCGTCTCCGCTGAGCACAGAGAAGCCTCG
>CAYYVH010000557.1:0-2011 GCA_964475075.1 uncultured Anaerolineales bacterium | reverse complement strand
CAAGCGCTGTGCCTTCTGACGGTTAGGCCTGCCCCTGATTTAAGAAACACCCTCTAAGATGAGATTACGAGCTGCGCCCACGTTGAGACGGACAAGGGCCTCGAGGTGGTTCGCGCCGATAGCTCGACAGATCGCTATCGCTTCATACCAGTCGTGTAGCGCTTTGGCGAACCTGCCATGTGCGTACAGACCGAGACCCAAGTTATACATATTGTAGGCTTCTCCGAAACGGTAACCGATGGTGCGGCAAATCTCAATGGCACGGCGATGGCAGGCGAGGGCGTCGTCTGCCACGCCCTGCTCCCGGAGAGCCATCCCGATGGTGTTCAAAGCTCGGGCCTGCCCTTGCATATCGTTCGACGCTTCATACAAGGTCAAGGCGGCTTCCGCTTCAAGCCGGCTGGCGATCAAGCTACCCTTGTTTCGGATCGCAGAAGCGAGCGCCTCATGGGCTTCGGCCTCCCTCCGATTATCCGACCACCGCTGACAGATCTCAATGGCAGCATGTAGTGGCTGGCTAGCCCGGTCATAGTCGCCACCCCGATCCATGGCGGTGCCCAGTGCAGTCAGCGCAGCCACCTGGCCGGCTTTATCACTCAACTGCTGTGCCAACGCCAGCGCTTCACGAGTAGCGGCTTCTGCTTCGTCGAAATGGCCAGCGTCGATCAGGAACCAAGCGCGTCGCCGGAGGACATCGGCTAAGCGTTCCGCGTCCCCCTGGGCGAGCTGCGTCATGGCCGCCAGATCGGCGGCTTGAGCTTCGCGCTCTCCTAAGAGGCTTAACACCTGCTCTCGCGCTGCTAACAGACCCCAATGTTGCTCAGGCGTCAAGTTGGCCTGGTCAGCCAATACAAGCGCCGTGCTGAAATGGCTCACCGCCACCCCATACGCATGAATCGCCGTCGCCTGCTCACCCGCCTGGCGGTGATAGTGGACCGCCCTCTCCCACACCTGTCCCTTCTCAAAATGATACGCCAACGCCTCGACCCGCTCTGGATAGCGCTCTTCCACTGCCTCGCCAACCTGGCGATGCAACCGCTGCCGCTCCGTCTTACTCAACTCCGTGTAGGCAACCTGCCGGATTCTATCGTGGCTGAAGCGGTAGCCTGCTTCCTCTTCGACGAGTAGCCCCCGGCGAAACAACTCGTCTACGGCTGTCAGCACGGCGTGAGTTTCCTCCCTGCCGGCTCGTGTAAGGAGGGCGAAGTCGAAATCGCTCCCCAACACAGCAGCCACGTTCAACACTGCTCGGGCCGACGTGCTCAGTCGCGCCAGGCGGGCGAGGATGATATGCCACAACTCAGAGGAGATTGGCAACTCCGCGTAGTCAACCGTGGTCTCATCCCAGGGCGTGCTCCAGACTCCCGTCTCATCGCGGTAGAGCAATCCCTGGTCATGTAGTGCGCGCAGGGTTTCCAGCACGAAGAGAGGGTTACCCGCTGTTTCCCGATAGAGGCGCGCCTCGAACTGTGGGGCTGCGCGCACCAGACCCAACGCCTGCCGCACTAACTCTTCTGTTTCGGCAATGGTGAGACGCTCCAGCGGTAAGCGCTCCAGCTTACCTGTACGGTCCAGTGTCCGCAGCGCGCCCCACACCGCCGCCCATTCTCGCGCTTCCTGGCTGCGATAGCTGCCGATGACCAGCACGCGGCTCCCCGCCAGGCGTGGAGTCAGGCGGATCAACACCTCGAGTGTGGCCTCATCGGCCCACTGCAAGTCGTCCAGGATCAGCACGTGGGGAGCGATCTGGCCCAAGGCCGAGATGGTACGCGTCAGCGCTTCCAGGAGACGCTCACGCTCCTGCGCTGGCTCCAGGGAGACGCGGGGTGGGAGGTCGGGCAACCACTCCACCAGTTGAGGGAGGATTAGGCTGACTTCTCGTAACCAGACTCCTTCCACCAACTGCGCTAATTGTCCAGCTCGCAGAGGGGAGAGGCCGGCCTCCATGGCTTCGCTCAGCACACCGTAGGGGGGAAGTTCAGTCAGTTCGCGGCCTCGCCCCTGGAGCACC
>CAYYVH010000556.1:0-2029 GCA_964475075.1 uncultured Anaerolineales bacterium | reverse complement strand
TAAAGGTCTCGGAGACCTTTAGGGTCTTTACCCCGCCGCCCGTACCGGAATCAGCCTCTCCTTCGTGTGGTTCGCCATATCCGCCACGAAGGCACCGAGAAGCTCGACAGCACCGACGGCGTCGTTGATGTCGAAGGTGCACACCGGCGAGTGGGAGTAGCGCCGCGCCAGCCCGACGCCGCCCGTGGGAATCCCCTCCCGCGCCAGGTGGATGGCGGAGGCATCGGTGGCCGCCTTGAGGAGCACCGTCGCCAACTGATATGGCACCCCCGCCCGCTCCGCCGCCTCGATCAGCCAGCGCTTCATCACCGGATGGGCGATGTTGCCCATCCGACTGCCCCCACTGGCCAGCAGCAGCACCGGCCCTCGCCCGATCCCCACCGGCATCTCCTTCGTCTCGTGCACGTCGGGCGTGTCACCCGACATGAACGTGTCCACAGCGATAGCGTAGTCGGGGTGCAGCTTGTAGGCGGCTACGGCCGCGCCCCGCAGTCCCACCTCCTCCTGAACCGCGACCACGGCGTGGACCGTGCCCGCCAGGTCGGTCCCGGCCAGCTTGCGGAACAGTTGCAAGAGAATGGCGCATCCCAGACGGTTGTCTATGGCCTTGCCGCACAGCCGGTCGGGATTGGTGTACGCCTGCAGCGCGCTCAGGTAGGTCACCGGGTCGCCGATGCGGATGCCCATGGCCGCTACCTCCTCGGCGCTGGCGGCTCCCACGTCAATGTACATCTCCTCGACGGGCGGTACCTTCTCGCGCTCCTCGGGCTTCTGGAGGTGCCCCGACCGGACGCCGATGACACCCAGGTGACCGTTGACCCACACCTTGCGCCCCACCAGCAGCACTGGCAAGGTCCCGCCCAGGCGCTCGAAGCGCAGGAAGCCGTCGGGTTCCACGCTCTTGACCATACAGCCGATCTCATCGGAGTGGGCGTCGAGCATGAGGCGCAGGCCGGACTCAGCCCCGTGCCGCGTGGCGTAAAGGTTGCCGAAGGTATCCACCTCAATCTCGTCGGTCAGGGGCTTGAAGGCCTCGACCAGGTAGGCCACCACGTCGGCCTCGAAGCCCGGCGCGCCGTGGATGGCCGTCAGTTCGCGTAGTGTAGTTTTGAGTGCTTGTTTCATGGGGGTTCCTCCTCGTCATCTTTGCGCAGTGGCATTTGACAAATGCGGACGATACAAGTATATTATATGCTAGCAGCCTGTCGGAGAAACACTCTGGAGTGGAGGCTTCAGCCGGAATCTGCCTATTTCTACCGGCTAAAGCCTCGACTCCAACCCTCCCCGGGCTCTCCACGAACTTACTCCGACAGACTGCTAGATGGTGCTAAATCTTGTGTCAAGGAATGTGACAAAGATGGCTACAAAGATCATCCCTATCAGTAACCTGCGCCGGAAGACTAGTGAGGTGATCAAGGCTGTTCAAAACGGAGACGACGTGGTTTACGTCACCCAGCATGGCCGTCCGGCAGCCGTTCTGGTGAACTATGACCGTTATGAAATATTGATGTCCCACTTGGAGGACCTCTCTGATCGGGCGAGTTTGCAGGCGGCTGATGAGGAAAGGGCCCGCTCCTGCGAGGAGGCCCCGTCGGGTTTGCTGGACGACCTGCCCTCGGAGAGCATGATTAATTATGGTTGAGCAGTTTATCCGCTTCCTGCACAATCGAAAGCCAGGCCGTCCGTCCGCCACGCTAGAGCAGCCCCACTTCCGCTACCCAACAGTGCCTATGCCGGCGTCGAGCCTGGACGCTTGGGTGAATCTGTTGCCAAAGGGCTACGAGGGCGACGCGCTGGCTGACACCGAAGCGCTCTACGAAGCGATATAGATCGTGAAGATAGCCATTGATTCGTCTGTTTTGGTCACTTTGTCAACCCGCGGGACCTGTGGCGCGATCAAGCGTTGGCCTTGCGTCAGGCGTTGCTCAATGTTGATGCCGAGTTGCTCTATTTTGACTGCGTCGCTACCGAGGTTATCAGCGCGGCTGTCCGCCGTGTGCACGAGAAGGGGCAAGTCACTGATGCACTT
>CAYYVH010000555.1:0-2030 GCA_964475075.1 uncultured Anaerolineales bacterium | reverse complement strand
CATTGCAACTAGAGACCAGTAGCCGGCATCGAGCGCTGCCACGACAACACCAGTGGCGCCTCCCGCTGTAGTTGCAGCCACACCAATGATTGCTAGGGCGCGGAAACGTAGCCGCCGCCGCAAGAGAGCCTCGTGCTCAGCACCGAGAGCAGATAAGAGAATGGTGCCAGACAGCACAGCTATTGCGGAACTTAGTCGCGTGTCACCAAAGAAGCGGGCCAGCGCCGACGCCGCACCCATCGTGAACACCATCAGGATCAGGCTTGCAGTGACATTAAGCCAGAAGAGTGTCGATAACTTGGCCTGTGTCAAGTCCGCCGTCTGTACTGCTGCCATGGGGAGACCGAGGTTGCTCAACATCACAACAAATGCAACGACCGCGGCCGCAATGGCCATGAGGCCATAGTCAGCAGGAACCAAGAGTCTAGCCATTACTGCGAGCGCGCCGATCTGCATGAAGAACCTGATCGCCTGCCCAGTGATCGCGAGCACTCCTCCCCGCATCGACTGGGCGGAGAGCCCAGCCGTACGATGCCCTCCCACAGGAACAGCCCCTTCCACGGCCCCGTCGCCCTTGATCATCGGTTCATCCACTGTTCAAGACCTACGTGAGAGAGAGGGGGGGATGACTGTGCCGAGAGAGGGCGAGCGCATAGGAGCGAAACCCGTGGAGCCGCGCACTCCCTCAGGCCCCCTTCAAAAGGCGCTCGTAGAGGCCCATGTGCAGTCGTCCGACATGGGGTATGGCGAGCGATGTTCTCGCGTACTCTGAGTTCGCTGTCTCCTGCTGCGTCCCACTCCTAGCGATGCCCTCTCTCAACTTACCAGCGGCCTCTCTTGAGTCGCCAGAGGCAAAGGTAGGATTGCCAGTAGAAAGAAGCGTTTCACCGATGACCCCCTGATTCGGCCCGACGACGACTCTCCCAAACGTCAGCGCCAGCGGTACGACTCCCGAGTTGAGGCTCGCGGGGCCGACCCGCGGAACGAGGACCACATCACTAGCCCGAAGGTAGACCTGAACAAGTTCCCGAGGGACAAACCCCGTACCCAACGACTTGTCGCCCGCGACTCGGAGAATCGGGAGGCACACCCCCATGATCTTGTTCAGATATCTATTCTTGAATAGACGGAATGTCGGCACGAGGAGGTACTTCTTCGCGACGCTGAGGTGGTTGAACGCGCTCAAAAGGAACTTTGACTCAACCCGATTCCGAATCGCTCCGAATACCAGGACGATGTTCAGCTCGTCCGATAGACCCAGGATACGCCTGGCCTGAGCCCGCGTATACGTGTCTGGGAGGTCCGTGTAGCACGGGTGTGGAATGACCTCTGTCGAGAGCCGATCGAACCAGGACTCGCCTGCGTACTGCTCGTAAAAGTCGTCGGCGCTCGAACGCCCGAGGTGCACGACAGCGTGGGAACGCTTATAGACCTCGTCATACCATCCACTGCTGCCCGCCTTGCTCGCGTGTGGGTGGCGGTTGTGTCGAGTCACGACGATGCTGGCGCCGTGGTCCCTCCACCAGTTTAGGCGAGACAAGAGGCTCCTTACCGCCGGGCCGCGCGGCGAGGACTCACCAAGCAGATGCTCTGGCCAGTGGATGTGGACGATGTCGTAGTGCCAGTCCGCCCTCCAGAATGTCTCCCGCCCGATGTCCACGATCACCCCTGGGCCCGTGGACTCAAGGCCAGCTCTGTAGTTCTCGAGTATTGAGTTGTCATTGGGGGGACAGGCAAACAGGACCCGCATATGGTCACCTCTCAACGTGGTGCTCATGTCGAGCATATTCCGGAGACAAACGGACACCTGCATGCAATCTCACTCGCCATTCTAGATCACGCAGAAGATGGTTCCTCCTGATGCTCAACGCGGTCCGAGCAGGTGAAGATTGAGGCTGCGAGTGGGCATCCGGCCAATCGGTACGCAGAGGAAGTCACGTGGCGCACGTCACGTCCTCCGGACAAGGGCCCTCGCGAGCGTTAGCAGGGCCGCGCCCAAGCCCACTCTCTTCTGCTCGACAATCGTCTCT
>CAYYVH010000554.1:0-2035 GCA_964475075.1 uncultured Anaerolineales bacterium | reverse complement strand
TCGGTCTGGAGAATATCGGCCCGGCGGCCCAGCCCAGGCTGGCGCTGTACAGCGCATGTGGCGACACCCCTGTCATCAGGGCCCGGGCCGGCCAGGCAATTGACTGGACACCCCCGACGGGCGGGCTGTACTACGTTCGCATCCTCGACGACATCCCATCCACCCATGGCCCGTCCGCCTACTACCGGCTGCGATTGACAGCCACCACGCAGGTCAACGACCCCCACGAACCGGACGGCAATCCAACCCTGGCCAACCCCATTCAGACCGACGGTACACCACAACAACACACCATCTCTCCCGGCAACGATCAGGACTGGCTCTACTTTGACGCCACAGCCGGCCAGTCTTACCGCATCGAGACCTTCGACCTGGGACCGGCCAGCGACACAGTGCTCTGTCTGTACGATACCGACACGGCTACGCTTCTGACCTGCGATGACGACAGCGGCCCCGGCCCAGCTTCCAGGATCTGGTGGACCTCTCCCACCACCGGCCGCTACTACTTGAAAGTGCGCGACTACCGGCAGGACGTGGGTGGCGGACGGGCGGATTATCACGTGGCTGTGACAGCCGGGGCACCCGCCTGTGACAAAGACGCGTGGGAAAACGATGACACTTATTACCAGGCCCCCACCATTGCCATTGATGGCACCTGGCAGCATTACAACACCTGTCCTGAGAACGACGCGGACTGGCTCCGCTTCTGGACGCCCGCCGGTCGGACCTACGCTCTTGAGACAGCCAACCTGGGTCCCGACGCCGACACGCTGCTGACGCTGTACGACACCGATGGTCAGACACCCCTGTGGACCAACGATGACGCCGGCCCCGGCCGGGCGTCGCGTATCCTATGGACTTTTGACCGGCAAGGGGTTTACTACGTCAAAGTTGAGCCGTTTGCCTTCACCGGCTCGGGCAGCGGTACCGAGTATGATTTGCGCGTAATCCCTTCCACCGTGATGCCGACCCCCACACCCACTCTTACGCCGACCCCGACCCCTTCCCCAACCCCTACGCCGACGCCGTTGCCCAGCGCTCACACCCTCATCGTGACCAACCGTGAGCGGATCGAAGCCCTCTACGGTCAGGCCGACACCGATGCGCTGATGGCCGCCCTGACGAGCCTGGCCGGACACCAAGAGGTTCAGGGGGTTGTGATAGACGTAAGCCAGGATAGTGCCGCAGCCGCCGCCTACACGGCCTGGGTGGCAGATCCCACGAGCATCACGAAGGCCAACCAGGTGGCCGACGCGGTGCGCAATGCGATCATCCGACAGGTGGATCGCAGCCCCGACCTGGAGTACATTGTCCTGGCCGGCGACGACCGGATGATCCCCTTCCGTCGCGTGGCCGACCGGCCCGAGCTGACCGGTGCCTACGAGAATCAGTATCCCAGCGTCTCGCTCAACTCGACGGTTGGCTCCGCGCTGCAGGCGAACATGTCGCTTAACGACGACTTTTACGCCGACCGGGAGCTACAGGAGTGGGAAGGGCAGCCGCTCTACCTGCCTGACGTGGCCATTGCCCGCCTGGTCGAATCGCCATCTGACATTATCAGCTTGGTGAACGCCTTTCTGGCCAATCCGACGCTGACGGTCAACCGGGCTATGGTAGCCGGCTACAGCGTGCTCCGGGACGGGGTGCAGCAGGTTTGCGATTGGTGGAGGAACGTCGGTGTGCCGGGACTCGACTGCGCGCTGGTAAGTGAGGGATGGGGAGCGCCGGAATTGCAGACCCGGCAGCTTCGGGCGGTGCCCCGCTTCGACCTGCAGGCGTTGGGAATTTTCACCAACCACTACATCGAGGGTTCTTCGACCAGTACTCGCACCTACGCCCAGGATGTGGTAAATGCCCCGGCCGATCTGAAGGGGGCGCTGATCTGGAATACAGGGGGGCACGCCGGCTTGAACGTCCCGCCCGGCAATCCCGAATCGGATCTGGACCTGCCGGAAGCCTTTGCCCGCAAGGGCGCCAACTACATAGGCAACACCGGTGTTGGACTAGCAGGTTCCCAGGCACCATTGATGGTTGA
>CAYYVH010000553.1:0-2044 GCA_964475075.1 uncultured Anaerolineales bacterium | reverse complement strand
AAAAGGCGAGTCACTCAACTCGAATAAGTATATATGTGAACACCGGCACCGGTGTTGCTTTCGGCCAGAAGCGATTCTTCGGCAACAGGCGCGTACTACTGAGACGACGCGTGCGCGTCGTCGGAGACGTGCTGCGTGTGCTCAGCGGAGCCACAACTGGATGAGGTGCTCTCGGCGATCGGGGCACTGGGCGGCGCATTGGTGTTTTCTGATGAGCCAGTCGGCAACACGCGTTATCTGGTGGCGCGGATCGAGTCGGGGCAACTGCCGGCGCTCGCCCGCGAGCCAGCGGTGATCGCGGTCAACATGGGCCGGCGGGAACCCATTGCGATGGACGAGATGTCGGACAAGATCTCGGCCGGGATGGTGAGCGGCAATCAGCCGGAGTCGAAACCGCCCGGGTACCGGGACGGCTTCCTGACGCCGCAGGGCGTCGACGGCACGGGCACCGTGGTACACATCAACGATGCCGGGATATACGAGCAGCATCAGGACCTGTCGGGCCGGATGGACGCCGAGTACGGTAACCGGGCTCACAGCCATGGCACGCACGTGGCTGGCATCGTGCTGGGCTCGGGCTACAACGACGTCAAGGACACGTCGAGCGGGGGCAACTGGATCTACGGTCTGGGGATAGCCCCCAGCGCGCACTACGTGGACGAGTACTTCAGCTGTGCGCCGTCGACGTGCACGCGGCACGCCGAGCAGAACGATGCCAACGTGTCGACCAATAGCTGGGGTTACGCCACGGGCAGCAACCCGAACTACGGCTACGGGTATACGACGAACTCGCGGACGTGGGACCGGTTGGTCCAGGACGCCAACACGGTCAAGAGTGGTGCCCAACTGCTTACGATAATCGCCGCTGCCGGCAATGGCGGACCGAGCAGCCAGCGAATCATCGAGCCCTGGGAAGCCAAGAACGTGATCTCGGTAGCGTCGTCGCGCAACTGGCGCAACAGCACGGGCCACCAGGGCTATGGCAATATCAACTACATCTCGAGTTTCTCGAGCCGTGGCAACTGCAAAGACGGTCGCAACTGCCCGGTTGTCGCAGCGCCGGGGCAGTACGTTATCTCGGCCCGATACACCACCAGCGGCTGCGGCGCCCAGCCGGCACCCAACTCCAACGTGCACTCCGTGTGCTCCGGCACAAGCATGGCGACGCCGCACGTGGCTGGAGTCGCCGCGTTGATCACCGAGTGGTGGCGTGACAATCACAGCAACGTTGATCCGGGCCCCGCGATGATCAAGGCGCTCGTCGTCAACGGCGCAATAGACATGGGCACGGCCAACATTCCCAACAACGCCGAAGGTTGGGGGCGGGTCAACGTTGCGGACTCGATCGACCCGCCGACTACGACACAGCGCTGGGACCGGCCGACGGTGCTCCACAATACCGGGAACACGTGGTCCACGCAGGTTTCGCCAGCCAACACGTCGAAGCCGATGAAGATCACCCTGGTGTGGACGGATGACCGAGGCGCTGGTAACGGAGGCTCCAGCGCGGCGTGGGTCAACAACCTCGATCTGAAGGTCGTGCGAGGGAGCCAGACTTGGAAGGGCAACCACTTCTCAAGCGGTTGGTCCCAAACCGGCGGATCGTACGACACCAAGAACAACGTCGAGAACGTCTACATCCAGAGCCCGTCTTCCGGCACCTATGCGGTGAGCGTGATAGCCACCAATCTGGCGGGGGATGGGGTTCTGTACAACGGCGATCCCACGGATTCGAACTTCGCCCTGGTGTGCCAGAACTGTATCCTCGACACGAACACGGCCACGCCGTCTCCCACCTCCGGCCCGACCAACACACCAACGCTCCACTGGGGTTGGTCCACGGCGACGCCGACGCCGACACCGACGGGGCCGGACCTGGGCATTCCGACTTCTACTTCGACGCCAGTGCTGACCTCAACGAACACCCCGGTGCCGACGGCAACGAACACACCGGTCCCGACGGCGACCGACACGCCACTGCCGACAGTGACAGATACGCCTGTCCCGACCGCGACCGCCACGGTGGCGCCCACCGCGGTCGGGA
>CAYYVH010000552.1:0-2047 GCA_964475075.1 uncultured Anaerolineales bacterium | reverse complement strand
CGGCTCGGGGGAGGGGCCAGGCCGGCGCGATGCGCGTTCACGCGGCCGCCCACGCTGTGGACGGCGGGCCCACAGGCCGCGCAGTGCACTGCGACCTGCGCGCCCGGTCAGGGCCGCGGTGTCGCGCAGGGTAAGGCCCACCATGAGGGTGGCCGCCACGACGGCGACGGCGACCAGCGCCACCACGCCCGGCACGGTGCCCAGGTTCACGGTGAACGCAGTGGCCACCGCGTAGCCGAGCCAGCCCCCACCTTCGTTCGATTCGGCCAGCATCCGCATACTCCGCCCATCGGACACGGCCGTGCTAATGAAGTGCCCCAGGCCGAGCACGGCCGCCAGGCAGGCCACGCCACCGATGGGCCGCTCCCAGCGAAGCCGTTCCCGGCCCTCCACGGCCTCCCCGAAGAGCCACGCCCCGAGGCCGCCCAGGACCAACGGTGCGAGCACCGCTCCCCGGCCCATGGCCAACTCGAGCACTCCGAGCCACCACCTGGTGAGCGAGCCTCCCTGGCTGACGAACGCAAGCAAGGTTATCAGGCCCAGGGCCACAAGTCCGGCGCCAAGGATCTCCCGCTGGCGGGGTGGCGTGATCAGACGTAGCGCGCCGGGCTGGGCGCGCTGCTTGTGGGTGGTCTTGGTCTTCCGGCGGGCCATCGGTGCGGGCGGCAGCCTTTCAGAACGCGGGGCACACAGTCGCATGCCCCGCGATGCTCTCTACGTGCTCGTCCTCGACTCAGTTGCAGTGCCTGTCGAACAGGGGTTCTGCATCCCGGAGGATTATAGCACGTGCCAGAGGAGAGGGAAGGCGGCCGGCTGTAAGCGTCACGGTTCGTCCGGTTCCAGGAGCCCCTCGTCGCATGGTTCACTGAGTGGCTGAGAGCCGCTTGACAATGTGGTGGTGAGAGTGGCTCCATTGGGGGAATCGTCTTTTCCCATCAGGAGGCCACTCTCGATGAAGCCATACAGCAGTCTCGCTCTGTCGTCCAGCGCCTGGCCGGACCCGATGGAGTCGGTGTACCAGGCACTGCCTGCCAGGCACTGCCTGCCAGCGGCCCCGTGCCTGCGAATGCCCGGCGACCCGACATCAGCCCAGCCGATCGGCTGTTCATGAGCGCCGTGGTAGCCATTCCGCGTGCGGAGCGCTACGGCGCGGTGACGTGGCTGAAGGACGCCTTCCGTCTCAGCCGGTAGGCGATCTACGACATCGCCGCACGAAACGATGTCGGATCGAGGGGCACGCCGCCCACGCCGGCCACGCCAGCCATCGCGTGGCCACCGGTATCGCCAGGCGCGTGTGACGTTGAGCGCCACCGCATCCCGCGGCTGATCCTGAGCATGCTGTTCCCCGCCGGGGTGCCGTACCGGCCGATGCGGGTGTGCCTGAGAGAGGCCTTCGGCCAGACCCGATCGCTCGGATACATCTCGGAGCTGATCAAGGGCGATGGCGAGCGGGCCGGCCAGATCCTGGCCGCCCTGCAGTGGTCCGACAATCCGCACGACTCCTTCGAGATCGTGGACGTCAGCAGCGGCTGCTGACCTACATGCGCTGGCTCGACCAGCAGCTGCCGGCCTGGCGCTTGCGTCGGGCCGTGACCAACGGTCACTACCGCCTGCGGGCCGCGGCCAAGCGCGCCGCTGCTGACCTCGACGCCCTCATCGGCCGGGATGCCGTGGCGCGGCAGTTGGCCGATCGGCTCATCGCCCTGCTGGATGCCGTCGTGCGCACCAGCTCGGCCAGCGAGACCATCAACAGCATCCTCAAACCCATGCTCTGGCCTCACCGTCACTTCGTCAACCGTCAATCGGCCCAGCACTGGCGGCTCAACGGCTCAACCTGTTCATTCTGTGGCACAACATGCGTCGGTTCGAGCGGGGCAAGCGGGCCGGCCGAAGCCCGTTCGAGTTGGCGGGGGTGAAGGTCCACACGCCGGACGGCCGCGAGACCAGCGACTGGCTCGAAGCGCTCGGATACCAGGCCGCAGCTTGAGCCCGCTCCAACCCGTTCCGTGATTCCGGCCGGCGCTCCGGTGCCGGCATGATCCGCCAT
>CAYYVH010000551.1:0-2047 GCA_964475075.1 uncultured Anaerolineales bacterium | reverse complement strand
GTCTTCAACTTCTCGCGCGATGCCGTGCAATACAACTTCGCGCCGGATCTGCTCAGCCGGGGTGACTGGCGGGCCAGCGCAACCCTGGCGCGGGGCGATGGCTTCTGCCAGCAGAAGGGCCCGCTGCTCGCCGCGCTGGCACGCGACGCCGGCCACGCGACACACATCTGTTTCTAACACGTCGGCTCGGCCTCGCTGCTGGACACGCGCTACGAGGCCGCGATACCCGACGGGCTCATCCCTCTTCACGGCCTCACATACCTGTGGCTCGACGGTGCCTGGCGCATTGCAGATGCCACCCTCGACGCAGGGCTCTGCACCCGCCGGCGCTACCGGTTGGTCGAACTGATGACCGGCGCGGACGCTCGCCTGCCGGCCACGGACCTGGATGGCAAGCCCCACTTCGACATCTTGACCGAGTGGGGCCCCTTTCCCGACCTGCCGGAGTCGGTTTCCGCGTTCATGGTGAGCTTGAGGCCGGACTGGCTGGCCTTGCAGGAGATCATCCGCCGGACAGGGGCGACGATGTAGACATGATCGAAATCACCTACTTTACCGATCCCTACTGCTCCTGGTGCTGGGCGACGGAGCCCATGCTCTACCGCATGCGGGAGACCTACCGCGAGCAGGTGCACATCCGCTATGTGATGGGCGGCCTGGTGCACGACATGGCGGACTTCTACGACGGCCTGAACGACATCCGCACCACAGAGCAGGTCGCGCCCCACTGGCGCATGGTCAGCCAGCGCTCCGGGCAACCTATCGACGAACGGCTGATGGAGGACATCACCGACCCACACTTCTCCACCTGGCCGGCCTGTCAAGCGGCGAAGGCGGCTTTCCTCCAGGGGAAGGCCGTGGGCGAGCGCTATCTGCGACGCATGCGCCGGGCGGCCCTGACGGAGCGCAAGATCATCTCGCTGCCGGAGGTGTATCTGGCCCTGGCCGAGGAGGTGGCAGGACTCGATGCAGAGCGCTTCCAGGCCGACCTGGAGAGCGGCGCGGCGGAGCGGGCCTTCCAGGCAGACCTGGCGGAGTGCCGGCGCTACGGCGCGACCGGTTTCCCGACGTTGCTCTTCCAGCGGACGGGCTCGGTGGTGGCACCAGGTACTGAGCGGCCCATCCTGCTCGTCGGGCATCGCTCCTTTGCTACCTACCGGCAGGTGCTCCGACAACTGGCGCCCAACCTGGAGGAGCACCCACCGCGAGAGGTGCGGACGCTGCTCACCGATTACGGCCCGCTGACCTCTCGGGAGTTGGCTGAGGTCTACGACAAGTCCGTAGAGGTCATGCGGACGGAGATGGAGGCCCTGGCCGCGAAAGGGGGAGAATGAGAATGACCACCAGTGTGATCATCTACTCCGATTACGTTTGACCCTTCTGCTACATCGGCCAGGATCGGGTCGAACGGTTGCGAGAGGAGTACGATGTGGCAGTGGGGTGGCGGGCCTTCGAGCTCCACCCGGAGACGCCGCCCGAAGGGATACGGCTGCCCTGGGCGGACGATCCGCGCTACGCAGCGATGGCCGAGCGGCTGCGGCAGATGGCTGCTGAGGCTGGTCTGCCAATGAACCCGCCAACGTGGATCTCCAACTCCCGGCGGGCGCTGGAAGCGGCGGAGTACGCCCGCGAGCAGGGAAAGCACGAGGCGTTTCACGATGCCGTCTTTCGGGCTTACTTCGCCGAGGGCAAGGACATCGGCAATTGGGCAGTGCTCCAGGAAGTGGCGGAAGCGGTGGACCTGGATGGAGAGGCGATGCGGAAGGCCGTGGAGCGGGGCACGTATCGGGCAACAGTGGATGCCCAAGTCTACGAGGCGCGCCGGTTGGGGATCACCGGCGTTCCCACCTACATCCTGGGCAATCTGGCTGTGGTCGGCGCACAGCCTTATGAAGTCTTTCAGCAGGCGATGGCTCGTCTGGGAGTGGAGGCCCGCCAGAAGGCAGGATGAAGAGTACGTTGGAAAGGACCAGACATGCAAATGACGATCAGGAGGGATGATACTGTGAGCGAGAAAATGCCGATAACAGAACCCCGCACCCTGCTC
>CAYYVH010000550.1:0-2049 GCA_964475075.1 uncultured Anaerolineales bacterium | reverse complement strand
CCAGCCCACGCAGGTGGGCTTCGCAATCGTAGGCGCGGTTTCTAACCGCCAGCACTTCTTCGCAATCGTAGGCGCGGTTTCTAACCGCCAGCACCCCTCTGTCGCGCCAGCCAACCGCAGCCCAGGATCGGACCGTCGTCCCACAGTTCGGTGGTCACGATGCGAACACGGGAGCCCACGGACTGGTAGGAATACCTCGGCACAGTCTTTCGGGCAGGCTCAAGCAGCAAGTCCCCCGCTTTTGCCACGCTGCTGCCAATGACGTACAGCCCAATGTCCAGGATCATGGCCATGGAAGCCACGGCGACCCCCAAGGCCTCGCCGGCCGCGGTCATGACCTGCGTAGCCAGCGCGTCTCCCTGCTCAGCCAGGTGAGCGACGAGCTCTCCGGTGATCGGCTGTCGATCTTCTCGGCCGTGTTCCTGTCCCTCCCGCTCAAGGGCGCGCTGGTAGCGGCGGGCCAGCCAGGGTCCAGACAGGTAGGTTTCCACGCAGCCTCTGGAACCGCAGGGGCACAACTCGCCGTAGCGATCCAAGGTGACGTGCCCCAGCTCGCCGGCCGAATTGTGTCCACCACGGTATAACTGACCGTCAACGATGATGGCTGCGCCCACGCCCGTGCCCACGACGATGTAGACCATACTCCGCTCGCCATGTCCCGCACCGTAGTGGAACTCGCCCAGCGCCGCCGCCTTGGCATCGTGTTCCAGGCGCACAGGCAAGTTCAGGCGTTCGGCCAGCATCGGCCCCAGGGGGGCATTGTGCAATCCTGGTATGTTGGGTGGGTCAAGCAGCATCCCCGTTTGATGATCCACAGGGCCAGGGCTACAGATGCCCAAGGCCTCGATCCGCTTCCCGGCGGGTACTTCTCTCTCAAGTTCGGCGACGCACTGGGCGATACGGTCAACCACGGCCGGCGGGCCATCGTCTGCATCGGTGGGGATTCGACAACGAGCGACGATTTGATCAGCAGGATCAATGAGACCCAGGGCAGTTTTGGTTGCGCCCAGATCTACGCCTATGACCCAATCGGACATCCGGTATCCCTCCCGAACATAGGTCAACATGCACTCGCAGGGTCAGGTGTTAGACCAGCAGACCGCACGGACATGAATGATCCGTGCTACTGAGCGGCGTCGGATCAATCCGACTAGCCCCGTTCACGGGGCGTTGCTTCGTAGCACGGCGACGCCGAATCCGTTGCGCTGCGACGAATTCGGCCATCGCCGTGTGGTCTGCTTCAGGGGGCGCTACAGGCGTTCTGCTACATCCTCCATGCGTCGAAATGTCACATCGCCGCGGCTGATACAATGGGCAATGAACTGCTCCAGCATCGCGATGCGATGGGCACGCCCGATGACTTGCGGATGCATGACGGCGGTCAGAACGCCACCGTGTACGTGCTCGTGCATCCAATCGAACTCGGCGGTCCAGATTTCCAGCACCTTGCTGGGAGCAGAGGTCCCGTTGCGATAGGGGTCAAAATTGAACTGGAAATGGACCCAATCATCAAACTCGAAACAGATGGGCAACTCCCACACGCGCGACCCGTGTCCTTTCACAAGCGGCGTCTGCTGCGTCACCTGATCCCCCACGCGGGGATGGTACGGGCGAAAGTCATCGGCCATCAGGCTCGAATCGTAGAGAAAGCCATACTCCTCGATCAAGGCCAGCGTCACGGCCGAGAAGTCAGCGGAAGGTGAGCGATAGCCGCGCGGCGTGACACCGATGCGCTCTAATACGCGAAGCGCGCGCTCCATATCGCGGCGTTCCTCGTCAGGCGTCTGGTGGCTGGGATCCACGTGGGCGTACGAGTGATGCCCGATCTCGTGACCGGCAGTCAGGATGGTCGTGACCACGTCGGGGAAAGACTCGACCGTATGCGCGGGAGCGAAGAAGGTGGCCTGGATGCCATAGCGCTGGAGCAGTTCCAACACACGGGGCACACCCACGCGCGCCCCATATTCACCCCGTGCGAGCATCGCGGGCGTGACACGCGAATAGCCATACCAGACCGACATAGCATCGAAGTCAAACGAGAGACAGATG
>CAYYVH010000549.1:0-2060 GCA_964475075.1 uncultured Anaerolineales bacterium | reverse complement strand
CCCCCCCAGCGGCGGCCACAGTCAGTGTCTCGCGTAGATCCTCCTCCAGTCGGCCAATCCGCTCCTCGATCACGCCCTCCACCCGTGCTGGCAAGGCACCCCATTCCAGGGTCAGCCCCTCGACCCATTGCCCCTGCTCGTCCTGAACCAGGTTGCACCGCTCCTGCATAGCCCGCAGCAACTCGATGGTGAACAGCGGGTGACCGTCGGTGTGCCGGAACAAAGCTTGCCGGAATCCCTCGCTCAACCGATTGGGCTCGGTGTCCAGCAGAGCATCCACGAAGCCCCGACTCTCTACCTCTGCGGTCTGACCCAGGTCCACCCACACGTCCCCGAAGTAGCGTTTGAACTCCGCCAGTACCTTCGCCAGTGGGTGGCGCTGCACCTGTCCTGAGCTTGGCGAAGGGCGGCCCAGTGCCACCTCAGCAGGGCGATAGGCCCCCACGATCAGGATGCGGCTCTCGCCGACGCGCCGGCCCAGCCGGAACAGCAGCCCGATGGAGGCCGCGTCGGCCCACTGCAGGTCGTCCACCACCAGCATCAGCGGTTGCTCCGCCGCCAGCGCCGTCAGCACGTTGGTGTACTGCTCGAAGATGGCGCTCTGTTCTATGCCGGAGAAGCCAGCGTCCCCCTTCCCGCGGGCCGTCAGCTTCTCTAGCGTGTCCAACCACCCAACCTTCTCCGCCAGGAAGGCACCGGCCCGCGTCGCCAACGCCACCCCAGGTACGAAGACCTCAACCAGATCCGGGCCGAGATTCACTAATGCCTGACCGGAGACGCGTAGGAAGTCCCGCAGTCGGCCGGCATTTTCCCTGGTGATGGCCCCTTGGGCCAGCTTAGCCTCCACGTCGCCGGTGAGCAGTCCCAGCACCTCGCGGAAGGGCAGGTAGGGGTCACCGATGCCCGTCTGGGCATCGCCCTGCCCCACGGCCACAACCAGATCAGCGTGGGCTTCCTGAGCGCGGCGGGCGAACTCGGTGACCAGGGCCGTCTTGCCTGAGCCAGCTTCGCCGGTGACGAAGCACACCTGGCCTTGACCAGCCAGGGCCTTGTCGAGGAACTTGCCCAGTTGCCCCAACTCCCGTTCCCGTGCAACAAACACTCGCTCAGCCATCGTCTAGCTCCTTAGGCCCTGCAAAAGGGTAACTTCCCGCCTTCTCGGGTAAATTCTTCACAGCGAATTTGAGGATATATCGAATTCTCTCTTTGAACTCCAGAGATGGTCCACCGGAGTTGAGCACCATAAGACATCAGCAGCGCGCATCCACAGGGTGGCTAACTGATAGAGCCAGTTTGGTTAATCCCCAGATGCCGTCCCCATGGGGTGCGTCGCTATACTCAATTCGGTTGATCCTCCAATTCGTTGTAAAGCTTCGTTTATCTCCCCCCACCGCGATACTCCACATTCAACAACTCATCAATCGGCCGGCTCGACGACGTGTCCAACGACTTGATGTAGTCAATCACCGGTTGTCGCCAGTCAATGCCCGTGTTGTAGCCGTCGGGGTCCTGCTCGCCGAACAGGTAGTTGTCACCGCCGGCGAACATGAAGTCGTTGATCAGCACGTGGTAGGTCGCGTCTACGTCGAGGGGACTGCCGTCGGCCAGCGTCACGCTGCCGTCTTTGTGCCACGTCATACCGGAGAAAACGCCGGCGCAGCAGATCAGGTTGCGCAGGATGTCGCGGCCGGTCACCTCCACGTCGATGAGCACATTGTTGAAGGGCAGCACCGAGTAGATATCGCCGATGGTGATCTCGCCTGGTTCGATGTCCTGGCGCACACCGCCAGCGTTGGTGTAGGCGATGACGGCGTTGGGGTATTCGGCCAGCCAGGCGTCGGTGATCAGGTTGAACAAGGGCCAGGGCCGCTTGATGCCGGTCCCCGTGTAGCCGATGACCTCGTCCAGGGTCAGAGCTGCTTCGAAGCTCCACTTCTCGACGATGGCCGCGATCGCCGCGTCCGGTTCGGCGGGCGGCCTGCCCTTGTAGACATTCTCGACAAGCGTGCCCTCGGCCTCCACGATTTCGTCCTTTTCGACGTCGAAAGTCAGGTCCAGTC
>CAYYVH010000548.1:0-2078 GCA_964475075.1 uncultured Anaerolineales bacterium | reverse complement strand
CGGATACGACACGTGGAGAACACTCGACTAATCGACCGTAGCAATCACCACCCCTCGCGGGAGTGGGTCGGTAGAAATGATGTGCGGCTCATGCCGGAGAGCGTCCCTCGACCGTCCAGACGACACCGGCCAGGTCCGCTTGATGTTGCCGATGATGACGTCCGCCTCGGCCTCCATGACCTCGAGTACACCGCCCATAGCGTCTCGTAGACGATCCTCGATGCCGTCTGCAATGGCACCAGTGATACGGACCCGGCTCCGACCCTTGCCGAGCTGGATAGCCATCATCGCCCCCGCTGACGAGTAGGTGGTCGAGCGGCCCGGCCTGTCCTACGGATCGGCTGCTTGGGCGCAGGGGCCCGCGCCGGCTCGATGTCCTGGCCAGTGTGAGCCCACCACCATCCCAGCAGCGACTCGGCCTGATCTCGGTCCTGCATCGTCCACCATCCTCCGGGGCCTAGGCCCCATAGCCGCTCTACCTCACGGATCACGTAGTCGACGGTGCGCCCCCCTCGGGGGCCGACGTAGGGCGAGCGGCCTCTTTAGCTGCCCCCAGCCCTGGGAGGCCTGCGGCTACAATGGCGTCGAGGACGCCTACAGCGGCCGTCACGATCTCAGCCGCACTGACGCCCCTACCGAGGAGCTCGTCTGCCACTGCCCCACCGTACGCCGCCACATCGCCGCTGTAGCGACCGGCGGGCCGGGTCGGACCGACGGGCCACGACCAACCCACGACCGCCGCAGCATGGCGGATGCTGATAGTGCCCTGGGCCTGGATAGGTGCCAGCATCTCCAGGCGCTCAATGGCGCTAGACCGAGGCGCAAGCGCTACCGTCGCCGATCCCAGTGTAGCGGTGGTGGCGCTCATGTCTTCGCCTTGGGTTTGGGTTTGGGTTTGGACTTGGCTCTGGGTTTGGACATGGCTTTACCAGCGGCGGAAGCCGCTTTATCGAGACTTGCCTGTGACCACTGGTAGGGGCTGCAGATGGTCAGCTTGATGTCGCCCCGGTCAATCTCGCATCTCACGACACAATCATCGGCCGCAAACGCAGCCTTTGTCAGCGCCCTCCATTTGCACGGCAATCGCTTCGGCGCCGAGAATCGATAGTCAATGATGTGCATTGAGACTCCTATACCGGGCCAGTCGATGTCACGGTCCCATAGCAGATGCCGGCGAAGGATATCGTATTTGGATCTCCCTCGGCAAGCGTCGCCACTACCCGGCAATTCGTCGCCGTAATGACACTGTCTGTACCGCCATGATCCGATTTCTCGATCGTCAAGATTATATCAATGCAATACACGTCTGCATCGGCCCCGGCATCTAGCGTCGACAGATTGGCACTATACGCGTTCAGCTGACGCACGAAGTCAAGGACATTCCCCGCAGATCCCGACGTAGCGTCCCGCATGTGCGCGGTAAAACTGATCGATGGATAGATGCGAGTCGAATGCCTCACAGAATCCAGCGCACCGCGGCACTCGTAGGCGACGGTTTCGTTATATTCCCCGGTGATGCCGGACAACGCCATGAGGGCGTCGATGGACGTATCCCCTACGCTACATGGGACAGTCAGCGTAACCGGCGTCCCGGTGCCGTCGGACAGCACTAGACTGCCATCGAGGAGGTTAGCGGTTACGGTTGAGACGGCCATCAGAGCTCCTTACTGAAGTGCGATACTATGGGTACATCGGAGGGCGATAGCCCCGACGACATGAGACCGATCGTCGGTGATCAATCGAGACATCGAGACGGGCCACACATGCAGGTCACCCATCGATACTGCCATCAGCGCCTTGAGCAGGTCGGCCTCTGCGTCATAGGACATCCGGAGGTCCGATGCGTAAGCATCCACGCGGATGCGATACGACCACTCTACGGTAGCCGTAGTGTCGACGTAGGCACCCTCGGTGAGATTGGCACGGCGCCCAGCTACGCCACCGGCGCGGATGCCCGTCTGAATAGCCATCGCATGAGCCGCGAGATGAGCCTTGGGCCGGGCATTACGGACCACCAGCGACACAGGCATAGGCGACAGTGACCAGTCCGCTAGTGACTCGATAGCAGCGTCCAAACG
>CAYYVH010000547.1:0-2100 GCA_964475075.1 uncultured Anaerolineales bacterium | reverse complement strand
TTTTGAGGAGGGCCGGCTGGTTCGCGGGCAGTACGAGTACAGCATCATCGGCTAGGTGGATTGACGTGGACTGTGGGGGCGGCTATAATAGAGTAAGCTGTTCGCTTGCTGAAGACTTTACCTGAAACTTGTAGCCGGAGTTCACTGTGCAATTCCTCAGAAGCCTGACCAATATCGCCCTAGGTGCTACGGGTGGCATCCTGGGCAACCTGCTAGCTGGATGGATCCAGCAGGACACCTGGGGCAACACCTTCACCCCACCTCGCGTAGTAGGCACGCTGGCCGGCTTCGTGCTGGTCATCATGCTGCTGGCATGGATAGATGCTTCGGCTACTCGCCGCCAGCGCAGCACGCGCACACCCACCGGCATCCGCGAAAACGTTCAGATCGGCAACCCGGTGATCCGCGTTCTGCGGGGCACCAACGTTTATCGTAACTTGCAGATCGGCCCTGGCCGCATCGAGGTCATAGACGATAGCCCGGAGACACAACACGACCCCCCATGACCCGCCGCTTTATTGCCGACCGTGATGATGAGCTGGCGTTGCTGGATGACATACTCCATCCTGACGCCCCGAGACGCATACTGCTTCTGGAAGCCGAATCTGGCCTTGGCAAGACCCTGCTCCTGGAAGAATACCAGACGCGGATCAGAACCAGCGGCCACCGCCTGGCCGTGATCGATCTGGCCGTGGGTGGCATGGGCGTGGCCGATGTCCTGTCGGCCGCGTGTGATGAGTGGGGTTGGCAGTGGTTCCCCCGCTTCCGCGCGGAAATCGAGGCGTTTCTGCGTCCCGTCGCCGATGTCGAAGTGCACGGCGTGCTGCAAATTGGCCGGCCCCAGCTCCAGGTCGTGATGAGTGCCGAAGACGCGGCGCAGCGTCAGGCCCGGGCTCACCGACTTACAACGGCCTGGATTGACGATGTCCGTGCCTGGCTGAGTGACGCTGGCCCCGCTGTCATCATTATTGACACCTACAACCTGGAGGATACACCCCAACGTCCCGCCACCGTCGATACCGAACTGCGCACCTGGCTGGAGGGTGTCTTCCTGAATCACGTGCGCCGCACAACGAGTCTACGACTGGTTCTCGCAGGGCAGCAGACGCCAGACCCCAACCTGGCGTGGGAGGGTTGCTGCCATCGCTATCAGTTGGGTCCCATTGATGACCCCAACGAGTGGATGCCCGTCGCCGAAGCCATCGGTGCGCGGGTGGACTTGACCCTTGTAAGCGCCTATTGCCACACCGAGCAGGGCCATCCTCTCGCTATCGCCACCCGACTGGGCATGCTGTGTTCGTGGGAGGGGGCTGCGTGAATAACCAGCACGCTCCCGGTAGCGGCTCCGACATGGCCGCGCTCACGCGCCAGTTCCTGGACAGGCTGCCCGCTGATCTGGTAGCAGCGCTACGCGCCGCCGCTGTGCCGCACTGGTTTGATGGCGAAGTCTTGTCTGTCATCTTGGATGCATCACCGGACACCGCCGCCGGGTGGTACAGTACATTGCAGCAGATGCCCCTGGTGCAGTCCTGGGGCGAAAACCAGCATGCGGTCCACGAACTGGCCCGCCACCAGATCCTGGCCGACCTGTGGCAGGCGCAGCCTGACCTCTATCGCACGTGGAGCCGGCGCGCCGCTGACTATTTTGCCGGCCTTGCAGAGTCCAATCAGATGGATCGTATCCGGATCGAGAGCATCTACCATCGGCTGCTGGCCGACCCGGAACACGGCGCCGACGAGGTGTGGCACTGGGGCGCTGAGTGGCACAACTCATTCCGATACCCGCTGCTCCACGGGCTGGTGCAGGCGGGATTTGAGCACGACCGTGGCGGGCGGCTGTCCGGGCGCGCGCGTGGCTGGATCTACTACCTACAGGGATCGTTGCACATCGTCTACAGCGAGAATTTTGCCGCCCTTGAGGCACTGACAACGGCGCGACAAGAGGCACACGGCGACGCGCAGCTGCTCGCCAACTGCATAAAGAGCCTGGGCGACGTGCACTATATGTTGGATGAGTACGCGGCGGCGCGGGCGCGCTACGAGGCAGCGCAGCCCATCTACGCCGAGATTGGCGACCGCCTGGGCGAAGCCAACTGCATA
>CAYYVH010000546.1:0-2108 GCA_964475075.1 uncultured Anaerolineales bacterium | reverse complement strand
GAGGACAAGATCGTCCGCTTTCCCGATCGCACGCAGCACACCGTTTTCCTCGAAAGACGCTCCGTCAACGCATCCCGGATCCTGCGCGACCTCCCCTCGCTCCGCTTCGTCGGTCGTCCCGCCGACGCCGATCTGGTCTGGGTCCGCAGGAACGTCACGAACCTCCTGCCCCACCTGCGCGAAGACCAGATCTTGAACCATTTCGCCCAGGAAGGCGCCATGATCAACAAGGGTCGCCTGGCGGGCCACGTCCTGCGGGCGGGGGGCACGTTGGCCTCCCCCTCGCCGCTGGGGTAGCACCGCTGATACAGCGGGCAGTCGGTGCAAGCGCTGCCTTCATAGGTCTGGCGTCACTGTTGCGGGTTGCCCTTGGTGATCAGCGGTTGGCCGCTGGGACACACCGGCTCGGGCAGGCCCGCCACCCAGGTCACCCGATCGGTCCCATAGCCCCCGTCGCGGGGTGGCGCGTGAGCCCGTGGGGTGATATGTCCCACAATCTCCTCCTGATCCAGATAGGTATGCACCTCCGGATCGTCGAAGGCACTGTCAGTCGCGGCCGCCTGGGGCGTTCCCACCCGCTGGATATGGGCATTCAGCGCCGGTTTGAACAATTTCACCTGCTTGAGGTTGCCGGCACCCCACACCACGGCGGTAATCACCTGCCGCAATTCATCCACCACAAAGCCCATCAAGTATCCACAGAACCAGGTGTAGCTGGTCGTCCGCCCCACCCGAGCGTCAGGATCGCCCCGGGTGTGCGGCAATCGTCCCATCACCCGCTTGGCGATCCCGGTCAACCAGCCACGCACACCCTCAGCTGGCCCTTCGCCCCCTTGATAGACTCGGGACGTCCCAGGCTCAGGAGGAGCCTCGGCATTTTCGGCTTGCAGAAGCGGCGCTGCCTGCGTAGCTTCCTCCAACAAGGCGTCCACAATCGCGTCACTGGTGGTTTTCCAGGCCGGTTCGGCCCCCTTGGCTTGCTGCTCCCACACTTCCACGCTCTCCAGAACCCGCTCCGGCTTCACGTCTTTCAGCGCCTTGTGGGGCAGCACTTCCAACGCCACCTCTGCTGCCAGGCTGCCCAGTGCCTCGGCCAAGGGCGTCTCCGGCCTCTGGTCCGCCCAGACCAATTCCAGGTAACGCATCAAAGCCCGCGTCAAGATCACTGCCCGTTCGTATGGACTCCAGCGATACCCCGACGCCACCACGGCCGTCAGATCGAAGTGTACCAGCTCATTGGATATCAGGCCGGCTTCCATGCAGGCCGCCACCGCCAGGGTCAAGATGCGCTCAAAGCCGGCTACCCCCAACCGGTTCCGCAGTTCGTACAACGCGTCATGCGCCGGAAACGGCCCGAACAACCCAAAGCCACAGAACCAACACCACACAATGTTCTCTTTGATCCGCGCCAGGACGGTTGTTTCATGGGGCACTCCGTACAAGAACATCAACACCAACATCGCCACCAATTGCGCCGGCGCCCAGGCCAGCCGGCCCCCATGGGCATTCTTGTACATCGTGCCGGCGATACGATTGATCTCCGCCCAGTCAATCACGGGCCACAACCTCACCAACTCGTGGTCGGTGGGCACTTTCAGCAAGAACAACAGCCAGCTCAGGACATCAATGCAGCTCGCTTCCCAGCGTGGGGCGTCTTCCCTCGGCTCGCGCTGCGTCATCACCCGTTGGCGGAGCACAATCACCGGGGCCTTCCCGATAGCTGCCAACAGTTGCGTCAACAAAGCCGACCAGCCCTTGCGAAACACTGCCTTGGGCAACCGAATGTCGATCCCCTCCGGCTTGACAGAGATGGTCGATTGGCCGTATCCTTGTATTGTCGCTCCCATGGCTTCCCTCCTGTTCGTGGAGTGGTATCTGACGAACGAGAGGATAGCACATTGGGAGCGATTTGTGTATTTCCTCCATCAGCCGACCATCTGGAGATGATGTCAGATGTTAACTAAACATAATGGAGAGTTTTCCGATACCCTCTTAACTGATCACTGATCACTGATCACTGATTACTGTTCACAGGGGGTGTTTATGACTCGCAGAGGCGATTTTTGCCGATGGCTGAGCGTCGCGTTTCTGATACTGACGGTATTCTT
>CAYYVH010000545.1:0-2110 GCA_964475075.1 uncultured Anaerolineales bacterium | reverse complement strand
ACCACCGGGATCACCTGGGTTCCCTGCGAATCGTCACCGACGCCGCCGGTGTGCTGGTGAGCGGCCACGATTACTACCCGTTCGGGCAGGAGATGCCTGGGAGGGCGGAGTCACACAGCGGAGGAAGCCGGAAGCGGTTTACGGGGCATGAGAGGGACGAGGCGAGTGGGTTGGATTATATGTTGGCTAGGTACTATGGAGCCAACGCCGGCCGATTCCTCAGCGTAGATCCATCTCGAGCTAGCGTGAAGAGCGGCGTTCCCGCGACCTGGAACCGCTACATATACGCCCGGAACAACCCTATCAACAGGTTCGACCCGAATGGAGAGGTCGATATCTACATCGGTGGGGCGCGCGATGCGAAAGGAAGTGGCGGACCTGTCAAGGACTACGCCGACCCCCAGAAGAGCACTGAGGGAAGGACGGTACTCTACTTCGGTCACGGCCAAAAGAAGGAAGCGATCAAGGCTGCGAACTCCTTCGTGGGTAAGGAGCCGATCAACATCATCGGTCACAGCTACGGGGCGCACACCGCGATCAAGGTTGCCAAGAATGTGAACGGCAAAGTCGACAATCTCGTGGGAGTCGATCCAGTTGGAAAGCCGAACCCTACAGGTCGAGGGCGGCCGGAGAACGTGGAAAACGTGGTTGTCGTGAACGCAACACCGGGCCGGCGCGACGCCTCTGATGCGGTGGAAACGGCGGGCAAGGCAATCGGTGGTGTGCCCGGTGCCTTTGAGAGGAATGTCGATACGGAGATCGAGGTCGAAGCGAATCACAGGCAGTTCGAAGGGCAATACACCACGGCTGGTGCGGACGGACAGAGCGCCAAGGACATAGTGGACAAGAGCTATGAGAAGAAGTAGTAGCCGCGACGGCATGCATCGTCACGTCTGGGCCCCTGTCGGAGTGTTGGTGCTCGCAGTCGTGTTGTCCTGCGCCCTCGGGTGCGGTCGGCGTCTACTGCTGTCACCTGAAGTAATCGGTAAGTCAGGCCGCGGACCCGTCGACATCGAGGCTGTGCATCCTACGCAGCGGAAGGACGTACGCGCGATCTGGACGGAAGTCACTGATCGCGGTCCGTTTCTCGTGGTTCGACTGGAAACGGAAACAGATCTTCAGTCGTTGGCTGATCGAAGAAATGTCTCCTACGTGCGATACAAGGCATACGCGTGTTCTGAGAACCCGGACTGGCTCGCTGTGATCACGAGCGGCCCGGTTTTCCCGGCCCCGGAGCTTGACCTGGATCTCGACGGTAGCCGCCTGTACGACATCTACTTACCGATTGATCTCGGCGCTGCGATCGAGCCCAGGCAAGGAAGGTTCGTAGGGGTTGACTTGGTCAACGAGGTGAGGAAAGCCGAGGAGAACGGACTTTGCATTGTCTTACTCGGTGCGAAGGCGTACGGTCGCGGATTTTCGTCCCGTTTGACACGAGTTCCAGCGTCGATATCGGATGGGAAACTGGAAGCGGCGGGGGCGTCGTTGCCGAAGGACCATCACCCACTTGAGATCAAGGTGCAGCTGGTCGATGGCAAAGTCTTCGAGCCTGGGGATGCAATTGAGCTTGATGTCACCGTTACGAATCGGTCGGATCGTAGCATCTTTGCGTGCAGACCGAACTGGAATGTGCAGAAAGGCATCATCAAACTAAAGGTCTTCGATTTGGAGGGACGAACAGTCCCGGTAGCAGAGGGCATCCACGCTGATTTCGTCCTACGAGAGAGCACCGATCTCAGGGTGCTTGGACCAGGAGCGCACTGGCAGGGAAGGATGATCTTGGGGGGAGGTGAGAGAGTGTACGCCTTCTCGCACGGCAAGTACTTCATTCTTGCGAACTACTACTGTCCGTTCGAGGGTGAGCGGCAGCTAGGCGACGGGATGGCCGACGTCATACGAGAATCGCAGACCTCCCAGCCTGTCAAGATCGAAGTGGACTATCGAGGGTGGTTGCAGAAGCTCGTGGCATGGATCAAGCGCGACGGGTGAGCCAGGTCGCAGGCAAGGACCAAAGGAGGCTGCTGTCTTATCCTGCGCAGTCTAACCGATGCTTCTCCAGACGAAGACCCTCCGCGCCTACGGGCGCTGCGGGCCTTCGCAGGCTAAGGGG
>CAYYVH010000544.1:0-2125 GCA_964475075.1 uncultured Anaerolineales bacterium | reverse complement strand
GGCCCCCGTCAATTCCTTTGAGTTTCAGCCTTGCGGCCGTACTCCCCAGGCGGGGCACTTAATGCGTTAGCTACGGCACCGAATCCGTCTATAGACCCGGCACCTAGTGCCCATCGTTTACGGCGTGGACTACCAGGGTATCTAATCCTGTTTGCTCCCCACGCTTTCGCGGATGAGTGTCAGATCCAGCCCAGCTAGCCGCCTTCGCCACAGGTGTTCTTCCTGATATCTACGCATTCCACCGCTACACCAGGAATTCCGCTAGCCTCTACTGGTCTCCAGTCTGCCAGTTTCGCTTGCATTTCACGGGGTTGAGCCCCGGATTTTCACAAACGACTTAACAGACCACCTGCCCGCCCTTTACGCCCAGTAATTCCGAACAACGCTTGCGCCCTCCGTCTTACCGCGGCTGCTGGCACGGAGTTAGCCGGCGCTTCCTTTGGGGGTACCGTCACTCGCCGCACCTGTTAGGCATGGCGGAATTCTTCCCCCCTGACAGTGGTTTACACCCCGAAGGGCTTACTCCCACACGCGGCGTCGCTGCGTCAGACTTTCGTCCATTGCGCAATATTCCCCACTGCTGCCTCCCGTAGGAGTCTGGGCCGTATCTCAGTCCCAATGTGACGGGTCGTCCTCTCAAACCCGCTACGCGTCGTAGCCTTGGTAGGCCATTACCCCACCAACAAGCTGATACGTCGCGACCCCCTCCCTGGGTGAGAGCTTGCAAGCAGAGGCCCTCTTTGATCCCACTTCCATGCGAAAGCGGAACATCATGCGGTATTAGCCAAGGTTTCCCTCGGTTGTCCCCCGCCCTGGGATAGGTTGGTCACGTGTTACTCACCCGTTCGCCACTCGGGTCTCCGGAGCAAGCTCCGGGCCCTCGTTCGACTTGCATGTGTTAAGCACGCCGCCAGCGTTCGTCCTGAGCCAGGATCAAACTCTCCGTTGAAAGAAAAAAGCTTGAACAGCTCTGTTGAACGCGAACGTCACTTCTTGTTCGAGCGTTCGGAATCTACGTTGAAAACCCACCCGACCTCGAGGTCGGAACCGATAAGACGTAGCGCCTATCGGCATTGTGGGCCCGCTCAAATCTCGAAACCTCAGTTTTCAATCAGCTTGGTTTCGCTCGGCCGGTCCAGCCGTCGGAAGAACCTCAGGTCTTCCCGGTCGAGCAAAACGCAGCGGCGGTCGTCCAGCGCCGCTCGCTGCGAAGGCCTTAAAAGTAACCCAGCCACCCGGGGTGTCAACACCCTGATTGTCGCTCTTTTTCAGGGCCATTCCGGGTGCCACGGGGAGGGTGAGCGACCGGAATCGAACCGGCGACCTCCAGGGCCACAACCTGGCGCTCTAACCGACTGAGCTACGCCCACCATGGGTCCCGCTCGGGCAAAAGCTACACAAAGGCTGAGGGGGGGTAAAGCGAGCGAGACTCCTCATGAGTAGTCGCACCCCTGCTCCACCGCGTCGTTCTGGTAGGTGAATCGCCTGCAGATGGTCCAGGTGAAATCCCTGGTCACCTGGGTGCCCCCGGGGAGGTCGATGACGCCCGTGCCGGAACCGCGCGCGACCATGTGTTCGGGGGTGACCCAGAATACCTCGCCCGAGTAGGTCCAGGACGGCCGTCCGTCCCAGGACATCGGCCAGCTCTGCTTGTTCGTCTCGGATCCGAACGTCCCGTTGGAGAACGATACGACGCCGGAGGGCGTCTCGATCCGATCGTGACCCACCCAGCAATCCAGGGTGATGTCACCGGAGGCGGTGAAACTCTCGGCGCCACCGTGCGAGATCGAGATGTCTCCGTGCTCCACGCACGCCAGACCGTTCTCGTCGACCGGCATGAGCGAGCGGTACTGGAAGGCGCCGTTCATCTCGGGCCAGGCGATGACCACGACGGGTTCGTCCTTTCCGCAGGCGGCCAGGACGAGCGTTGCGGCGGCTCCTGCCAGAAGGGCGGTCCGTGGCCCGCGGGGCCCCATCATCCGCCGGGCTCTTTCGAGGATGCGCATGGGTTTCCTCCAGGGCAGCCGCCGGGTCGGCGACAACCGTAGCTGTGGACTCCATGGAGGGTCGACGCGCCCGCTGGGACTCGAACCCAGGACCCCCGGCTTAGAAGGCCGGTGCTCTA
>CAYYVH010000543.1:0-2130 GCA_964475075.1 uncultured Anaerolineales bacterium | reverse complement strand
GGATAGCGATACACACCCTTCCGATCCTTGACGATGCGGATGAAGGGTTCCTGGTCGTAAGCCTCTCGGTAGATGCGCCACACGTCCCGCTCCTCTAGCGGCTCGCGCAGGAAAGTGTGGGCCGTGCACAATACGCCACGCACCAGTTCCACGGCGGTGGCCGAGAAATACAACTCCATTGATTGCGGATTGACTGCTCCGCAATCCGCAGCCAGTTCCTGGTGTATCTCTGCCTGGTGGCGATGGCCCGTGGGGGCGAAGGAACGCACAGCGCCACTGCGTTCGGGGTGATGTGTCGCCAGGCTGTGTCGGTTCCCGCCCTCCGAGGAGCCCACCTTGACCTCGACTACGGCACGCTCGATAAGGCCATGCCGAGCCAAGGGCCACAGAGCCAGGATGACGGCTATGGCGTTGCAGCCCACCCCACTCACGTAGCGGGCATTGCGCAACTCCTCGCGGTGCAGCTCAGGAAGGCCGTAGACGAACTGCTTTAGCCATTCGGGCGCCGGATGCTCCCATCCATACCATCGCTGATAGGCCGCCGGGTCTCGCAGCCGGAAGTCAGCAGAAAGGTCGATGACCCGCTCCGCCAGGCGCGCGAACTCGTCGATTTGGCCGGCGGCCTGGCCGTGGGGCAGCGCCAGAAACAGGAAACCACAGGGCTGAAGCTCCTCGATACGGCTGAACTGCAGGCGCGTCTGGCCGCGCAGGTTGGGGTGCACGCTGTACACATACCGGCCGGCGTAGCGCTGCGACGTCACCTGTTGCACCTCGATCTGGGGATGTCCCAGCAGCAGGCGCAGCAACTCCCCACCGACGTATCCCGACCCGCCGACGATGCTGGCCCTAACCACGTTGACCCTCCGCCAGAACCTGAGCCGACACGCGACGCCCCCCCGAGTTCCGCCCAGTTTCTCCCAGTTCCCTCAGTTCCCTGAGTTCCCCCTGCCCTGTCTCCTGCCGCCCTTCCCCAACCGCCACCACGTAGTCCACAAGCTTCGCCGGTATGTCCACCCCCGTCGGCTCGATGCTGTTGCGGAACTCCATGGTGTAGTTGACCTCGTTCACCAACAGCTCGCCAGTGGGCGTCTCAAGGATGTCGATGGCCAGCACACCGCCGCCCACAGCGCGAGCAGCGGCCTGCGAGAGTTTGTGGATCTCAGGGGTCACGGGGCAATTGGATGCCCGCCCACCCCGCGCCGTGTTGGTGATCCAGTGCTCCGACGTGCGCAGGATGGCGCAGATCGTCTCGTCTCCGACGACAAAGGGGCGGATGTCCCTTCCGGGCTTGTCGATGTACTCCTGGATGTAGTAGATGGAGTGGTGGTAGGTCCCCAGGGTAGACTTGTGCTCCAGCAGCGCCTCGGCGGCGTCCCGGTCATTGATCCGCGCCAACAGCCGCCCCCACGAGCCGACAGCGGGCTTCAGCACCACGGGATAGCCCAGGCGCTCGATGGCCTCCAGTGCCGACTCGGGCGTGAAGGCGACTTCCACACGGGGTGTGGGCACACCGGCCCGGATCAGCGCCAGGGAAGTGCTGAGCTTGTCACCGCAGATTTCACCGACGATGAAGGGGTTCACACAAGGGATGCCCCAGGTGTCCAGGATGCGCAGCGAAGCCATGGCCCGCGAGTGGCTGATGCAGCGCTCCAGGATCACGTCATACCCCTGCCAGCCGTTCTCGTGCAGGTCAAAGGCAATACGTCGCACGTCGATCATGTCGTAGTCGAGGCCACGCCGGTCCAGTTCCCGCAGGATCAGTTTCTCCTCGACGCGGACGCGTGAGTATAGAATGCCAATTCGCATGGTGTTACCTCCTACTCCCCCCAGTCCTCTTCGACCTCCGGTGCCAGATCGACGTCCAGAGGGTTCACGCTCACCACCTCCAGCTCGACACCGCAGTCGGGGCATTGGGCGATCTCACCCAAGACTACGTCATCACCGAACGGTACTTCAGCGCCACACTCGATACATGTTGCTGTTGCCATGAAAACACCTCCTGTTGAAAGTATTGTAACAAAAAAGAGCGGGCTCGCCGTTGATTGGTCCGGCGAGCCCGCTTGTACGCTATTCAACCCAAGAAGCTAGGGACAAGCACGACTGGCCAGACCGAGGTCCGGCTTGCTCTTC
>CAYYVH010000542.1:0-2136 GCA_964475075.1 uncultured Anaerolineales bacterium | reverse complement strand
ACGCATCCTCTGCTCCCTGAAGCGGCGCGGCCTCCTTCGCGAGCCGCCCAGGCGTAGCGTCTCCGCCAGGAAACGCCGCCCTAAGCGCCCTTACGCCGTCCGCAAACCCAAGGAGTATACCGTGAACGCCCCTGGCCACCTGGTGCAACTGGACACCCTAGACATCAGGCCCCTGCCCGGCCTCGTCCTCAAGCAGTTCACCGCCCGCGACATCGTATCTCGCTGGGACGTGGTGGAAGTCTACTCCGTAGCCACTGCTCGCACCGCCTCCCACTTCCTGGACGCTATCAAGGAGCGCTCTCCCTTCCCCATCCGCGCCATTCAAGTCGACGGCGGCTCCGAGCCTGCCTGCCGGTAGGCAGGTTCATGGGCCAGTTCGAGACCGCCTGCCAGGGCAGTGATCTGCAACTCTTCGTCTTGCCGCCACGCTCCCCCAAGCTCAACGGCCATGTCGAACGCGCTCAGAGGACCCACACGGAGGAGTTCTGGGAGCGCTACGATGGAGATCTCGACCTGTCCACAGTTCGCCCTGCCCTCCGCGGCTAGGAGCACCTCTACAACACCTTCCGCCCTCACCAGGCCTTGGCACAACAGACCCCTGCGGAGTACCTTACCCAGTGCCACCCAGAGATCGCCCCCAAGGACCACTCTGTCTCATATGTAGTGAACGAGTAGGTAGTGTCACGAGTTGTGTGTAAATTGGGGGAGGGGGTGACCCTTCCAGCTGCGGTTCAGATGGCTGAAGACGGCATAGATGATCCTTTCGCAACTGGCGTCGTTATTGAAGCAGCTCATCGGCCGGGTGCGGCGGCGCACCTCGCGGAAGCAGCGCTCGATGGCGTTGGTGGTTCGCACCTTCCGGCGGTGCTCCCTAGGACAGGCTAAGAAGCTCAGGAGCGGCTCCAAGTCGCGCTCCAGAGAGGCCACTGCCTTCGGTGCTTCGCTGCGCCAACGCTGCGCCCAAGCCCAGTAGACTCGTACGGCATCACGTCTGGTCTCCGCCAGGTAGATGGCCCTGGCCCCCTCCAGGCACTCCTGCTGTTGGCTTCGCTTCAGCGAGTTGGCCACGTTGCGCAGTTTGTGAACCCAGCAGCGCTGCCTGGGCACGTACGGGTAGACCGTATCAAGAGCGGCATGGAGGCCAGCACAGCCGTCGGTGACGATGAGCTTGAGCACCTGACCATACAGTCCGCGCTGGCGTAGCTGATTGAGGAATGCCTCCCAGTGGACAGCGCTCTCCGCTGGCGCCAGGCGGAAGTCCAGTAACCGCCGCTTCCCCTCCACCGTGATCCCGTAGGCGCACAGCACGAGCCTTCGCCTCACCCCGGCTGCCCCTTTCACTCGCAGATACACCCCATCCAGCAACAGGTAGAGCAGGTCGTCTACAATCAGCGCTTGATGGAAGCGCGCCACCTCTCGGTCCAGGCTGCGCGTCACCCGGGAGACCGTCTGCGCGCTCACCGGCTCGCCTAAGAGCGCCTCCAGGCTGGCGCCCACTCGCCGCGTTGAGACCCCTGCCAGGAAGATGTCGCGGATGACCTGGTTGACCTGCGTCTGCCTGCGTTGGTAGCGACTGAACAGCGAGTGCTCCGCCACGGCAGCCCGGGCCCGCGGCACCCGGATCGCCGTCACGATCCCGATCTGGGTCGCCAGGTCCCGCTCGTAGAAACCGTTCCGCTGACCACGCCGACCCTCCGTACGGCGAAAGCGCGCCGCCCCCAAAAGCACCGTCATCTCCTCTTCCAGCGCCCCTTCCAGCAGCGTCTTGACCATTCGCACCTGGCGCTCCCGCGCCTCTTGCCAGAACTCATCCTCCGCCTCAGGAACCTCTCGCCACAGATCCGCTGGCGTTAGCTTGTCTAGTGGCCTTAACCTTTGCACTGGGCGTTCTCCTTTCGCAGCTCTTTTTCTTTCGCTGCAAAGGGTACGCCCCTGCCCTTTTACACACAGAACGTTACACTACCGCTGGGTGCGCCCAGTTTGACACCCGCCCCGCCCAGGCGCAGAATCGCCCCAGACCGCCACACTAATAGGAGGACACATTATGCCCAGTCAGCAGCTTCAGACCATCATCCAGATGATTAGGTCCCAACCGGATCTCCACGGCGCCTCCGTCGAGGAGCGACGCGCCGCCTT
>CAYYVH010000541.1:0-2139 GCA_964475075.1 uncultured Anaerolineales bacterium | reverse complement strand
AATGTGCCACCCTTGGTGCCGCAGCCTATGATCGGGAAAGAGGGCTCATCTACGTCACCGAACAGGGGGCCGGTCCGTGGGGAGAGACAGTGGTGCATGTGTGGGAGGTTGGCGGGGACCCATAACAGATGGGAAGTTATTTGATCCTTAGCCCTAAGCTGGAGGCTCCTTGCAGCGTTGATCGGAAATTCGATGACCTGCCGGAAGGGATGAATCATCTGGTGGCGGTAGTGGTGTTTCGTCGGGTGACGGATTCCAATGGAGCTGTGCATGAGGAGAAGTTCATTGTGACTGCCTATTTCCAATTCTTTTAGGAGAGATGAATTATGAGTGAGATGAAGTACAACTATGATCGGGGAGGGGATGTCCTGTACATTTCCTTCTGCCGGAGCGAGCATGTAGTCGGTATCGAGTTAGGCGATCACCTGCTGCTGCGGCTGGATACGGGCAAGGATACAGCGCGCCCGCCGCGCGCGGTGGGGTTGACCGTACTTTTCCCCGCCCAATTGCTAGCGCTGGGGCATGCGCCGACTTTCACACTGGAGCGACTGGAGCGGCTGCCAGCCGATTTGCGGGCCGCGGTGTTAGAGGTATTAAGCAAGTCGCCAGTGAGCGAATTGTTATCCATGCGGCTGACTCTTGCACCCGAAGAATTGCAGATACCAGAGTTGGTGGCAGCGTAGGGAGGACGCACAACTGCAACCGACTGCAGCCTGCCCTGCCCGTAGTCGAGCGACGCGGCTAACAACATCCCCAACCCACAACGCCAGCCAAGCCCGTGCTAATGAGAATCAACCGTTCGCGCCAAACTTTCCCCAGGCTAATTCTCCTGCTCCTGGCCCTAATCCCGGCAGTGGAAGCCCACGCAGATGTTCGCTGTGCCTCGACCGAGGCTGCCTCCATCGAGCTCTACGGCACCTTCCACGCCATGGGGGTCATCGTCACCGTCGCCCCCGCTGACGACCCCGATGGAGACGCCACCGCTGTGGTCGAATACCGCGCCGGCAGCCAGGCCTACCAGGTCGGCTTCCCCCTCTCCCGCGTTGACGACACCCGCTTCGTCGGCAGCCTGTTCTGGCTGGAACCTGGCACGACCTATGATGTACGCGTCACCTTCAGCGATCCCGATGGCGACCCCCTGGACGGCGTCGTCGTGGAGGCCAGCGGCGCCACCCGTTCCGAGATCACCATCCCACCGCCAGTCCACTCGTACTACGTTGCGCCGAACGGGGCTGGTACCGCCTGCACTCTGGCCGTACCCTGCTCGCTGACCGAAGGGTTGAGCCAGGCCCAGGCTGGCGACGAGATCGTCCTGCGCGGCGGGGTCTATTACCAGGGCGAGATTGACCTCCCCCGCTCCGGGACGGCGGGCGCACCCATCATCATCCGAGGCTACGACGGCGAGACGGCAATCCTGGACGGGGCCGACCCGGACACCTTTGCCTGGACAGGCCAGGGCGGCGGCGTGTACCGCACCACCGTCAACGCCAGTCGCGGAGCGACTGGTAGGCGGCAACGCGGAGCGTTCCGCGTGGCCGACCCCCACCTGGTCACGGCCGACGGCCAGCGCCTCCTGCCCTACCAGAGCCTCTCCGACCTGCAAAACCTCATCTGGGGCGTCCCTGGCTTTTACGCCAACGGCACGACCGTCTACGTCCGCCTGGCCGGCGACGCCGACCCCAATGGCGTGGAGATGAACGTTTCCCGCTACAACTATGCTTTCTACGTCGAGCAGGACTACGTCTACTTCATTGACCTGACCTTCCGCCACTACGGGCAGGGGAACTGGGCCAAGGCCATCTACTTCAACAACGCGGACGACAACCTGGTGCAGGGGTGCACTTTCGCCATCAACGACCTGGGCATCGGCATCAAGCGCGAATCCCATCGCAATGTCATCCAGGATAGCGAGTTCTACGACACCATCTTCGACTGGCCCTGGAACGCCTTCTACGCTGGCATATCCCTGTCGGGCGGGGGCATCCGTTTCTACGATCCGGCCACCGGGAGGGGCAACGTCATCCGCCGCAACACCTTCCATGACTACTTCGATGGCTTCGGCGCCTGTCCGTCGGGGACGGCTGGGATAACCAACGAGACCGACGTCTACGAGAACCTGGTCTACCGCGCCGGCGACGA
>CAYYVH010000540.1:0-2156 GCA_964475075.1 uncultured Anaerolineales bacterium | reverse complement strand
GCGAGCGCCCTAGTGGACATCGGCGGGTGTCCCCACTGTGAGGGGATGTGGTAGAATGGAAGTGCTAATAGAGCGTGGCCGCGATGCGAGTAACATCCGGCCACATGGCACAGGAAGGAGCCTTCCCATGCGCCCTCACCCTATCGCAGATCGCCCCACCTGTTCAATTCCTGAATGCCCTCGGCTGGCCGAAAGTCGCGGCTGGTGCGGTAACCACTACCGCCAGTGGTGGAAGCGCCATCGGGGCAACCTGCCCACGTTGCCCACTAGGGAGCCAGTTGACCGCTTTTTCGAGAAGGTTGATTTCGAGACTGGCGTTCCATGTTGGCTCTGGCACGGTGCTCGTAACAGCCAGGGCTACGGGAACTTCTGGGTGGGGAACGGGCTGTGGCAACAGCCCCACCGATGGCTGTACGAATTCCTCTATGGCCCGACCCCTGATGGCCTAGAGCACGATCATCTGTGCCGAACGCCTTGTTGTGTCCTTCCTGATCACATCGAGCGTGTGACTCGTGGAGAGAACAACCGACGGGGCCTTGGGCCAGCGATCCAAGCCGAAGGGCGGCGGCGGTACTGGCGCAATCTCAAGCGGCAAGGGAAGGTTTCGCCCGGGACGCTTCGGATGGCTGAGATACAGCGATCTAAGACTCACTGCCCGAAAGGACACCCATATGACGAAGCCAACACATACTACAGCAAGACCGGAGGGCGAGCCTGTCGCACCTGTCACCGAGAGCGAGAACGAGAGCGGCAGTGAAGAGTGCGCCTGTCTTGGTATTCAGGTGATCTACCCAGCCCCGGACCTCACGCCGACGCTATGCCCTTGGTGCCATCCAGACCCCCGACGTTGGATCGATCAACACTTTCCACCAGGCAGCCCCGGGCGCTCCGCCCTGTTGCGCTTTCATGAGTACCTTCGGAAGAGCGGCCGCCTAACCTCGCCCGCGCCCGACCAGCGCCAGGCCAGGCTGGGACTGGAGGAAACACGATGAAACGCAGCGGTTGCGTGTTTGTTTGCACGACCGAATATACTAAGCAGGCGATTGCCGCGGAACGCCGCTTGCAGCGAGGAGAGCGGCAACTGCACTGCGGGGAATGCGACAAGTGGGTATGGCCGGAAGCGTGCGACCATCCTAATAGACAGACAGCGCAGCAATTTGCCGCCCTAATACGAGAGCGGAGGCCCCCTGATGCCCAAGTTCCAAGACCTACCTGCTGAGAGCGAGCCAGGAGACAAGAGAGTACCAAGGTCAAGGAGCGATACTATGGTTCAAGCATTGGAAGTCTTACGGCCTCTAGAGAGGCTGCACAAAGACATACGGGATGCCGCGATCACTCTCTCGCGTGAGGAGTGCCGGTTCCTAGTCGATGCTTATTACATCTGGCAGGAGCAACGGAAGCGCAGCGACAATCAGGCGCGGGCGCTGGCGACGAGCGAGGAGCCGCACGCGGTCATTGCCTGGCTTTCGGCCAATGCCGCCATGCTTGAGAGCGACATCAAGCGGGCGCTGGACGCCTACAGCGAAGGCGACCCCCTTGGCCGCTGGGCGAAGAGCATCGTCGGTATCGGGCCGGTCATCGCCGCTGGCCTTCTCGCCCACATCGACATCGAGCGGGCGCCGACGGTCGGCCACATCTGGCGCTTCGCTGGCCTCGACCCCACCGTGAGCTGGGAGCGAAAGACGAAGCGCCCCTGGAACGCCAGCCTCAAGACGCTGTGCTGGAAGATCGGGGAGTCGTTCGTCAAGGTGTCCGGGCGAGAGGGCGACATCTACGGCCACGTCTACGTCGAACGCAAAGCCCAGGAACAGCAGCGGAACGAGGCGGGCGAGTTCGCCGAGCAGGCTAAGCGCGTCTTGGAGGAGAAGAAGATCGGTAAGAGCACCGAGGCATACGGGCACTACAGCAAGGGACGCCTATCGCCAGCCCACGTCCACGCCCGCGCCAAGCGGTACGCCGTCAAGCTGTTCCTGAGCCACTGGCACCATGTCGCCTACGTTTTCCAGTACGGCGGGCCGCCCCCGAAGCCGTACATCCTGACCAGAGAGGAACATGCCCATTTCCTGAGCCCGCCCAATTGGCCGTAGCCATGTCAGAAGAGAGGACCATGTGGACTGGGGGAGCCACTTAGGGGAAGGGGGGGGGGCCTTATGCGC
>CAYYVH010000539.1:0-2156 GCA_964475075.1 uncultured Anaerolineales bacterium | reverse complement strand
TTCCACGTACAGATCTATGGCCACCTGGCCCGCCGAGACGGCGGTTGAGCACAGAGTTCAGGACAAGCCTCACATCTTCTTCTTCGCCACCCAGGACGACGCCGCCACGCTGCTGCGCCGCTTCTCTCATCTGATCTGGCAGGCAGCCGGCGAGACTCCCGACCCGATCTTCACCTACCCTGATTGGGAGGCCGCACTTCGGGCTCTGGTCCCGCTGGCCCGCGAGCAGCGCTTCGTCGTAGTGATCGACGAATTCCCCCGCCTGGTGGCTGCCCATCCCCCCATCGCTTCTTACCTGCAGATGGTGTGGGACATGGAACTGCATCATACTCAGGTCTTTCTGGTTCTCACCGGGTCCCTGCTCAGTGTCATGCGCCAACAGGTACTGGATCCCGATGCGCGTCTCTACCTGCGCCATACCTGGCCCTTTGAACTGAAGCCGCTGACGGTAGCAGACCTGCCGGCCTTCTTCCCCACCTATGCACCCGCTGAGCTGGTGGAGACCTACGCCGTGCTGGGAGGCATGCCCTACTACATCATCTCCGTGGACCCAACGGTTGATCTGCTGACCAACGTCCGCCGCGCGATTCTTGAACCCACCGGCCCACTGTTCAACGAGATTCCTCTGCAGTTGCACCTGGAGATGCGGGGCATGGACGTGCCCCTGTACATGCGCATCCTGCGGGCTATCGCTCAAGGGGCCCACACGCGAACCGAGATCATGCAGGCGGCGGCACTGCAAGGGCGGAACCTCTCCCACTATCTGCTCACTCTGCAGAAAATGGGGCTGGTGGTTGCCCAGCAGCCGTTGGACCGGAGTGGCGGGCGACAGCGCTGGGCACGCTACCACCTGCAGGACCCCTTCCTGCGCTTCTGGCAGCGCCTTGTTGGTCCCCGCCAGGCTGAGTTGGAAATCGGGCACGGGCAGGATGCGGTCTGGCATGAGATCCGCCTCCAGATGCCTCACGTGGTCGCGCCGATCTGGGAGCAAATCGCCCGCTGGCACTTGCTGCGCTCCGCGGGCCAGGGTGGGCTGCCGGCCGTCGCTGAGGTGGGATCGTGGTGGAGCAGACAAGTGCAGATCGATGTGGTCGGCGTGGACCGCCGCAGCCGCTCGGTGGTTTTCGGCGAGACCCGTTGGCGACAGGAGCCGTTCACCCGCCGGGATCTGGAACGGTTGGTGGAGCGGGGACAGCACTGGCTCCGGGGCAGCGATGCCCACTGGGATGTCCACTACGCCATCTACGCTCGCAACCTGGCGCCCGGGCTGCGTGCTCTGGCCGAACAGGAACGCAACGTGCATCTCTTCACTCCGGTGGAATTGGTGAGCGGTAACGACGTATGAGAGTCTGTGACGAACCCTTGCGAAGGTTGCGAAGGCGCTTGCAGGACGCAAACGCCTTCGTTCGCCAGGAGTCGCGCTGTTGCAGAGCCATCCACAACCCCTGGGCCGGGGCAGGCCTTCGCAAGGGTTGCCGAATTACCTGAGAACCAGCGGCAGGTAAAGCCGGCCCCACGCACCGCCGATCATGCGGCTCAGGCCGCCGTCCGTGCCGACCCACACGGTGCCCCCCGAGCTGACCGCTATGGCCTGGGCCCGATCTTCCACCAGGCCTTCGGCGCGGGTGTAGGTCGTCCAGACGTCATCGCTCTGATCATGCGGCGTGCCTCCGTCGTCCAGCACAATCACCCCGGACCAACCGGTGGCAATCCACTTGCGCCCCCACGGGTCGATGGCGAGACCCTGATTGCAGTCACCGACCGGGAAGGTGGCCCAGGTGTCATCTGCCTTGTCGTGGGGCGTGCCGGCATCGTCTAGCACGCTGACTCCGCCGCAGGCGCCGAACCATTTCCGCCCCGCTCCGTCCACGACGATGCTGTAGACCGAGCCCCCGGCCAGCCCATCCGCTGGAGCGAAATGCGTCCAGACGTCGTCGGACTTGTCGTGAGGCGTGCCGGCGTGGTCCAGCAGGCTCACACCGTCACTCTCATGGGCGAACCAGACCAGGCTGGGGCCATCCACGGCTGCGACGTGTACCCGGTCACTGGCCAGCCCATCGGCGGAGGTGAAGCTGGTCCAGGCATCGTCGGCCTTGTCGTGGGGCGTGCCGGCGTCGTCCAGCGCGTTCAGGCCGTTGGAAGTGCCGGCCCACACC
>CAYYVH010000538.1:0-2161 GCA_964475075.1 uncultured Anaerolineales bacterium | reverse complement strand
CCGCCTTGTCGTCGGGGAACCGCGAATGCTGCGCATACGCAAACCCCCGCCTCCCGCGATTGCCGCTCAATTCCGCCGTTCCCCATCAAACCACATCTCGCTCTCCCCTACGTACATGATAGGCGAACGCATGATCCGAGAAATCCAACAAAGCACTCTGAAACTCCCAATCAATGGCCTCAAGTAACTCACCAGAAGACAAAGGAGCAACCGAACAGTGGATGTACGAGGTGTACGCCCACACGAAGAACGAATACGGAATACCGTAAATAGCGCATTACGCAAGCGCACATAGGAAGAGGCCGAACGAATAGTGGATGGGATACTCACAGAGGACGAACTGAAGCAGGTACAACTAACCATTGTCAATACTCCTGCCGGGGACATAGCCCCGCTGATCTCCGGTCCAGACGACCTGAAAAAGAAAGTGGGGGTATGCACTTGACTCCAGTGCCCCCCACATATAGCGTATCAGGGCTTCGCCGCGGCACCGAGCTGGCGGTTGGGTACGGGGTCCACGGCGACGGCTTGTTCGACCAGTCGGAAGAAGAGCTTCCCGCGTGAACGGGAGGTCCGCCGGTTGAACCGAAAGGTGAACTCGTCCAGGTAGTAGTCCAGATGGGAGGCTCGAACAGCGCCTTGGTGTGTTCCCAACAGCCAGCGTTTCAGCAGCGACGCCACGCGATGGACTCGGGGCAGCGCGTTGTCGCCAACAACCGCTTCCCGTCGAATGACTTCGTGGAGGTAGCCGCGGTCCACCAGGCGGTTGTAGCCGCCCCACTGGTCGGTGAGTATGGTGCTCCCGGGTGCCACCATCTCTTCGACCGCAGGCGTCAGACTGGCCGCGGAACCGTCTGCGACCTGTCGAAGCCGAATGCGTCCGAGGCGCGACCCGTCGACCTCCGCTGCGACCAACACCAGCGCCTTCCCGGCTGCCCCGCGACCACGCTTGCCCGGTCGCTCACCTCCCACGTAGGTCTCATCCACCTCGACCGCACCCCCCAACCGGTCCCGGCCGGGACGAACCATGGCACGCCGCAGCTTGTGCAGCCACGTCCAAGCAGTTCGGTAGCTCCCCAAGCCAAGTGCCCGTTGCAGCCCCAGAGCGCTGACCCCGGACTTCTGGTTCGTCACATGCCACAAGGCGCGAAACCACACCCGGAGCGGCTTGCTGGTATCCTGGAAGATCGTCCCGGCTGTCACCGAGGTCTGCAAGCCGCAGTTCCGGCAGTGGTACAGCCCACGTCCGGTCCCCCACGCCGCCTCCTGCTGGCAGCGCGGGCAACGGAATCCGTCGCGCCACCGAATCCGACGCAGATACTCCCGACACGCCGACTCGGTGGCGAACCACTCCTCGAATTCGAGCAACGTCCGTGGGTACTCCTCCATCACACCCTACTCTACATATAGCGTGTACTGGAGTCAAGTGCATACCCCCATACGCAAATACGTCGCCCTGCACGACCAATCGGCCATGTTGGCACAGAGTCTCGATGAGCGCGATATCCCATACCGAACGGTCCTGGGAACCGTCGTGATCGCAGACCTGGACAGTCCCTCCGGGGGGTCGCGTGTCGCACTGCGGGCCGATACGGATCTCGATATAAAAGCTGTACTTGTGACCGACAATTAAACCGCCACGGGCGTGCGTTGATCCATTAGCGCTGTTCGCGAAATCATGGATAAGTCCGCCTCCGAGGACAAACAGAGAAATTACCACAACAAGCGTTGTCAAAGAGGTCAGTATCGTCCGGCTGAGTGTTTCATTTACGCTTCTGTTAATTACGAATTCCAAAGGATTCTTTTGATGTTTTCTCAGATTTTCCCGGATTCTGTCAAAAACAATAATGGTATCATTGAGGGAATATCCGATGATCGTGAGAAGCGCGGCGATAATCGGGAGTGTAAACTCTTTGTTAAATATGGAAAATATGCCGACAGTAATGGTGACATCATGGATAAGGGCAACAATAGCTCCCATGGCATATTTCAGTTCAAGAAACCAGAAAAGCAGAAGGGTTACCATTAATGCCGCTGCGATAAGATAGGGGACGGCGACATCAAAAATAGAAAGGAGATAGACAGCACCCATCAGTGCTCCGGCCATGACGCCGCTTAAGATCCACTTGAGTTCAAAACGACCGGATATATATATCGCAAT
>CAYYVH010000537.1:0-2173 GCA_964475075.1 uncultured Anaerolineales bacterium | reverse complement strand
GGACGCGGACCACGCTGGGGTCGAAAGTGAGCTGTACCCGCGCGGCGTACAGGTCTGTAACGTCCTCAACGCGGATATCCAATTCTACGGTCTCACCCGCCCCAGACAGGCTGGCCTGACCGGGATCAATGACCACTTGCGTCGCCAGGTCGCTGCCCACCAGCACCCGCTCTCTCGACGCCGATCGCCGTTCGGCAACAGCACCCGTCCAGGGACCTGGTGCTGTGGCGTCCCAGTTGAACTGCACGGCCACCATGTCCAGCACGTTGACGTTGTCGTCGTCGGTGATGTCGGCGCGCTCGTCCCAATTGGCGGACGCCGGTGTACCGTTCCACGCCTGGCCTATCAGGACCGCGTCGGCCAGCTCGATGTGGTCGTCCTGATTGACGTCGCCGCCCAGCAGGGTGACGTCCGGCAGGGTCACCAGGCCCACCGGGACGTTCACGTTCTGCCAGCTACGCAGGTAACTCATGCGGCTTACTGTGACGGTGTGAGGGCCCGGCGGGACGCCAGGGATGGCGTACGTGCCATCCTCCGGGGTGTTGACACAGGTGCTGTCCACACACACCGTAGCTCCCGCGTTGCTGGTCCGCCGCTCGAGGATCACACGACCAGCCACCGTGCCCGTCGCCTCCTGCACGATGACTACGCCATCATCCGCGCGCGCCGAAATCTGCACAGATTGGGGATCGGACAGGATCACACGGGTGAACCGCACCGGGCTGATCCCTGTCTGCAGACCGTGGAAGACAACGCTCGCCAGGGGACCGCTCCCGCTGACGCCGGGCTTGTCACCTTGCAGGCTGACGACGTACTGGATGGTGCCGGCCGAGTTGTCGGCCTGGTTGATGAGCGTCATATCCGGAACCAGGAAGTCCCCCTCCCGAATCTGCACGCCGGGCAGGAAGTCGTAGGCATCCACGACTTCGACGACATCGGGGTCGAAGGACAGTTCCACCTGGAGGCCGTACAGATCCCGCACGTTGTCAATGCGGAGTTCCACCGTGACCGTCTCAGAGACACCGATGGTGTTGTAGAATGGCGAGAGATAAACAGTTGGGCCAACAAAGATCCTGATGCTGTCCTCGCTCACCATCTCGTCGCTGTCCATGGCTTCGAGGGTGACGACGTACTCACCTGCCTCGTCGATGCGGCGCGAAGCCTCCTCGCCACTTCCCACTTCGCCAATGCCGTCGATCAGCCAGCGGACGTTTTCTCCGGTCAGCGGGCCATCCTCCAAATCATACGCCGAGCCAGTCAGGACGATGAGTTCGCCCTGCTCATACCCGGTGCCATCGGCGGGACTCAGGATGTGGACCTCGGGTGGGTGGGGCTCGACGATGAACGGCTCGTCGGACTCGTCGCGGCCGGTGAGCACCCCATCGCTGGCCAGCACTCGCATCAGGGCGTTCTCGCTGCCGGGGAGCTGCGCCGCATCCACCTGCAGGCTGGTCTCCGTCAGCCCCGAGGCCAGTGACTGCCAGGTCGCACCCCCGTCGGGGCTGTAGAGCACCTGATAGGTCAGGGGATCATTGTCCGGGTCATCAGCCTGCCACTCGACCGTGTGGGTCGCGTTCCAGATTTCACCACCGTTGGGCGTAATCACCTCCACCCAGGGCCGATTGGCCGTCACCAGGCGCTCGTCCAGCACCCGGGCGCCGTGGGCCAGTTGGACACGGGACGTGCCCGGTGGGAAGGGCAGACGCATGGCGAAGGTCGCGCTGTCGCTCTCGCCCTGCCACAGGCGATTCTTCAGGTCGGCGTCGAAGCATTGCTGCAGGAGCGAATTGTCGTTGGGGTCGAGGAAATCGAGGCAGTACGTGTTGCCCGGAGGTGGAGTTGCCGCGGGCAGTTCCTCGTCCAATAACCACACTGCTCGCAGTTCACCGACGACCTCCTGCGTCAGCAGACCGCCCGCTTCCCTGAGCACGCCAGAGACAACAGCCATGGGAGCCTCCTGAAGCAACTCCCGTTGCCGCTTCGCCGAGGCCAGCGTATCAATGGTCCCGTTGAGCACCTGGGTCCAGTTCCAGGGCGAAATCCACTGGTCGAGGCTGCTGTTGCCACAGTGACCGCCCACCATCCAGTCCACCGTGGTGGCTGGCCAGGCCGTCAGGTTGAATACGTCGAAGCCGACCTCTCGTATGCCGAGCGTAGTACTGCCGTAGGGCCA
>CAYYVH010000536.1:0-2175 GCA_964475075.1 uncultured Anaerolineales bacterium | reverse complement strand
CCGCCCACAGCGTGAACGATGGCTTCTAATTCGATCGCTTTAGCCGCAATGACCCTGTGCAACTCTGACTCAAAGGCCGGGTCAATTAGCGGTTCGCGCAGCTTGGTACCTCAGGTGAAATGATAGAACAGCCGCCAATAAGGCATATCTCCCTCCTATCCTTGTCTTATACTATCGTTTCACACCACGAAACCCCTGCCCGAGGCTCATCCTGTGACCGCCACAGGCGCCCCCGGGCTCAGTTGCACAGCCCTACGGGCTCACCCCAGCCCCGGAGGGTTCAGCACACCGGACCCTCCGGCGGACTTGCGTGAAACCGCGCCAGGGCGGAACAGGCTCCGCAGAGAAGGAGACGACCTCCCGTTCAGCCAACTCGACCACGAAGTCACAGACGTCAGCCTCAGCTTGATCCAAGTCTACGTCGTACTCAGCACAGATTGCCGCCACGATGTCTCGCAACGTTCGAGTGCCATCGGCCAGGGTCCAGATACGGGCGCCGACCTCGTTCAGCACCTTGACCTGTCCCTGCTCCGACAGGACCAGCACGGCCTCTCCATCAACGATGCGTCCCACCACGCCAGCGTTGGGTACGGGATAGCTATCCAGCGACACCATGGGTGAATCCTCCCATCTCGTCAGCGCAGCAACAACAGCCTGGTCAGCAAGCGGAAAGGGGCTGCCACCAGGCCCGACAGACTTGGGGTCCAGCGAGTGCCCCGCCCACCCGGTAGTCTCCGCCTGGCGCTGCGAGCCGCGGCGAAGATCCTCATCTCGCACCAGCCCAGGAGACCCAGCACCCGGTTGACTACCGGCCATCGACCGACGTACAGATCGATCCGTCCACTGGCGTTCTCGACCATCACCACCCGGCCCAGCACATCGTGCACCGTCACGGCTGGGTCGGCACAACTGACATTGTCACCCTTGGTTCGGAGCCGATTGCCGCTGATGGCCACGGCCCGATGGACGAGAAACGATCCTGACCCTTCGACAACGAGCAGATCACCACGGCGCAAGTCTTCGGCGTTGACACGCTGCACCAGCACCACATCTCCGGCCTCGATCAGCGGAGCCATGCTGTTGCCGGTGACGTGCAGGCGGATCAGGGCACCGCGATCCAGTTGCTCTCGCACCAGTCCAGTCACCACACCGCGACGTGTTATGTCAATCACTTCTGCACTGCCGGCAGGTAGACCTTCGACGGCGGCAATTGCAGGCGCAGGGCTGGATCGCCGAAGATGGTGAAAGTATGGATCAGGTCGTAGTTGCCGCCGGTGGCGTAGAGGGCCAGCTTGGCGGCCAGGATAGCCGGCCCTAGCTCGCGGATGCCGTCCTGGAACAGGGCATCGTAAAGGCGGCGCTGCAAAACGTGGTGGCCGGTGGCGACGCCCAGGCCCGTCGGCGAGAAGGTGGCCACGGCACCACGGTCGTTCGCCCGCACCAACTCTTCGGCCAGGCTGGGCCGGTTGGGATAAATCCAGTAGCCATCAAGACAGGTCATGGACAGCACCACCGGCAGGCGGTCGCCGTTGGCGAGAGACGCGATGTCGCCGTTGACGAAGATTTGTTCGTGGGCCCAGCGGTCCACCGAGGCGTGGCCGATGTAGTTCGCGAGCAAGGCGCCCGTCTGGCTCAGGTCCTCGATGATGGCAGCGTTGACGGCTGCGCAAGACGGTGGACAACCGTAGTCGTTCAGGTAGATACGATCGGCCTGGAAGCCCGCCGGCAGGTGGTTGGCGATGATGTCCTCCGCCAGCGCGACGAAATCGCCCGCCGCATCGGGGACGTTGTCGGCGACGAAGAGGACATGGCGCTGCCACTCCTGGGGTGGGGCCTGCTCGTAGGCGATGATCTTGGTGATGACGGCATCCAGCTCAGCCACATTGTTGACCGGCAGCCGGCCGATGTAGAGATCGGGCAGGATGTCGTCGCCGACGACGGCCGCCAGCAGGTTGGTGCTGTCCACCTCCCCCTGCCAGGGGTCAACGAAGGCCAGGTTGGGCGGCATGTAGATCGGTTCGGGGGGGCCGTAGCGCTCGACGCCGTAGCCCTTGAAATTCCAGTGGCCATCGCCCACCAGCAGAGCGTAGGTCGGAGCCGGTGGCTGCCAGTGAGCATAGGCGTAGGCCAGGAAGTTTCGGATCGCGATGGGGTGGAAGATACCGTCGTTGAACT
>CAYYVH010000535.1:0-2235 GCA_964475075.1 uncultured Anaerolineales bacterium | reverse complement strand
ATGACGGCATATCGCGCCGCCACGGCATCGAACGCCGGCGCGAGCTCTCGATCGAGGGCGACCCGCGTGTGACGACCGCCGCTAGAAGTCCGTCCTCGCGGCTGAGTTCTACGCCTTGCTCCAGCAGAACGGCCTGCCACTACCTCGGGCGCAGCAGATCGTGCGTACACCCGACGGCGCCTACATCATGCGCGCCGACTTCACCTACGACCAGCCCCCCGTCGTCATCCTGACCGATGGCCGGGCCTTCCACGCCGATGATCCCATGACCGTGATCGAGGACATGGATCGCCGGAACGCCCTGGCGTTAAGCGGGCAGCGGGTGCTGGAATTCACCTACCACGACGTCATCTCGCGCCCCGAGTCGGTGGTTGAGGCAGTGAAGGCGGTACTCACCCTGGATAGCGCTTCGGAGAAAACCCTGCGAGAGGCCAGGGAAGCCTACGCAGCCATCCCTGCCGACGCCCAGGAATTCGTCGAGCGCCTGTGCGAGCGCGATCCCCGTTTCGAGAAAGGGGGTCGCATCCCTCTGGCGACCGGTGGGAGCCTGGACACGCTGGCCCTGGACACAGAGCGTGGCCTCGCCGTGGTCCTGGTAGATCCCGATCGTTGGGCACGTGACCCCGCCGCCTGGCAACGGACCCTGGCTCGGCACAACCGCGCCCGCCTGCAGGGCTGGCACCTCATCCGTGTCCCCAGGCCGTGGGTGGACTCATCCCAGGGACAGGAGATCATTGAGCGTTTGTCGAGGGATCGATCTTCACAGTAGGGGCAGGTCTTGCATCTGCCCAGGGTACCCGCATGCTGAAACGAGTGTGAAACCCCTCAACAAGACTTGCCGTGACAGATGCACAGATAACCTGTGTCCATTAACCATAACCCAATCCCCAATGTGACAAACCGGAGTGATTGGTGTATAATTGGCTGTCACAGTCCAAATCGAACCGTGATGGAAGGAGGGGAAATTGATTGCTAAAGCACCATTTGGCCGCACAGGCCACATGAGCACGCGCACTCTGTTCGGAGCCGCGGCCATCGGTTGGGTCACTCAGGATGAGGCCGATGGCACTCTGGAGGTGCTGCTGGAGTACGGCGTCAACCACATCGACACGGCCGCGAGCTATGGCGACGCCGAGCTCCGCATCGGACCATGGATGGACGAGCATCGAGGCGATTTCTTCCTGGCCACGAAGACGGAGGAGCGCACTTACGAGAAGGCACGGGACGAAATCCATCGTTCGCTGGAGAGGCTGCGGGTGGATCAGGTAGACCTCATCCAGTTGCACAACCTGGTGGATCCGGACGAGTGGGAGGTGGCGATGGGGCCAGGTGGTGCCCTCGAGGCCGCCGTCGAGGCTCAGGAGCAGGGCCTGGTGCGCTTCATCGGCGTGACGGGGCACGGTGTCATTGCCCCCAAGATGCACATGCGCAGCCTGGAGCGCTTCGCCTTCGACTCAGTATTGCTGCCGTACAACTACGTGATGATGCAGAACCCCCAGTACGCCGCCGATTTCGAAGCCCTGGCGGCCGTCTGTGAGCAGCGCAAGGTGGCGGTGCAGACCATCAAAGGTATCTGCTGGAGACCCTGGGGCGAGGGTGAGGAGCATGTCCGCACGACCTGGTACAAGCCGCTGGAGGACCAGACCGAGATCGACAAGGCAGTGCATTGGATCCTGAGCCGGCCGGGCATCTTCCTGAACACCGTAGGCGACATCCACGTGCTGCCGAGGGTGTTGGATGCCGCCAGCCGATTCGAGGCGGCACCCGCTGAGGAGTCGATGGAAGCGCAGGTGCAAAGGCTGGAGATGGCACCGCTGTTTATGTGAACCTTGGATTGCGCAGGCTCACAGTGATGCTTAATAGCAGAACGGATCGGAAAACCCACGTCCTTCAGACGTGGGATCGGTTCTAGCCAGCCAACGGATCGGAAAACCCACGTCGTTCAGACGTGGGATCGGTTCTAGCTGGCCCACGATGCGTTGGCTGGCGAGCACCAGACCTGGCGGCTCGAACGCCGCAGGTTTGGGAATCGGAAAACCCACGTCGTTCAGACGTGGGATCAGTTCTGGCTAACCAACAGACCTTACAGCAGCCTCTTTTTGACATCATCGGGGTATCTCAGCGAGGCGCTTGCCAGCCAGATACTGATCGGTGATACCTTTTGTCGGGTCGAAGCGTGACTCAGCGTCCCATCGCGTGCCGGTGATCTCCATGGCCCGCTTGACCACTCCCCTT
>CAYYVH010000534.1:0-2255 GCA_964475075.1 uncultured Anaerolineales bacterium | reverse complement strand
GACAGCCGGCCCGCAATCACGCGCTGTAGCTCTGGGGACAAGCGCCGCTCCGCATAGTCAGCGGTGGTGTCGCCGCAGGGGGTGCTCCAATCGCCCTCCTCGTCGCGATACAGCAGCCCATCGTCGTGCAGGGCGTGTAAGGCCTCGAGCACGAACAGGGGATTTCCCTCTGTCTCGCGAAACAAGCGCTCCTCAAATCGTGGTGTTGCATGCCCCAGACCCAATGCCTGCCGCACTAACTCCCCTGTCTCGGCGGCGGTGAGCCGCGCCAGCAGCAACCGCTGGTGCCCACCCGCCCGGTCCAGCGCCCGCAGCGCGTCCCATACCACCGCTCGTGTCCGTGCTTCCTCGCTCCGGTAGCCGGCGATGACCAGCACCTGACTCTCGGGCAGCCGGGGGGCCAGGTGGATCAATGCCTCCAGCGTGGCCTCATCAGCCCACTGCAGGTCATCCAGGATCAGCAAGTGAGGCGCGATCTGGCCCAGGGCCAGGACGGTGCGGGTCAGCGCCTCCAGCACACGCTCCCGTTCATGCAGCGGCTCCAAGGGAACGTGGGGTGGGAGGTCGGGCAGCCACTCCGCCAGTTGGGGGAGGATCAGGCTGACTTCTCGCAACCAGACCTCCTCCACCAATTGGGCCAACTGGCCGGCTCGCAGAGGGGAGAGGCCGGCCCCCAGCGCTTCGACCAGCACACCGTAGGGGGGAAGTTCAGTCAGTTCGCGGCCTCGCCCCTGGAGCACCTGCACCTCCCGCCAGGCGGCATCCCCTGCCACTTCCTGCAACAGGCGTGTCTTGCCCACCCCGGCCTCCCCCTCCATGAGGACCAGGCCCCCTCGGCCGCCCAGCGCCTGCTCCACGTAACCCACCAGAGCAGCCCGCTCTCGCTCCCGACCCACCAGCGGCACCGGGCCTGTCCCTTCCAAGAGCGGCGATGGCGACGGACGATCGGCGGGAGGAAGGTACGGCGCTGTTGCTTCTCCGGCGCGGGCAGCAATTTCGCGGTACAGGGCAGTGGTGACCGGCGTAGGTTCGGCGCCCAGTTCCTCAGCCAGAACGGTTCGACAGATCTCGTACTGTTGGAGGGCTTCGTTGGTGCGGCCCAGGTGGTGGCACAGGCGCATCACCTCACGGTGGGCCTCCTCGCGTAAAGGGTCGTGGAAGGTGATCTGGCGGGCGTAGGCCAGAGCTTCCTCGAAAGCTCCCTCAGCTTTACAGAACCTCACTAAACGATCCAGAGCCGTGAGATACATGTCCCGCAGCCGTTCCCGTTCGATGACGGCCCAATCGTCGTAATAGCCGGCCAGGAAGTCACCGCGATAAAGCCTGACGGCTTTAGTCAACGAGGCAACCAGTTCAGAAGTCAACAAGTTAACAGGTTGATAGGTCAACGAGTAACCTTGTTGCCTCGTTGACCTATCAACCCGTTGACTCGTTGCCTCGTTGACTCGTTGACTGAACGCTTCCACGTCCAACCAATACGGTGCTTTGACGTTGAACTGCACCGTGTCGGCCTTGGTCAGGAGGTAGGGTGGGGAGCTGGGGAGTGAGGGTACGTCGGATGTGCCACAACGCCTGGCTGAGGCGGCGGCGAGCACGGGCGTCGGGCATGTCGGGCCAGAAGAGGCCGGCGAGGAGGTCCCGCGTGTGACGTTGATCCCGATAGGTGATGAGGTAGGCGAACAGGGAACGTGCTTTCTGCGTGGGGATGGCGGGCAGCGGCGCTCCGTCGCTGTGCAGATCGAACCCACCGAACAGGTAGACGCGCAGAGTAGCCATTGCAGGTATGCCTTCCCCGTTCCCAAGAAAGAGCATGGTTGGCGATGCAGCCTCATCGCCACTGATGTTCTGTAACTCCGTTGGCCTTCAGGGTACGCTTGCGACAGGGGATTTCATCAATATTATATCACAAATCACACCTCACCGCAACCGGTCTGTGCATCGGAGACCAGGCCGGCCTGAACGGCCCGGGACGCAGCCGCAGCGTGGTTGCTCACTCCCAGACGGCTGAAGATGTGGTGGACGCGCTTCTTGACCATGTTGGGGGTGATGACCAAGACCTCACGGGGACTGGTGGAGGGCTACACGCCCGGACCACGAAAAACGGGCGCTCGACGCGCCCGTTGGACTTGGGTCTGGCTAGAATGGCTTGGGGGGATCGGCAGGCCTTGGTGCGCCCTCTCAGGAGATGCCAGGGGCATCCGGCGCCTACGCGGCTGCGCTGCCTACCATCTCCTCGTACAGGGCGATAGTCTCAG
>CAYYVH010000533.1:0-2314 GCA_964475075.1 uncultured Anaerolineales bacterium | reverse complement strand
GTCGTGTCCCCGAGTGGGCAGCGCTACGAGTACGACGAGGAGAATCGGCTGAGGGCCGTGCGCCGAACCGGCGACGATCTGCTGCTGGCCGAGTATGCCTACGACGCCCTGGGCCGGCGGGTGGAGACGGTCGAGTATGTCGACTCCGCCACGGGCCTGCCGCTGCCGGCCCCTTGTCGGACGCGGCACATCCACGCCGGGATCGAGACGATCGAGGAATACGATGTCTGCGAGGATGCCGGCGGCGTCGAGACGGCCACGCTGCTACGGGAATTTGTCTGGGGCGACGGAAACCGGTTCCCCGAGCCGATCGCCCTGATCGACCACACCGACGCGGGTGAGGCCCCCGCCGGCACTCCCGAGGTTCTGCACACCCTGCGCGACGTCCTAGGCAGCGTCGTCGCCCTGGCGAACGCCACCGGCGCCGTCGTCGAGCGCTACACCTATGATCCCTACGGCCGAACCTATATGGAGCGCTGGGACGCGGCGGCGAACGGCGGCCTGGGCGGCTGGGTGGAGACCGAGGTCTCAGCCTTCGGCAACCCCTTCGGCTGGACCGGCCAGCGCTACGACGCCGGCGTGGGCCTGTACGCGTTTCGTTTCCGTACCTACTCGCCGGCCCTCGGCCGCTGGGTACAACGCGATCCGCTGGGGTATGTGGACGGGGTCAACCTGTATCAATACGTCACCGGCAATCCGCTGTACTGGATTGATCCCTTTGGCCTCGCGGACGTGCCTTGGTGGGTCAGATGGACAGACAAGGTCCTTGGCGGCGATTGGGAGACAGAGGCAGGCAGGGTCGAGGTTATTCTGATATGTTGTGAGGTGGCCCAGATTCCTGCGGACGTGGCGACCTTGGGTATCACGAAGCCTCTTAAGGTCGGCGGCAGGAGGGTGGCGCAGAAAGGGCTGAAAGAAGGCGTCGAGGCTTTAGAGAAGAAAGCGTTAAGGGAAGCGGCGGAAAAGTTTGCCAAGAAGGGGCGCTTTACAACAAAACCCAAGAGGATCCGTCAAGGTAGTGGCAACAGCGGACCACACACAGGTATCGTAAACAAGCGGGCAAAAAGACGTCAAATTCGACGAGAACGTCTCGGACGCGAGCGAGCCGGTCAGAATCCGAAGACGAGAAAACAAAAATCCGGAAAGAAGAAGGGAGGACCGGCCGGTGCGGATCGAGGCGGATGTGATGCAGAAGAAGCCCACCGCAGAGTGAAAGAGGGTACCGGCGGGGGCCAACGACCGCCTCGAGGGCGATAATAGTGACTAGGGAAAGGCAAGCATGCCTGCCTGGAACTGTTGTCAAGATGGAGGATCGTTCATAGAATTGCCATTCGTGTATGACGACTGGCCCCAGTTCCGGAACAGCTATCTTCGTCGCATATGCGAGGCTTTTCGGAAGAAAAGTAAGTCGCTTCGGTACCGCGGTGAACTTGCTGTTCACGCGGGCGTCGAAGTAGAGGGCACGCTCCATCTAAAGAAGGATGCTCTTCGGATCGAGGGGACGCTCTATTACAACGGTATTACCGAGGATGCGTTGACACGCACCGAGGGTATGCTCGTTCGTTTTCATCCGGGCGGAGAGCCACCATCCCCGTCGCTCGAACTTGTGATCTGGGAGACTTGCTTACACTTGGAGGTCTGGAATACTACAAGAGCCCGCTTTGGACAGGTACTTCTTTCTCTGGAGGACGTGAAAGTTAACTGTACACCAAAGGAGCTAGTGAGTGTTTTTAGCTGGACGATCGGGGAACTCGATATGATTCGGCCTGATTCCGACGAGAGTGAACGTAGCAAGATTCTTAAGCGAATTACTACACGGTGGCAGGACATTCAGTGAGCAATGCGATGAGCCACTTTGGGCGGGCGAGCCAGATCCTCAAGGCATGGGGGAATGTGTTTGATCGGAAGGCGCGCTCAATCGTTCAAATTGATCACGCGATCAAGATGTCCGACGTAGTCGAATCGTGCTCCTACATCCATAGGAGATGGGCCGCATGCGCTGTTCGGTGAATCGTGCTAAGCCGAAAATCCTTTCTCGGCTCCGCATACCAGGTAAAGGCATCCATGCCTTCTTCAGAATGCCCGATTCGTTTTGAGCGATTGAATAAAGCTGGACAGCCAGCAGTTTGGTATCATGCCTCGTGCCGTCGAGTACCATTACGACTGCGAGTAGCCGCGTTACCTCGATCGGGCTCTCAATGATTCTCGTCTGTCCTCAGCGAGGATTGAAATACCTTATTGCTGTGGCCGGAGACGATCGCCCACGACGCGGCCGGGAACCTCACGGTGGACCCGACGGCCGTGGGGGCCGGCG
>CAYYVH010000532.1:0-2317 GCA_964475075.1 uncultured Anaerolineales bacterium | reverse complement strand
CCTGCCGGCGCATCGGCGCCCTCGGTTGCACGGTCTTATTTGTTGACACGCCCTATGCATCGCGACCCGTCATTTCTTCTCTTGGCCGACCACAAGTACTGCGTCGGCCGGCATTCCGGGCTTGAGGGAACGGTCCTCGTTGGGCAACCGGATCCGCACGGCGAAGACCAGGTTGGCCCGGTCCTCCCTAGTCTGCACGTTCTTCGGCGTGAACTCAGGCTCGGTCGCGATGGACACCACTTCGCCCTCGAACGTCTCATCCTCGAACGCATCCACCGTGACCTCGACCGTCTGCCCGATATCGACGTCGCCCACCTCCTTCTCGGCAACGAAGATCGTCAACTCCACGGGGTCCAGCTGCCCCAGGCGGAGGAGCGCCGCACCGGGCACCGCGTTCTCTCCCGGCTCCCCCGCCAACTCGATGACCGTGCCGTCCATCGGTGCGCGCAGCTTCATCTTGTCCTGTTGGACGCGAAGGGTCGCCAAGCGGGCCCCGGCCTGCCGGACTGCAGCCTCAGCGAGCCGCACCTGATCAGCGGGAGCGCCTGCCAGGACGAGCTCCAGCTGCGACGCGGCGCCATCAGCCGCCGCGCGGGCCACGTCGTAACGCGCGCGCGCCGCGTCTACCTGTGCCGTCAACACCAGAGGGTTATCCCGCATCACCCTCAGGTGCTCCAGCTTGAGCCGCGCGCCTTCCAGCTCCACTTCGGATGCTTCGACGGCCATGCGCGCCTGGAGCCACAAATCCTCCGCCTGCTGGAACTGGACCCTGGCTTGACTGACGTCGGCGGCGGACGCCAAGCCGGACCCAGCACCGGCGGATGCGGCATTCAGCAGGGCCTTCGCCTCATCCTTCCCTGCCTCGGCCGCTCTGAGCCCCGCCTCGGAGACACGCACTTGTTCCTCCGCAAGGTTCACCGCGGTCTGGGCTGCGTCAACCTGGATGTCCAACTCCTGCGGGCTCCGGAGGACTGCCTGGGCGTCCTGCCAGGCTGCCTCTGCGCCGTCGCGCGCCGCATTCGCCTGCGCCACAGCCGCTTCCGCCTGCCGGACCTCCTCCGGCCGGGCGCCCTCCCTCACCCGGTCCAACCGGGCCGCGGCTGCGTCAAACGCCGCCTCGGCCTGCCGGATTCGAGCCGCAATCGGCTCGCTGTCGAGCTCGACGAGGACGTCGCCGGCAGCCACCTCGTCACCCACATCGACCGCAATGACCCCCACTCGACCCCCGAGCTCGCCGGCGACGGTGACCTGTTCGGCTTCGATGAACCCGGAGCCCGTGACGGCGTCCTCGTTGGCATCCTTCAGATCCAGATCCACGAGCAGGTCGTCCAGGGCTTCGGAGTCGGAGTCCACTGCCCACACCGCCACTGCGGAGACGCCAAGCAGTAGCACGATGATGATCACAGCCACACGTCGTCCCATCGCTACATCCCCCAGACTACCGGGCGCGATCGCCCACGGATCCCAAGCACTTTTCGGCGCGCTCCGCGCACTGGCGATGGCCCCGTCGAGGCACGGCAGCCCGCACCCCCATGCCCCCGCCGCCGGCATGTTCGAGGCATCCAACCGCACCAATCACAGTACCGTCGCACATCTCACGCTCTCTCACGATCCCTCACGCTGGAAATGAACACGTCCTCCAGCGAGGGCGCTATGACGTCCATTGTCCGGACATCCACACCTGCCTCCGAAAGAACCGAGATCAACTCCCCCCGGAGTGCCCCCACATCGTCGGCCACCGCGTGGATGAGCGAGCCGTACAGGGCCAGCTCGCTAACCGGAAAGCGCCCGCCATCCCGGGCATCCCTCAGAGCAGCCAGCGCCACGTCGGCTTTGTCGCAGTCGATCTCCAGGACCTGCTCGTCCATCCGGTTCTTGATCTCGGCCGGCGTGCCCTGCACGATGATCTTACCGCGGTGGATGAAGGCCAGGCGCCGGCAGTTCTCCGCTTCGTCCATGTAGTGCGTGGTCACGAATACCGTCCGGCCCTCTTCGGCCAGCTCGTACAGGAAGTCCCAGAACGCCCGGCGGGAGATCGGATCCACGCCGGCGGTAGGCTCGTCCAGGAAGAGCACCTGGGGTTCGTGGAGGATGGCGCACGCCAGGGCCAGCCGCTGGCGGAACCCGCCCGCCAGGTTGCTGGCCAGCTCCTTATCGCGCCCTTGCAGGCCCGTCATGTCAAGGGCATAGGCCCGGCGCGCCCTCAGCCGCTCCCCCGTCACGCCGTAAACACCACCGCAGAAGGTGAGGGTCTTGCAGACGGGCTGGGGCCATTAGATGCTCAGCTGCCTCTGACAGTCACGCAGGCGCTTCCTGG
>CAYYVH010000531.1:0-2356 GCA_964475075.1 uncultured Anaerolineales bacterium | reverse complement strand
TTCGGACTGGGGACGCGCGTCACCTGGCACCCCGCCACCACATCGCGGTGACCGGCCGGAGCACGCCTCCCCCCCCGCCGGCGTGATCGGACGGTCCGGCGGGATGTCCAGCGCGTCGATCGCTGCTCGGGCGACCTCACGGAACACCGGAGTAGCGACGTCGCTACCACGCAGCGCAGCCGGACGATCGATCTTGACCAGGATGATCACGCGGGGCGCGCCCACGGGCACGAAGCCACAGAAGCTGGCGATCATGCCTTCGGTGTCGTAACCGCCCGGGATCGGTATCTGTGACGTGCCCGTCTTTCCGCCGACCGAGTAACCTGGAATGGCCGCTTTCGTTTCCCGGCCATCCACGACGTCCCGGAGCATGGCGCGCAACGCTTGGGCGGTCGCCGGCGAAATCACCTGCCGTACCGGTCGGGGCGGGACGTGCTCCAACCGGCCACCAGGGCCAGCAAACGCGGCAACGACGTGGGGCAACATCTGCTGGCCATCATTCGCGATGGCGCCGTACGCTGCGGCAACCTGCAGGGGGGTTGCGGCCATGCCTTGCCCGAAGCTGTTCGTTGCCAGGTTCCCTTCGTACCATTCCGGCTCGTTCGCCGGCGTGTGGACCACCCCTCCGATCTCGCCCGCCAGGTCCACGCCGGTGGGGCGCCCGAAGCCAAAGGCGGCAAGCCGGGCGTAGAGACGATCCGGGCCCAGCGCGCGAGCCAGGTGCACGGCCCCTACGTTCAGGCTGTACTGGAGCATCGCGGTCATGGTGGTCTGGCCATGGGCCAGGCGATCCCAGTTGGCGATGGTGAGTCCTGCGATCTCGACCACGCCCGTGTCTTCGTAGCTGGAGTCCACGCTGACCACACCCGAATCGAGAGCTGCGGCCATGGTCATAGACTTGATCACGCTGCCCGGCTCGTACTGGAGGCTGATAGCCGGGTCAAGGTAGGTCGCAGGGTCGGCTACGGCGTATTGATTCGGGTCGTAACTCGGCAGGCTCGTTGAGGCAAGGATGTCACCGCTGGTCGGCTCCAATACGATGATCGTGCCCCCGCGGGCGGACTGCGCCACCACCGCCTTCGCCAGAGCTTCGCTGGCGGCGAGCTGGATCGTGCGGTCGATGGTCAGCACCAGGTCCGTACCGCTTTGGGGTGATTGGTATGACCTTGGATCGGTCCCGAAGTTGCCGGCCAGGTTGCCCGGGTAACCGATGAGCTGGCGCGCATAGGCCCCCTCCACGCCGCAGCATGCTTCGCCCGCGGCGTTTACGAAGCCCGTGATGTGGGCGGCTGCGGCACCCAGAGGGTAGGTCCGACGCGGCTGGGCGGACACGTACAGCCCGTCAAGGTCGAGTTGCTCGAGCGCGCCAGCCGTGATTGCACTGACCGACCTGGCCAAGGGTACCCAGCGCGGGTCGGGTTGGGCGAGCGTGGTGAGTAACTCGCTGGGTGCCAGCCCGAGCAGCGGACCCACCGCCGTGGCGAATGCGGCCATGTCTTCGATCTCATTGGTGGCGGCACCCACGTCGTATTCGTAGGTCTCGAGCGCGAGCAGCTCCCCGTGGCGCGTCCAGATCGCGCCCCGCTGCGGTCGAATGGCCGTCTGCGGTATCACCGACGCCGTGTCCTCGGGCGCGAAGGCGCCGAGCCAGATGAGACGCACGGCGACGAGAGCCGTCGCGGCGAGGATGCCTAGGGCCACTACCGGCAGTCGCGGATAGGAGATCTGCCTGCGCGGCGTCAAGGTGACGCTCCACCTACGGCGGGTTCGTCTGCCTGCCGGGCGACCGCCGGACGCGCCGTCCAGTTCAACCAAAGAGCCGGCAGGCCGGTCTCCTCCACCGGCTCGGACGGCAGGGCCGACCAGGTGAGTGCCAGTGAGCTACCCGGCGGTATTCGCAGGCCTGGACCCGACAGATCGAACGGTTGCTCGACGGGCAGGTATTCGACGCGGTCGGTCGGTCCGAAGCCTAGCTGACTGGCCCGTTCGTCTAGACGGCGCGGATCGGTGGCCACTGCATGGGCGGCCAGCAACTCGGCACGCTGTTCCAGGAGATCCTGCCGTCGCAGCTCGAGAACGTAGATGCGGCGACCGGCTGCGGTCAGTGCGCTGGACTGCTTGAGCCAGACCAGGCCGGCGCACGTAAGGGTGATGGCCGCCACGGCGAACGGGAACCACCGGCTCAGGATTCTGGTCGGGGACCTTCGATCCGTCATCCGGCAAGCTCCACCGGATCGGAATCTGCCAACGGGAGGCGTTCCGCGACACGAAAGCTGGCGCTGCGCGCCCGCGGACTCGCCGTGACCTCCGACAGCGATGAGACGCTGGGACGACGGGTGGTGACGCCGCCCTGCCT
>CAYYVH010000530.1:0-2359 GCA_964475075.1 uncultured Anaerolineales bacterium | reverse complement strand
CATCGTTCCTCGTCCTTCGTCCCTCATTGCTCACGCCAGGGCGCCACACGTGCCGTGCCCGAGCCTTGATAAAGTAGCCTTCATCCGGCGTCATCTCGAAATTGCCAAATGGCAGGCCGCAGATGTGGCCAACCCAGTTACCCGTTTCGGCGTCCCAGCGATCAACCTCGTCCACAGCTCCGCCCTGGGCTGCGATCTGGCTACACGCCAGCTCGGCCGTCATCCGTTCGACCGTCGGTGACAGTGCCACGAAGTTCCAGCCGGTGGCCAGGGTGTGCTCGTTGCGTGGGACGACACTGGGGCCGGCCGGCAGCCGCAGCAGACTGCGATCGTTCGCCCGCAGGAAGTAGGGCTCACCAGGTATCACCTCGAAGTCGTTGAAGGGCATCCCCTGAATGTGACCGCTCCAGTTACCCAACTCCGCAATCCAGCGGCTGATCTCCAGGCCGTTTCCACCTTGATCCTGGATGGCTCCCAACAGCCCTGAAGCGTTGTAGTCCTCGGTCGGCGTGGTGGGCCAGACGAAGACGCTCCAGCCGGTGCCGATGTCAATGTTCATCATGTTCACGCAGGACAGGGTCATGGGCGGCGCCGGCGAGTCGTTGGTCGTGTCTACCTGCATCCCTGATGCGCAGTCCCTGGCACCCTGCACCTCAATGCGCAGCGCGTCACCGCCGGGAGAGTACTGGAAGTAGCTCTGGTTATCGTCCGTCCGGACGGCAGCCAGGTTGATGGGCCCGCCGGTCTTCGGGTCAACCCAGTAGCCGTTGCTGTTGGTCAGGCCGCTGAGTAGCCCCGACTCCCCCAGGCTGCCCTGGCCATCATTGTCCAAGGCACGCAGGTAGACCAGGACGTTGGCAGCCGGCGTCACCCCGTCGCTCTTGAACACCTGTCCCCACACGTTGTCAACGCCGGGGATGGCCAGGGATGCGCCGGTGGTGAACTGGTAGTAGCTGCTGTCGTTATCATCCCGCTCCCCGCCGGATACGACGTAGAAGTAGTAGGTGGTGTTGGGCGAGAGACGCGCCAGGGTCACATGGTGGATGTCGTCCACGGTGCCGGCCCCCCGGTCGTCATACGCCACATTGATCAGGCCTGCACTGAGCCTTGCCCTGAGACCGGTCGAAGGGCCAGTCGCAGTGCCGGCGGGGTCGGTGCCGAAGTACACCTGCCCGTTAGTCTCCCGCGTGGTGATCCACGAGATGCTGGCGGTGACGTCTCGCAGGTTGGAGACCCCCACCTCCGAGGGAACGGGTGGTGCCGGCTCAACCGTTAGCGTGACCGGGACGGTGACCATGGGCCGGTCCGGATCGTTACTGGTGATGATCAGGTCGGCGGTGTAGGTTCCCGTGAGCAACCCGCTGGTGTTGATGGTCAAGGTAACCGCCTGCTGCGCGCCGGGCAGGACCATGCCACTGGTGGGGTCTTCGGACACCCAGGGTGCCGGGTCATCAACGACGACGCTGCCCACCGCTGCACGGGCGTCAATGCGTCCGTAGCCGTAGCTCGTGTCCGGCCCATCTTCACCCAGGTCAACCACAGTGCGATAGAGGGCCTGTTCCATCTCCTCGACGGACAGGGCGGGATTGGCTTCAGCCAGGAGCGCCACCGTACCGGCGGTGTGGGGTGAGGCCATGGATGTTCCACTCCAGTCCTCGTATCCGTCGCCCGGCACCGATGAGCGCACGGCCACGCCAGGGGCGCTGCCATCCGGCTTGGTCTCCGGCGTCAGCGACGATGGCCCCCGGCTGCTCCACCCGGCGATAGCGTCGTCGCTGTCGGTGGCCCCACTGCAGAAGCTCTCGGCGTAATCACCGGGCGATCCAACGGTGCCCTGATCAGGGCCCGAGTTCCCGCAGGCAAAGGCGGGGAAGATGTCGGCAGCCCGCCAGGCATTCACCACCCCCTGGAGCCAGGTGTTGCCCCCACCACCACTCCAGGAATTATTCACCACCCGCGGCCGCTTGCCGGGATCACAACTCGAGTCGCCGGGCTCCACGCCGATAGGACACGGGGCCAGCATCCACTCCGCAGCGCTCAGGAGATGATCCCCATCGCACCAGCCAGTGCCACACCCTTTGGCAGCAATCCACTGCGCCCCCGGTGCCACCCCAATCTGGTTGCCGGCCCCATCGTCCCCGACCATGGTGCCCATGGTATGAGTGCCGTGGCCGTGGTTGTCGCCTGGGGCGTTGGGGTAGGTGCCACCGGGATCGTACCAGTTGTAGTCGTGGGAGCCGGTAGTGGTGCCGCGATACTGGTTGACCAGCGCGGGGTGGGTGTAGTCTACGCCGGTGTCGATGTTGGCCACCACGACGCCGGCCCCGGTGATCCCCAGGTCGCTCCAGACCTTGTCGGC
>CAYYVH010000529.1:0-2364 GCA_964475075.1 uncultured Anaerolineales bacterium | reverse complement strand
GAGTTTGGATGACAACGCTTGCTTTGCGCTGCCCATCTGGCAGTCGCTCTGTTGGCCATGCACTGGTCCACCCCATGTGCCGCGCAAGTTGTGACGCCGTTCTTGGTGCGTTCGCTCAGGGTGTGATGGCCAGGCAGGCTATCACGCCCTTTTTCTTTTATCTATCTGCTCAATACACTGCTGACCACGCCGCACCGCGACCTGGCGGGCATCTACCCGACCCACCAGGAGATCATCGCCCAGGACCCACGCTTCTACGTCCAACTGGCGGCCTGGTACGCCGATGAGGGCGAGGTACACGACCACAAGGAGATGTTCGCCGTCAACCTGGTCCTGAGCGACTTCCCTGGCCACCGGGACGTGGGCCTGGCGCTGTTGCGGGAGATGCCGCCCTACCAGGTGGGCCGCGTCTTCGACTTCATCAAGGGGAAGACCACACGCCGCCGGGTCAAGGCCGACGACGGGGTCGAAGTTGTCACCGAGAGACACGGACTCTTCCGCAACGTGCCCCGCTCAATGAAGACCGAGATCACGCGCTACCTCCGTGAGCGCGAGGCGAACCCCGATTGGTTCGACAGCTCGGTGTTGCAAGCGCGGCGGACCATGAAGCGGCTGGCGTATCGGCCGACGTGACCGAGAAGCTTGACGCTGTGACCGAAGCCCAGGTGCGGGCTCGGGGCACCATTGTACGGCCCACCAGTCTGCTGATCGACAAGTCTGGAAGCATGTCCGAATCCGTCGAGATCGGCAAGCGGATCGGGGCCATGATCGCCAGCGTGTGCCAGGCGGAACTGTACGCCTACGCCTTTGATTCGATCGGCTACCCAATCGAGGTGGCCGGGTCCTCACTGGCTGACTGGGAGCAGGCGCTGATGGGCATTCGGGCCGGTGGCAACACCTCCTGCGGCGTGGCGGTGGAGATGATGCGCCGCCAGGGCCAGGCGGTGGAGCAGATCGTGATGGTCACCGACGAAGGTGAGAACACCGCCCCTTATTTCGTCGAGACGCTCAAGCACTATCGGGAGGAGCTGAAGGCCGATCCCCACGTCGTGTTCGTCAAGACACGTGGTGCGATGGACTACCTGGAGCGGCAGTGTCAGGGCGAGTGCATCCCCTTCGACGCCTACCAGTTCACCGGCGACTACTACGCCTTGCCCAACCTGCTGCCGCTGCTGACCCGGCCCACCAGGCTCGACCTGCTGCTGGAGATCATGGCCTACCCGCTGCCGAAGCGCAAGGCTGCGTAATCTCAGGGAAAGACCTCCGAGGGTTCCCAAACCTCGGAGGTCTGAGCTTGAGCTTGAGAATGACCATGATGAACGACGTCCAGCGCGTCAGACTGAGCAAACTGATAAGCTATCTTCTGCGGCACCGGCCCGACGAGGCTGGTCTGACGCTAGACGAAGCTGGGCTGGTACCGCTGAATGCACTGCTGGTCGCCATCCGCAGCCGACACGGCTACGGCTGGGTCACTGTCGAGGCCATCCGAGAGGTGGTCGCTACTTCCGACAAGCAGCGCTTCCGCCTGGAGGGAGACCGCATCGGTGCCCGCTATGGTCACAGCAATCGGGTGAGGGCGGTCGATCCGGGCCAACCAGTGGAGCCCCCTGAACTTCTTTACCACGGCACCCCTCGCCGCGCCGTGCCGTCCATCCTGGCTGTGGGACTACGCCCCCGTGACCGCCAGTTCGTCCACCTATCCGCTACACCCGATACCGCGCGCCGCGTGGGGCGCCGCCGCGATGACCAGCCAGCTCTGCTGCTCATCCGCGCCCAAGAGGCCCACGCTGATGGTGTCGTCTTCTACGCCCCCACGCCTGATACCTACCTGGTGCGCCACGTGCCGCCAACTTATATCACCCTGGCTTCAGAGACATGAGCATCCACGATCTACTGGACAAGATGGAATCGGCCGAAGAGGCGTTCCTCAACCACTGAATTCCTGGCCCCGGTGCTCCCCAGCGGCCGGGTGCGGGTGCGGATCGCCGGCCTGGTCTGCACGCTGCGCGTGATCGGTAAAGCTGAGCCCGGCTGGGCCATCCTTAAACCCCTGACTATGGATCAGGCGCGGATCGTCGCCCGGCCGAGCCTGCGCCAGACCCGCGACTATCTGGTCCTCTTCCCAGCCGTGAGGTTGTTGCTGGTGGCGCGGGCACGCCACGATTGGCTGGCCCTGCCCGCTCACCGAGGCGACACCCGCTTCCGAATAGACGGTCCTGTGCGCGTCCACCTGGCGACTGGCGTGGAACCTTTCCAGCGTATCGTGGCTCGCCTCGACGGGCTTCAATTCTGGGTGCCAGGTGTGCGCCCGCGCCGCACGGCGGACAGCGGCGCCGGGCGAGTTTGGCACGCGTGCTGGCAGCG
>CAYYVH010000528.1:0-2365 GCA_964475075.1 uncultured Anaerolineales bacterium | reverse complement strand
GGGTTCTCGCCCGCGCGCGCCCGGCGAGCGGGCCCGCCCCCGGGGTCGACGACGGCAAGACCCCCCCCGTCGGGGAGGTAGGCGAGTGCCCGGGTCAACGCCAGCGCACCCGCCCGCACCGCCCCGGGCTCGATGCCGTGAGTCACGTCAACCACCCTCACCTCGGGGGCGATCCTGGCAATGACGCCGTGGACGACTCCGACGAACTCGTCGCAGTAGCCGTAATCACTGAGAAAGGAGATCATCGCAGTAGAGGTTACGGGGTAGCGGGCATGTGGGCACCGATGGGCGGCAACATGCTGCATACTGCATCATCATGTCGGTTGAATCCGCACACACGGCTCTGGTCGACGACCTGATTCGCCTGCGCGGTGTCGTCATGCTGATAGGCGCCCGCGACACCGGCAAGACATCGTTCGCCCGCGACCTGGCCACCGAAGCGGTGCGGGTGGGCAAGGTGGTCGGGTACGTCGACGCCGACACCGCGCAGACAACCGTCGGGCCGCCCACGTGCATAGGTTTGAAACTCCTGGAGACACCCGGCGATTTCGACAGGGTTTCGACGGCCGATGATCTCCGCTTCGTAGGCGGAATCACCCCCGAAGGCCTCGTGCTGCAGCATGTGGTGGGTACCGCCGCGCTCGTCGACGTGGCCCGGCCTCTCGCGGACCTGGTGATAGTCGACACCACCGGTTCAGTTTCGGGTGTAATCGGACAGACGTTGAAATACCACAAGATGGAGCTGCTGGCGCCCGACACCGTCGTGGCGTTGCAGCGGGGTGCCGAAATCGAGCCGCTTGTCGGCATGCTGCGCCGATTCTTCACCGCCCGCGTCGAGATGACGGGGGTGCATCCCGAAGTCGTCTCCGAGTCGCCCGACGAGCGCGCCGCCCGCCGCGCCAAGGCGTTCGCAGCGGCGTTTGCCGAGCCACTGCAACGGTGGAGAGTGCGCCCCACCGTCTTCGCGCCGACGCTGCCGGCTGCCCTCGACTTCGCCAGGCTCGACCGTATGGTGGTGGGTCTTCAAGACGACCGGGGACGGTGCCGCGGTCTTGGGGCGCTGGAAGGGACGGAGGACACGCTGAAGGTTGTCACAAACCGGGGCGACGAGATGCGAGGCCTGCGTCTAGGTTCCCTGCGTATCGACTTGGATACCTTCCGTACGATGCCCGTCCGACTGCGGGAAGTCATGTTCGGGCTCGACGGAGCGCTGTGAGCAGGGGATCATCGCCGCTGATCGAACATGGCGTCAAACCAGATCCCGACACCTAATGGGGGTCCACCGTGACTTTCCATTCGTGTGGGAGTGTGGTGGCCGAGCCGCCGGCTGGTGAGCACTGACGACTCCTGGAGCGTTGACTCCTAGGGCTAGATCGTGCCCCGGCTGGTTGGTGAGGGTTGCCTGTAGCGCTCATGGGGTGTCGTGCCGTCGAGCACTGATCCATTAGGTCGCCGCCGGGTGTCCTCTGGCTCTGGGAAATGGCTGTTGGCAGATGGGGAGGTACGGCACGGTGATCTTCGTTGGAGATGATTGGGCTGAAGCCCATCACGACGTGTGTCTGATGGACGAGGGCGGTGCCCGGCTTGCGAGCCGGCGACTGCCGGAGGGACTTGGCGGCATTCGGGCGTTCCATGAGCTGGTGGCCGGTCACGTGTCGGATCCGGCGGAGGTGGTGGTCGGGATCGAGACCGACCGTGGCCTGTGGGTGGAGGCGTTGGCGACGACCGGTTACCAGGTGTATGCGATCAACCCGATGGCGGTGTCCCGCTACCGGGACCGTCACGCCGTGGGTGGTGCCAAGTCGGATGCCGGCGACGCCAAGGTGCTGGCGGATCTGGTGCGTACCGATCGGCACAATCATCGGCCGGTCGCTGGGGACAGTCCCGACGCCGAAGGGATCAAGGTGCTGGCACGGGCCCATCAGGGTCTGATCTGGGCTCGGACCCGCCACACCAACCAGCTCCGCAACGCGCTCCGTGAGTACTACCCGGCGGCGCTGGAAGCCTTCAATGATCTGGCTGATCGGGACACGTTGGCCATCTTGGGAAGGGCGCCGGCCCCCAGTGCAGGTGCGGCGTTGTCAGTCACCCAGCTCCGGGCCGCGCTCAAACGCGGGGGCCGGCAACGCAACCTGGAGCGCCGGGCCCAAGAGATCCAACAGGCGCTGCGCACCGACCAGCTCACCGCTCCCGGCCCGGTGGTTGGCGCATTCGCAGCCACCAACACAGCAGCAGTGGGGATCCTCGGCGAAACGAACCGCCAGAGCACAGAGCGCGAAGCCGCTCGCGCCAACAGCCCCGGTGCTTGTGGGCGTTGATAGGCAATTAACAGCCAATCACCTTTCTGCTGCTGCAACCGATACGA
>CAYYVH010000527.1:0-2374 GCA_964475075.1 uncultured Anaerolineales bacterium | reverse complement strand
GTCGGTGCAGACGCTCCGCCCCCTCCCAATCCCTCACCATGCGGCGCACGGTGCCGAGATTGCTCAGGTGGCGGACTTCCTGATCACTGTCCGCTCCTGGTCTTCTGCTGAAGATTCATCCTCAATCGGTACTTTTGACACCCCTTTGGCGGTAACAACGAATCCGTGAGGCTCCACCTGAGGGGACCACTCCACATTGATAATAGCCAGCACCATGGCGAAGGCAGGGAAATCGTAATCCGGATCGTGCAGGATCCCCGTTAGAGTCTGAATGTCGCCGATTGTTGGCTCCGGAAGGGGTTTCACATGGCTGTGCCACTCGCCAACGTAGTCCACGCCGAAGCGTTCATAGTGCTCACGCAGGATGGCGGCGCAGAAAGAAGTGTCACGGAGGAACGCGGCGGGCGTTCGATGAGCTGCAGGTCCGGGACCCGACGCATGCGTCACGTGGATCGTCGCCGGTGGATCTGTGTACCCCATCAAGATACCACCCGTTTCCACCTGCGGAGAAGAGCCGGCCTCGCGTTCAATGAGCGCGCGGGCCCCGGCGCTCACGGTCAACCGTGGGGCGACCCTGGCTTTAGCTCTCCGCCGCTTCTTGAAGGCGTGCCACAATAGCCTTGTATGTCTCATCAACGTCTGGATCAAGAGGGATCCCCACCGAGCTACAGACAGGGCAATTATCTCGACGCTCAAGCTGCACCCAATTGAGGCTGAAGGGATAGCGGAAGGTAAAGGGATCTGGGAACCCCCTTTCAGTGACAGCTCCCCAGGCTATGTAGTCGTGAGGCAGACTACTCCCCTCGTGGGTGTCCGCAAGCAGGGTCATAATGGCGACACGAGCCTGCAGCGCGGCAACCATGGCCACGTCGGCGCGGGTCCCCTGACCCGCAGATCCAGAGGTGTGTTCATGTGCCGGTCCATAGGCTGCTGCAGGAGCGTCGCCTTCTTCGACAGGCTCTAATGCACCTGCTTCGCGCAGCGTGAGCCGCGTACACTCGTAGCACGCCGATTGCCCGGGGAGCACGCGGATGATCTCCCCGATCTGCGCGTTGTGGAAGGTGCCGGCCATGATGAGAGGTGTCGCGGTGTGCACGCACACGTAGTTCACGAGCCTGCGTGACCGGGCGTCGTCGGTGGCGCAGAGGACCAGATCTGTCTCTCCCATGATCTCCCAGAGATCTCCGGCGTGCGTGACGACGTCCCGCTCATGTGTGACAACGTGGGCGGGCAAATCATAGGTTCGTATGAGATCGCGCATGGCCAGCACTTTGGCTCGTCCCAGGTGACGCAGGTCACATGCGTGCCGAAAGAGGTTGGCCGGGGTCAGCCGGTCCCTGTCAAAGAGATGCAATGTTCCCACGCCGGCGGCTGCCAGATGCAATGCGGCCATAGAGCCCCCACTGCCCACGCCCACTACGGCAACTCGCTTCTCCCGGAGCGCCTCAACAGGGCGCAGGCCATCCAATCGCGTGGGCACACGGGGTTCTGCGGGTACGATATACACCTCTCCGCGAAAGACCCGATCATCCTGCGTGACGACGACAAGGTATTCCTCGGTTCTCTCTTCAGCGGGCTCCAGGCAACAGAGCGAGGCGAACTCGTCTGGGGGCAGGTCGAGGGGCGAGCCATCCTGAATCCACATTGTCAGGTCAGCCCGACTCCTGATCTGCCCGGTGGCCAGGGCACGCCCAAAGCCAGGCTTTACCGCGATCCAGGGGACCAACTGCTCGAAGGACTTGCCGTGGAATATAGCCCAATGGTCGAGCAACCGTGGAGAGGCCGGCGCGTAGATGGAATCGCCTTCTGCAACATGACTGGAGAGCGCTACGGCAAGCAGTTCTTTTGTGATTCCGTACCCCTTGAGCCAGCCACGGGATCCGGCCTGGAGCGATAACGCTCCCAACCCCTCGGGAGTGACAAGCTGAAATGCGATCATGTCCGGCCTCGCTCCGATAGCAACACCACTCTTCCAACCTCGGGCATGGCTTCGGCCAGCCCGTGTTGGACTGCCAGGTAGTTGTAGTACCAGTCGGCCGCCTTCTCGATGACGTCGCGGGCGGTGTAGGCGATGTCCCAACGCGCCGGCTTCACAATGCACAGCCGGCCATCCCCCCAGCGATGCCAGGCGTGTCCCCAATGCTCGGGCGGCAACTCGGGGGAAAGCGGAATCACCCGGATCGCCGCGACCGGGAAACCGGCTGGATATATCACACGAATATGCAGTGGTGGCGCCTCGATGCCGGCGGGGATGTCAGCCACCTCATCCTCCCAGGCCAGGCGCCCGTCAACGAGTCGGAGCACAAAGCCGGGATAGGCTGTTTTTGTCAAGTGAAAACGGACCCACTTGACAATCGAAAATGGACCCACTTTG
>CAYYVH010000526.1:0-2381 GCA_964475075.1 uncultured Anaerolineales bacterium | reverse complement strand
CCGTCAGTTCGCGCAGGAAGCCCAGGGTTTGCGTGGCCAGGTTCGAGTCGCCGACCGTGACGGCGGCCGCCTTGTCCACGTAGTGCAGCAGCTCGTCCATGAGGATCAGGTTGGGGCCAGCCTGGGTCAGCACCCTGCGCAGCAGGTCCACGCCTGGAGCCAACTGCTGCTGGTCGCTATCACGGACCAGGTTGTACAGTGCCATACCACCCAGCCGGTAGGCCACCTCGCCCCACAGGGTACGGATGTGTAGGGGCGAAGCCTTGCGCTCGCCCTCGACCTCACGCCCCCCGGCGTAGAGATCAGCGCAGGGCAGAGGGGCCACCGCCGCCTGGGGCACGACGTCGAAACCGTTCTCGTCCAGAAAGCCGGCGATACGCGGCACGGCCAGGGCCTCCTGCGGCGAAGTGAGCAGATGGTAGAGGGCCAGTTCGGCGTGGGTCTTGCCGCCGCCGAAGTTAGTCTGCAGGTGGATGACGCTGTTGGCTCCTGGCTCGCCATGCAAGGTTTTGAGCACATCGCGGATGAGGCTTTGCAGCGTGCGCGTAAGGTGGGTGCGCTCGAAGAAGAGGGCAGGATCACGGTATTCCTCCGCGCCCTCACGGGCGATGGCCCGGCTGAGGTTGACCGCGAAGAGGGCTTCGGAGACGTGGTCGTCTCGGATGTCCTGGTGAGGTGTGGTCCCTTTGCGCCAGTTGGCTAAGGTTGTGATCATTTTATCACTCCTGCTCCGAAAGCCGTGGCTATTCAAACACAGCCAGTGCCTCTTAGACTCAAACCTGTTGCGTTACGTTCTGGATGATGCTGCCGCCAGTGGCGATGATCAGTTGCACCGTGTCAGCGGGTTCACCTTGTGAAGGCAGGCTTTCTCCAAGTTCCCTTGCCACCCGGACCAACCCTTCAGCCTCTTGCAGGAGCTCCTGAGGATCGTCCCCAGCCTGTCGAGCTGCCTCCAACTGCAATAGTAGGTCTCCCACGCGGCCATACAACGATGGAGGGACATCGCGCAGAGCATCCTTGAGTTCCTGCTCTCTTCGGGCGAGAACGACGTAGGTAAGTGCCAGGTTGTTGAAGAACTTGAAATCACTTTCCTTGGTCGTCGCAAAGATTACCTTCTTCAACGCCCGGCAGTCAGGAAGAATGTCAATGATGGCATTCACCATTTGCCGGAGAATCTGCACCCGGTTGCCGCGTCCCATCCCTGTGCCAAAGGGCGGTATCGCGATCGTCGGCTGATTCAGCAAATCGGCCAGCCGTATACAGCGGATTGTCACTGGCTCGATCAGCTTCGGATCCGTACGGTAACGAGTGTCGCGACTGGTCACCACGGCGTGAAAGACGTAGCGGGTCGCCTTCAGCTCTCCAGCGTGAGTGACCACCACGCTGCCAGGCTCAATGAGCCTGTAACGCCAGACAACCTCCTTCACTTCTTCGCCAGCGGCAGCGGCAATGGACCTGGCAATGGGGTTGCGAAAACTGGCCCTGCTACCAACAGAGTTCACGATCACAGCGGCACCGGTTTGCGCAATGTCCTCATGCCTGGATTCAATCACGCGATCACCGAAAGTGAAGCCTGGGTAGTCGCCTGGTTTCGCTCTCATTAGTCTCATCCCTTTCTGTCACCTGCTGCATCTCAGTGATTCTCTGCGTCACATTGCTGATGGTAATTGCTACCTTCAGCTTTAACCTCTTGCGAAGTCGAATGCTTATCGTCCATCTTCGTCATCATCCCACAACCTCCCCTGCACCTCCCGCACCTGGGGCCGTTGTGTCTCCACCCACCGCTGCGCACGGCTCTCCAGGTCCAACCGCGTACCTAGCAGGCTCAGCAGGGCCTTGCGCTCGGGGTTGTCCTTGGGCAGCAGCTCGACCACGGCCTGGGCCACGGGCCACATCTCGCCGCCCCGCGCTGCGACCAGCGCCGATAGATCGTCCTGGCGATCCGCCTGCCAGAGCAGGCAGGCTTTGTGAAGCACGTCCACCAGGGGCACCGCACCGCCGGCCGCCACCCGCTCCGGCACCCTCTCCAACTGATCCGCACGATCGGCGGGCCCCAGGAGCCGCAGCTTGCCCCTGACCTTGCCCACCAAACCGAAGCGGTCCATCAGCACGTTCAACTCGATGCCCACGGCGGTGCTCAACAGCAGCGCCTCGCCGTCGGGCACGTCCCAGTCGTTGTAGCCCCAACGCCAGAGGACGTAGAACTGAGTGGGCGGGTCGAGTCGTTCACTGAACCCCTTCTCGCCGACGATGCGCTCAATGGCAAAGGCCGCCACCTCATGGCGCACCAAGTCGAGGAAGTCGCCCACTTCCATCTGCGTGTCGTCGTAGCGCTCGATACGCGTCTAGACGCTGTCGGAGGACAGGACAACTCGGTATCG
>CAYYVH010000525.1:0-2389 GCA_964475075.1 uncultured Anaerolineales bacterium | reverse complement strand
ATCACGTTGTACGGACTGCCGGCCAGCGTCCAGATGGTGTCGGTGACGATGGGGCTGCCGACGTCGGTCGTTGTGGCAAAGAGGCCGGCTGCGAGTGCTGCCAGGCCGGGAGGTCGGGAAGCGTAGGTCCGAACGAAGTTCGGAGGCGCAGGGCGTGATATGTCATGCGTTCCTTCGGTGACGGTTGGGCGCGCTAGACTAAGGTCTGTCACTTTGGCCAGGCTCAGTGCAGGCCTGAGCGAGCGAGTGGAGTTCACTCGCGCCGAAGGGTCCAGCGCGAGCGAATATGAGTCGCCCTTTTCGCTCGCGGCGGACCGTTCGACAGGCTCAGCGGACACCCATTGTGACATTTCACGAAACTGCTCTTGACTTGTCGGGCGGCGTCCGCCAGGGGCTCCGCTCCGCTCAAGCCCCTGGCTCAGTCTACGAAGCCCCGTCGGGGCTGGTGAGATAGGCCAGCCGGCCTTTGTAGCTGAGCCCGATGGCTTTGAGCCTCGGTCGGCGTACGACGAGGTTTCAACCTTTGTTGCATGTAGCATTAGTCCACCGACTCCGCTGCCCACTGGCGCACTCCAGGTGGTGGCACCAGGTCCAGTGCCAGCGGATGGATTTGTAGCAACTTGGCGCAACGCCGTGCTCAGGACAGGGTCAGGTGATGTGTGATGCGTGACGCGTGAGGTGAGTGATGCTCGATCAAGCGTAAAGTCTACGACGTTTGTGCCGTCGGTGACGGTGATCTGACTGGCGTGGGTCAGGAGGCCGGCAGCGCTGATGGTGGCGGTGTAGACCCCGGCCGGCAGCCTGGGGAAGCGGTAGACCCCGTCGTACAGCGAACGGTCGGCCATGGGACGCCCGTCGGCGGCCTGGACGTCGCCTGGAGCGAGCTGTACCAGTGCCCCGACCACAGGATCGGCCTCGCCACTGACCCGGACCGCGCCGGAGAGCTCGCCGTAGATGGCGGGAACGAGGTGGACGCTGAGCGGCTCGTGCGGACCAGCGACGAACACGTCCTCATCGTAGAGGTGGTAGCCGGCACGGTTGACCACCAGGCGGTGGTCGCCGGTGCTGACTGCCTCGAAGATGAACTCGCCGGTGGCGTTGGTGTAGAACGGCCCCTTGTCGTCCAGGGTCACCACGGCGCCACTGACGCGCGAGCCGTGGACATCGCTGACCACGCCGGCCACGAGGTCAGCGGCCATCATGGGCACCACATCCAGATCGAGCAGGCCGTCGGTGATGGCCAGGCCTGTATTGGTGACGGTTGCCGTGACGGTGATGGCCTCGCCGCTGTAATAGAGGTCGGCGTCGGTGCTTATAGACAGCTCCGCCCGCAGGCCGTCCACCTGGAGCAGGCGGTTGAGGGTTGCCCTGCGGCCGGTGTCGTGAGCGGTGGCGCGGGCTGACAGGTAATACAGCCCGTCGGCCACCCCGCTGGGGATGGACAGGGTCAGGGTGGTGCTTTCCCCCGCTGCCAGTGTGCCAGATTTGGCCCCCTGCGCCACGAGCAGCCCGGACTGGCTGTGCAGGGTGGGCTGGGCATCGTAGGTCGTCTGGCCGCCGCCGGTGTTGGAGAGGAAGAGGTGGAGAGGGCTACCCGATTTCTGATTTCCGATTTCGTGCAAAACTCCGTTTTGCCTAGCAGACGCAGAGCGTCTGCCGGATTGCGGATTGTGAGCAACCCCCAGTTGCTTGATGTGTTGCGTGAGTTGAAGGGCCTCGGGTTCGTCCAGCGTCCATTGGAGGTCGGCGGGGAGGACGACGAAGTGGGATTGGTGCGCCTGCTGGCTCGGCCCGAGATTGAGGGTGACGGCGATGGGGTAGACGCCGCCGGCGAGTGTGATGGGCAAGGTGACGGTGCAGGGAAGGGTGGTGCTCTGACCAGGGGTGAGGGTCAGCGCCCAGGCCGTCGAGTAGGCGGCGGCAGGAACCGTCAGGCTAACCCCAAGGGTGTGGGAGAAGACGCCCTCGTTGGCCAGGGCCAGGTCGAGGCGCATCTGGTCGCCGCCACCGTAGGCGGTCTTGTCAAAGGAAAGGGTTACGGTCTCGCTGGAGGGTAGATCGAGCGTCCCTCGGACGGACCGCCCGCCATATTGCGCCTGGTAGTCCAGGGTGTATCGGTCAAAGCCTGCCGGTGGGGGGATCTCGAAATTCAGCGTGGCGCTCTCTCCGGCCGGCAAATCAAGTGACCGGACTGCTGCCCACAGCGACGCCCCCAGGGAATCCTTCAACACCACGTCAAGGGTCCCGCTGACCACGTCCCCTGGGCCGGTGTTGGTGAGGGTGAAGGGGAAGGTCTGAGAGATGCCGGGGATGAGAGCAGACGACCGATTCGGAGTGATGACCAGGGAAGCGGGGGGCAGCTCGAAGCGGTCGTAACCCGAACTGATGA
>CAYYVH010000524.1:0-2391 GCA_964475075.1 uncultured Anaerolineales bacterium | reverse complement strand
TCACCCACCGCGACCCCAACGCCTACGGCGACGACACCGCCTACCAGGTCAGCGTGCGCCCCGGCACCACCGGTGCCGCCATCATCGCCGGCGGCCGGCTCTATGCCAACGAGCAACTCCAGCAGCAGATCACCTTCATGACCGAGCGCGCCTATCAGGTCTTCAAGCAAGCCGGCTATTCCGACGAGGCCATCTACTACATGAGCGCGGATGCCAACCCGCCGGCCCACATGGACGCCCCCAGCCTGCCCGACGTCTTACGCCACGCGCTGCAGAACTGGGCGCCCAACCAGGTCCAGGACGGCGACCCGCTCTACCTGTACCTCACCGACCACGGCGAGCGCGAGGTCTTCTTCCTCGACACCGCCCAGGACAAAGTCACTCCCGAGGAGGTAGATGCCTGGCTGCGCGCGTTCGAAGCCCAGCGGCCCAACAGCCCTGTGGTGATCATTATCGAAGCCTGTCAGGCCGGCAGCTTCATCACCCCGGTGGGCACCCTCTCCCGCCCCGGCCGCGTGGTCATCAGCGCCACCGGCGAAGACAACCTGGCCTACGCCAAGCCGGCGGGCGAGGGCGGGGCCTATTTCTCGGACGCCTTCTTCAACGCCCTGGCCCAGAACTACGACGTGTGGGCCAGCTACCAGAAGGGACGCCAGGGGGTGCGGGGTAGCGTGGGAGACCTGCAAACGCCGTGGCTGGACGGCAATGGCAACGGGTTGCCGTACCCTCTGGATCCAGCGGATGAGGGATCAGGGCGTCACTTGGGATTAAGTCGGCTGCCCACGCTGTCGGGACAGGCGCCGTTCATTGAGCCGCCCCGGCTGCCGGCGGCGGCCAGGGTGGAACGGATGCAGCTGCAGATCAATGTGTTGGACGAGCATCCGGCCGGCCTGCGGGTGTGGATGCTGGTCACCAGGCCATCAACGTCCCCACCGTCAGCCCCGCCAGGCTACATCACCCCCATCAGCCACGCCGAGCGGGTGGACCTGGCGTACAATCCAATCACCGGCTTCTTCGAGACCGAGTTCGCGTTCGACGAGATGGGCCTGTATCAGTTCGTGTTTAATGCGGAGGATGCCGGCGGGCAGCGCGCCCAAGCCGTGAGCTGGACGGTGCTTCGCACAGACGTGCCGCCAGTATACCTGCCACTGGTGGCGAAGCAATGACAACCACGAAAGGTATGAAATGGTGCGAAAGGTGCGAAAAACGAGAGGGGAATGGTCTAACGTTGAAGGCAAAGGGCCACGAACGAATGCACAGCCTACGACGCCGAGCCTTCTGTCGATACAAGACTCTCTATCTCGTGGATGAGAAAGAGAAGGTTGGGTGCTGAAAACCCAGTTCGGGCGCCGGGATGCGGTGATGCTTAATATCAGGAGGGATGTGCTTGTGATGAAGAATGGAAGGAAACCGCTGCCGGAGAGTATAGACGAATTGCTCGTACTCAGCCAGGGAGGAGAATGGGTTCATGGCGCGCTGTCCTGGCGATCAAACTGGCCACAGAGTCAGTTTCAGCCCGCAGCCGGGCAATGGCAGCCCGATACTGTTCTCGCCGGCGCAGCCACAGTTTGTACGCGCTGGCCCACGCCGTCCAGTCCCGCACCCAGGCATCATCGGGCGGTTCCTCGCCGTTCATGTATGCCTCGTAGAAGGTTTCAGACAGCACATTGTATTTGCGCTCATAGGCACGCAGCTCGTCCTCGAGCGCATAGATGTCCTGCAAAATATCATCGAGCGTCATGGCGGTTCCTTTCAGCTACAATGTTACACTTTACGAAGCAAATTGTACATCCACCCGGCAAATCGGTTAATCGTTGAGAGGGGAAGGGGTGAAGGTATGAAACTGCGCCAGTTCGCGCTGCTGAGTTTGGTCACCATTGTGGTTTTGATCCTGACGAGGACGGTGGGTGCCCAGACGCCACGGCTGCATAACGCTTGGAGCACGGATGAGCGCGGGCCTGCCGGCCGCAGTGCCCCACAGCAGCAACAGGCAGAGAACGTGGAGTTCATCGGCCAGATTGGCGGTGTGACCTATGCCGTGGCAGTGCAGGGGACCTACGCCTACATCGGCGTGGGACCACGGCTGGTGATCCTGGATGTCTCCGATCCGGCTCGCCCACGGATGGTGGGCCGCACCGCCCCGCCCCCTTACCCGACGTTGTAGAAGGCGTGGCGGTGGCCGGCGGCTACGCCTACGTCGCCGATAGGTGGGGCGGCCTGCGGGTGATCGACGTGCGCAACCCGGCCGCCCCCACCGAAGTCGGCTCCTTCGACTCCCCAGGCTCTACCGAGGACGTGGCGGTGGCCGGCGGCCTCGCCTACGTCGCCGATGGGCTGGATGCCGGCCTGCGGGTGATCGACGTGCGCAACCCAGCTGCCCCCACCGAGGCC
>CAYYVH010000523.1:0-2391 GCA_964475075.1 uncultured Anaerolineales bacterium | reverse complement strand
TAAACCGCTACGCGGTGGGTGGAGAAGGTTGCTGGTAGGGTCGGATCCCGTGAGGTGAGCCGAGGGTCCCGAGGACTGGGCGAGTAGGTTGCGTACCTCAACGCAACCGAGTCCAGGAGGGACCGATGAGCGAGCTACGGCGGCAGATGCAGGCGGACCTGAGAGTCCGGAACTACGCAGCGGGAACGCAGGCGATCTACGTGAGGCGGGTTGCCGAGATGGCGGAGCACCTGGGGCGCTCGCCGGACACGGTGGGGCATGAAGAGATACGCCGCTACCTGCGGTACCTGAAGGAGGAACGGGACGTATCGCGTTCGTCGTTCAAACAGACGGTGGGAGCACTGCGGTTCCTCTACCAAGTGACGTTGGATCGGCCGGAACTGGTGCCACACATCCCGTATCCGCGACAGAGGCGACGGAACCCGGTGGTGTTGAGCCCAGGCGAGGTAGGGCGTGTACTCGAGGCGCTCAGGAACCTGAAGCACCGGGCGCTCGCGATGACCTTGTACGGTGGCGGGCTCAGGACCAGCGAGGTGGTGGCGCTGGACGTGAGCGATATCGACAGCGAGCGGATGGTGATCACGGTTCGGCACGGCAAGGGGGACAAGGACCGGCAGGTGGTCCTTCCGGCGGTATTGCTGGAGGCGCTGCGCGCGTATTGGCGTGTGTATCGGCCGCAGACCTGCTTGTTCGAGGGACAAGTTCCGGGACAGCCACTCAGGAGCCGGACGGTGCAAAAAGTGATCAGTGCGGCTGGTGAACGAGCGGGGATCACGAAGGCGGTGACGCCTCGTGCGCTACGTCACAGCTACGCAACTCACTTGCTGGAGTCAGGCACAGATCTGCGGGTGATCCAGACGCTGCTGGGTCACCGGGCACTCCAGACGACGGCCATCTACACGCACGTGGCTACGGCGCGGCTCCGTTCGATCAAGAGTCCGCTGGATGCGTTGAGTCCGGAGTACGTCGCCGCCGAGTAGGTGACGACGCGACCTCGGCACGAACTCGCCGAGGTCTTCCAGAAGTGCCGCGAAGCCCCCCGCTCCGAGGGAGCCGGGCCCGCCTGGAGCTGGGAGCAACGTGCGGTCGTCGAGGCGATCACGTCTTGCCGGACAGCGCGGCTGGGTGGTCACGTCGATGCGTGCGACGCCTGCGGACACCGGAGGATCTCGTACAACTCCTGCCGCAACCGCCACTGTCCGAAGTGTCAGGGTAGCGCCCAAGCGGACTGGCTGGAGGCACGCCAGGCTGAGGTGTTACCTGTGCCCTACGCGCACGTCGTCTTCACCGTGCCGCAGATCCTCGCACCGTTGGCGCTCCAGAACCCACGCGTCGTCTACAGCCTGCTGCTTCGCAGTGCTGGCCGGACGCTCCAGGATGTCGCTCTGAACCCGAAGCATCTCGGAGCCCGGATCGGGTTCTTCGCCATCCTGCATACCTGGGGCCAGACGCTGGTCCACCATCCGCACGTCCACTGCGTCGTCCCAGCCGGCGGCCTAGCCAAAGACGGCTGTACGTGGCTCCCCTGTCGGCCCGGGTTCTTCCTACCGGTGCGCGTCCTCAGTCGCTTGTTCCGAGGAAGGTTCATCGCAGGACTTTGGGATGCGTTCCAGGACGGGAGCCTCGAGTTGCACGGTGCCCTGGCCCGCTACCGCTCACGCACGGCGTTCGCGCGTTACCTCAAGGCGGCTCGCCAGACCGAGTGGGTCGTCTATGCCAAGCCGCCTTTCGACGGTCCCGAGTACGTCTTGGAGTACCTGGCACGCTATACGCACCGAGTCGCGATCTCGAACCATCGTCTACTCCATATCGACGACGAGTCGGTGCGCTTCCGCTACAAGGACTACCGAGGTCGCCGGGTCCGATCTCTCTCGCTTCCCCTCCACGAGTTCGCCCGCCGCTTCCTGCTGCACGTGCTACCGAAGGGCTTCGTGCGCATCCGCTACTACGGCCTGTTCGCCAATGCCGGCCGCGCTCGACTGCTCGCGTGTTCTCGCCGGGCGCTCGGTCAATCACCAGTGGCCGTGGACCCGCAGCCCGAATCCGTCGAGAGCGACGAGGTCTTCCTCGATCCCCGGCCTCGTGATCTGCGCCTCTGTCCCAGTTGCGGACAGGGTGTCCTGCGATGCGTCCAAGTCCTTGGGCGGCCACCTCCCACACGTGCGTATCACCGTGTCGCATCCTGAGACGTGGCCGTTCGCGAGCGGCGGCGAGGGGCCCGCTTGCGCCGACGACGCCCACAGCCCGTTGACCGCGTCCCACATCATCGTGAGGGCGCGGCATGACACTCTCTTCGGTGGCCTCGTCCAGCCGTCTCGCCTCCCTTAGGCCATCCGCATGCAGTTCGACGCCATCCAATCTCCATAGCCCCACCCACCGCGTAGCGGCTTC
>CAYYVH010000522.1:0-2410 GCA_964475075.1 uncultured Anaerolineales bacterium | reverse complement strand
GTCCGCGCGGGGGGAGCGGGGCCACGACCTGACGGCGCCGCACCATGGCCCGGTCGGCCTCGGCGCCGACGCAGCGGCGGCCGAATTGCCGGGATTATTGGCTGACAAGCCCTTACTACCGCGGCATGTTCATGGACTGTGCCGATCCCAACGGCCGATGCTGGGGCGATCACTTCCCCTGCTACGCGGTACCGAGATACTGCACGCGCCCCGAGTACTTGCCGAAGGTGGAGCAGCCAGGCACCGCAACCGGCCGTTGGTATTGCATCGAGCAGATGATCGACGCGGGCACCCCCGTGACTGACGGCGCCGTGGCCGACGGGCGCCTTGACTTCTGGATCGACGGGCTCGAGATCGGGCCATGGACCGACCTGTGGCGGCGGACGGTCCCGAGCCTGAAGATCAACTTCCTCTGGCTCTTCACCACCACGACGACACGCACAGCATCGAGGGAATCCGGCTTGACAACGTCGTGGTGAGCACGAGCCGGGTCGGCTGTCAGCACTCAGGCGTTCACCTGCTCGCCCGCGGCAGCCTCGACGAATCGTAATTCAAATCACCGGGCTGTGACGCGCGAATCGCCGTGTTCGACTGCGTCGCGCGCTGGTACAATTCGCACCACCGATGAACGCACGGATCAACCGCAAAGCCAGTACCGGCGGGTCAAGATGATCGCCAGTGGGCCTGAATATGGAGGCTACGATGAGAGATGGAGAAGACGGAACGGCGCCCAGACGTACTGGACGTCTTCGGTCAGCCGTGGGCGTGGGATTGGGCCTGGCCCTTGGAGCACTGGCAGGCATCGTCGTGGGTCTGGTGGCTGGCGTGTTCATTGCTATGATCCTGGGCGTGCTATAGGGCTATTCGGGCACCTGAACGCACAGACGTGGCGATCGTCCAGACTTGGAGGGAGCGCTTTCATGGAAATCCTGGTTAACGGCAAGACGCACGAGGTGGCAGACGAAGTGGCGCGCACGTGGTACATCAGCCGGCGCGGATTCTTGATCGGCCTGGCGGCGACCGGTACGAGCCTTGCCCTGGGCATCCCGCTGGGCCTCCCGCACCTCCGCCGCAAGGTGGCCGGGCTGACCGAGGGGGATGCCGGGGGCTTTGCCAGAGGCACGCTGGACCCCCTGCTCTGGTTCGAAATCCATCCCGACGGGCGCGTCCTCATGTTCGTGCCCAAGGCAGAGATGGGCCAGGGGATCCACACCGCCCTGGCGCAGATCGCCGCCGAGGAGCTGGAAGTCGCCTGGGACCAGCTGGAGGTGCGGCACGCCACCACCAGCCAGGCTGACGACAGCTTCCGCGGCACGAGCGGCAGCATGTCGGTGGCAACCCTCTACGATCCGCTGCGCCGGGCGGCAGCGACGCTACGCGAGATGCTGCGAGCCGAGGCAGCCAACGTATTGAACCATCCCACCGACGCTCTGGTGGCCCGGGACGGTGGATTCGAGCTGGCGGGTGACCCTCACGTCCGCGTGACCTATGGGGAGCTGGCAACGCGCGATGTGGAGTGGCAGGTGCCGGAAGAGGATGTGCCGCTCAAACCGCCCAGCGAGTACAAGTTCATCGGCCAGTCCCTGGCCCGCGTCGATCTGCCGAGCAAGGTCACCGGCGAGGCCATCTTCAGCTACGACGCTCGCGCCGAAGGCGTGCTGTATGGCGCGGCGGTCCACCGGCCGACGATAGAGGCCAAGATGATGTCTGCCCGTCCCGGGGAGGCTGTGGGGATGCCGGGGGTGGTCAAGGTAGTAATCGAAGACGGTTTTGCCGGCGTGGTGGCGGCGTCGCGGCCCCAGGCCTGGGCGGCCCGCGACGCCCTGGAAGTGGAATGGGACGAAGGATACCGGTGGCAGTAAGAAGAGTTGGAGGAGTTGGTCACTGCCGGTGGCCACGGAGGGGTGAATATCCAGCGGGACGGTGATGCAGCCTCTCTCCTTAGGCGGGGCACGCCCATCACGGCCGAGTATCGCAGCGGCATGGCGGCTCACGCGCCCATGGAGCCCCAGGCGGCGCTGGCCATCGTCCGCCCGGACGGCGGCAAAGTATGGATCGCTACCCAGTTCGAAATGAGCGCGCGGCGGGAGGTGGCTGCGGCCCTGGATCTGGAGCCGGAGCAGATTGAGATCGTCCCCACCTTCCTGGGTGGCAGCTTTGGGCGCAAGGTCGAGCTCAAACCGGTGCCCAGCCCAGCCGTGGAGGCGGCCCGTCTCTCCCGCGGCGTGGGCGCGAAAACGACTCACCGACTCGAGCTGGAAGCTCGACAGCTCGACCACGAAGATCCGTCCTTCGGGCCCGTCGAGCTTGGAGGTGAGAGGCTCGCCGATGTTGCCGCACAGCACCGCTTCGGTGGCCGTACGGGCGGCTGCATGGTCATGCTCGGTGCGGCCAAGATAGGTATCGGGGT
>CAYYVH010000521.1:0-2416 GCA_964475075.1 uncultured Anaerolineales bacterium | reverse complement strand
GGGTGGCCCCATTTTCGTTGACGAGGGTGGGGGACTTTTCGGTGACGAGAAACAACCAGCTCTACGACGAGCGAGAACGCCCTGTCAGGGAGATCTGCCGGTTGCTAGGCATTTCAAAGCCAACGCTGTACGACTACCTCAAACGGAGGCGCGAAGAGGGTGCGCCGACCGCCTCATAGCGTAAGGAACCTCTCCTCTGCTACTGGAAGGCCAAGCGGGTCTTGCTTTGCAGGTCCTACCCCGGAAGATACCACGTAGTAGGCCTCCAAAGCTCGGGCAACTCATGGACTAGTGTCCAATGTACCACGCGGCGGTCTTCATCGAAAATGATCACGAGGTCCTCTCCGTCCTTGATCCATGGCGCCAAGGCGGCCCGGGTCATACCGACTCTCCACTGGCTATCCTTCCGGTGCGCCGGTCTGGCCAGTTTGTCGCATCTGCCTCGAACATCTTGTCCCAGGAGATCGCAAACTGCTTCTTCGGTCATGCCCGCGTACAGCTGATTCTCAACGAGATCTCGTACCATCCGCAAGCGGACGGATGGGTCATTCTGCCAGCCCGCCTTCTCGAATGGTATACTCCAGGATGCGATTAGCCCGTACAGAAGTAACAACGCACCGCATAGAAGAAGTGCGGGGAGTACATCCCCAAGCATAGTCCAGCGCCGTCCCGTCATATTCAGCGTAGTCCCCCTAGCAGTTGCTCCACTTCTGCCAGCCGCAGCGCCACCAACAAGAGGTCGCCCTTACGTGTGGGTAGGCCGGGTCATCGGTGATCGTAGTGGTCACGCCATCACGATGATGCCACCCCCAGGCCCCGCCAGATATCGTCGTGCTATCAACGGTGAGGTCACCGAAACAGTTCCACATATGGTCTGTGTCTTCCCATCCGCCCACTCCGTTACCGACCGTACATCCGGGGCAGACCCATCCTGACCAGCCTTCTTTGCAGTCGAAAGAAAGCGCCTGCCAATCCCCCTGAATCCGAATAAACACTCCGCTGTTGTTGACAATCTGGCCGTCGTTCGCATCATCACAGGAATAGTCGCTGTTTAGCTCGTAGGCAGTTGTGACCGACCGGGCTAGCCCTCGCAGCTGTGGCAGCATCACGGTAGCCCACTTCGCCTCGTTCGAAGGAACCAGGGGAAGAGACGTCGCGCCGCTGGCCACGTTGATCTGGTCAACTCGATTCGCCTTGTCGAAGAACCCGTGTTCTCGGAGCGACTCAGCATAAGCTTGCCGCACCATTCCGAGCGCAAACGGATCCGGTTTGTGATGAACAGTGTCGTTGGGATCGGGGGGCACTGGCGGATGCCACTCATCTGGCAGGTCTTCGCCATAGACCTCTATCATCTTGTCGATCTCATCGAGAACGATCTGCTGCATCAAGGAGTCGCGGGCAGCTTGGGCGACGACGTTACTGGGCATATCTCCGATCTGGGCAAGAGCGCCGGGACCAGAAGACCAGCTTGCTATCAATGTCGCAGCCAACAACACAACCGCCGGTCGGATTGCGACCAACACACGACGCGGCTTCCTTGTGAGTACGGGGTCTCTGGTCATCTGAAATTGTCTCCTGCGTCCGAACTGGTGGCTTGTCGGATGTATGAGAGCCTAACCACAACAGCCCTGTGTGTCAAGCCTGACGTGACATCGCACGGCCGATTTGGGGGCGTTCCCAGGGCGTTCAAGACGGGCACGATGGGCCGACGATTGACACGTATGAAGCGTTGAATGAAGCAACATCTGGCCACAGAGGCGCGGGAGCCCGTGTCGGGGTTCCCTTGGCGACCGATATTTCTCCGTTGTTAGTATGTAGCTGACCCCCGCACCGATCGCCGACGAGCAGTCGAGCGGGTGGTGCGCAGCGGGACGTGCGGCGCGGTATCCTTAGCCTAGCTGTAAGTTGGGCGGGGACGCCGCTGGGACGTGTGGCGTCGGGCAGCACCGACCCGTAGTTAGAACGACCCTCTCGGGTCGAGTCTGGTCCGTTGTTTGGTGCCGCCCGCCCGAAAGCACTTACATGAGATGGCCTTATCAGGGCCCGATCTCGAATCGGTGCGTGCAACACACGCTGGCCCAATCGACACGTCCCGCTGCGCCTCAGTGAAGAGGCAATCTACAGGAGGGAGGATAATCCCATGGGCTCAACAGCGCAACAGCGCTATGTGGCCCTCGATCTGCACAAGGTGTTCGTGATGGTCGGTGGCGTCAACGACGCACTTGACGTCATCCTCAAGCCGCGCCGGGTGTTGATGGCGAAGCTGGCCGGCTGGGTGGCCAAGCACCTCCGCCCCACGGACATCGCGGTCATCGAGGCCGGCACGAACACCTGGTACGTCTACGACCTGATCGCACCGCACGTGCAGCGAGTCATCGTGGCCAATGCCCACGCGATCAAGCTCATCGGCTCGTCT
>CAYYVH010000520.1:0-2431 GCA_964475075.1 uncultured Anaerolineales bacterium | reverse complement strand
AGGGCCAGTACCGGCGTGAGCTTGGCGGCGATGGCCGCCCCGAGGGCGGCGCCGGCGGGGCCGCGCCGCCCGTCGACCGCCAGGACCAGAGCACCGAGCGTCAGGGCCACGGCCGCCGAGTCGACGTGGGCGCCGTGACTCGACTCGACCACGGCGAGCGGATTCCAGGCATACAGGAGCGCCCACGACCGCGGGCGCCCCAATCGCGCCAAGAGCGCGCCAAGAAGGAGAATTGCGACAAGATCGGCCGCCACGGCAGCCGCCTGGTAGGCCGTCGCTGTTCCCGGGGCGATGCGGTAGACGGCCTCGAACAGGCGCTCGGCCAGTGGCGGATACGGTGTCGCCATCCAGGCGTGGTCCACGTTCGCCCGGAACGCGATGTCCAGCGCGTCGAGGGCAGGGCTGTCGACCGGTTGGGCGTAGGGATTGACGCCGTGGGCGGCGACGTGGCCATCCCAAAGATAGCGCCACACGTCGTTGGACAGGGTAGGAGTGGTGGTGAGGAGCGGCAGCCGCATGGCGATTGCGCCGGCGGTCAGGCCAGCCATCGTGATCGCGCCCGGGCGGCGCACGACGTGTGTGGCGGCCAGGGCATAGAGTCCGTAAGCGGCGAAGAAGAGCGCCAGAAAAGCCGGTGCTTGGCGCGTGAAGTGCTCCAGGCGCGTCATGGCGGCAAACGCGGCCAGGAGGAAGATCCCCAGGACCAGTAGCGGCGAGCGACGGATCATGGCGGTCCTTCCCGGCTGACCGGATCTCAAGCGTGGGGCGGATGGGGCGGTAGAGCCTTCGTACGGCCACGGCCCATCTCCTCCCAGCCGGTGATCCCCCAGGCGCCGGGGGACCACCCCGTGCCGGTAGGGGTGTTCGATGCGACGAGGGCATAGAGCCACAGCGCTATTCCCGAGGAGCAGCCCTCAGCCCTGCCGGATGCAGCGGCGGCCGAATTGCCGAGATTATTTGTTGGCACCCTCCAAGGTCTTGCTCATGCAGGGATTCTAGCGTTCGGCGGAAGAGTCCGCAACCGTTCATCAGGGCTCGCCTACCGGCTCCGACGTCGAGGTTAAAAAGAACGAGACCGAGTCCCTGGCCGCCGGCAGCTACGGCAAGCTGAAGGTCGAGGAAGGCGCCATCCACAACTGCCTGGTACACGCTGGCGCAAGACCACGGACAGTCCGCGTCCGTTCGCTCACCGCGCCAGACAACGGCAGCAAGCCTGTAGGGGCGCGGCATGCCGTGCCCATGGTCCACGCCTGGCCCACTACCGTGCCCGCAACCCCGTTCGCAACGCTCTCCACGGCGATTGACGTTCCTATCCTCACATAGCGCTGCATGTCCTTTTGACCCAGCCGCCGGCGGAGACTAGACTGAGTCATCCATGGGGGGTACGGTCATGAAAGACTCAAGGGTTGCCTGGACCAACTGATGCACGCCACGGACAAATCCGAAGCAGAGCTCATGACGCTGGTGTTTCGGGTCGGCCTGCGGCAGGTCTGGCGTGAGCACGTCCTGGGCCGCTACTTGCGAGGTGACCTCAGCCGAGACGACGCGGTCGAGGCAGTCGGTCTTGATTGGTGAAACTCGCTGAACGGCAGCACGAGGCCGCCATGGAGGACTTGGCCTGGGCACTCCAGGAATGACCGCTGCTGTCCTGGACGCGGGGCCCCTAATCCACCTGGCCGAGATCGACTCGCTGCATCTGCTGACGATCTTCGGCGCGCTGCACGTGCCGGATGCCGTTTGGGCAGAGACAGTCGGCCAGGGCGGGATCGATTCCGCAGACATCGAGGGTCTCGGAAACCTCCGGAGAGAGGCTATCGTGGAATTGGCGATCGAACAGCTGCGTCGGTCGACGGGCGGAGAAGCGCAAGGGCGTGTCAACAAGTGAACGTCGGCCGGTTGAAATCCCCATCCTTCCAGAAGGAGATGTGGCCATGACGCGTCGGACTGACTTCCGCCCGGTATCGGGCCCCCGGCTGGCCGTGGTGCTGATCATGATGATGATACCTCTCGCGCGCTGGGTCAGCTTCGACCTTCCCGCGCAGTCGACTGCCCTGGCCGCGCCCAACGAACCCCATCAGCTGGCCGACTGGCACGCGTCCGGCGGACAGGACTATGCCAACTTCGGCCAGTCCGTCGCCATGGCCGGCGACGTGAATGCCGACGGCCACGTGGATATCATCGTCGGCGCGCCGGGCGCCAGCGGCGACTTGAAGGACGAAGGCCGGGCCTACGCCTTCTACGGTGCGCCGTCCGGGCCCAGCACGTCGCCTGCCTGGACGGCCGAGGGAGACCAAGCCAACGCCGGCCTCGGCTGGTCGGTGGCCGCGGCCGGCGACGTCAACGGCGACGGCTTCGACGACGTCATCGTCGGTGCGCCTTCGCCACCTTCACGCACACGTTCACTCCACGTCTCGTACTCACTCTGATCGCA
>CAYYVH010000519.1:0-2434 GCA_964475075.1 uncultured Anaerolineales bacterium | reverse complement strand
TCCGCCGCTGTCGGCGTAGCGGTAGTCCACGTCGTGCAGCGCGATCTCGTTGACCACGGCGCCTAACCCCTCGTAGGACTCCACGGTGGCGCTGATGGTGCGGTCGGCGTAGAGCGCGGGGTCCACCAGGATGGAGAGGCGGTGTACCTTGCCATCGCCCAGGTCCTCCGGTCCGGCCAATTGGATGCCGTCCACCTTCACGACCTCCTGCCGGCCGGCCCCCTGATTGCACTCGTAGAGGGTCAGGTCCAGGTGGTAGTAATGGCCTCGGAGCAGGTGGTCGAAGCGGTATACCACCTTGCCACCGGGGTCGCGCCGGAAGGTCTGGTAGGGATCGCTACCGCAGTTGCCCGACACATCGGCCTGCCCCTCGTCCACCACGCCGTAGCCCACGGTGGAAGTATAGGATGGATCGGACGCCGTCAGGCCGCCGCTGTTCAGCTCGATAGGGCCGGCAAAGCCCACGTAGACATCGCGCCAGGTCTGGTTGTTGCCCTCGTCGAATTCGCTCACGGCGTTATCGCGGTCGCTGACGGCGAAGAGGCGGTGGGGACCGGGGGCCGCCGGCGTCCAGGTGAATTCCATGGTCGTTGTGCCCTTGGCAGGTACAGCGGATAATCCATTGCCCAGGAGCGTCCCGCCGCTGTCGGGGTTGCCATCGTACAGCGCCAGCGTGGACGCGCCGGCAGCGGTCTGGCCAGTATTGCTGATGGGCAGCGTCACCGTGACGGCCTCGCCGCTCACCGGTTCGTCATCGGAAAGCTCGATGGCCGGCACGCGCAGGTCGGGCCGGGTGAGGATGGTGAGGGTGGCCGTGATGGCATTGTTGTCCTCGTCCGTCTCCGCTACGTGGCCGTAGGGATCGACCACCACGCGCACGGGCACGTCGCCGGTGAAACCGAGGGTGTTCCACTGGATGGTGGCCGTAGTCGTCAGGCCGGCCGGCACGTTGGGCACGAAGGTGCTGCCGATGTAGTAGCCCCCCTGCCCCCCAAGGCTGGGGGGTGTGGCGAAGAAGCTGGCGATGAGGGGGCCGGAGTCCAGGCTGCCGTTGTTCTGGAGGGTCACATCCACCGTTACCTGATCCCCTTCGGTGGGCGTGCCGGTTCCGGGTTGCAGGTTGGCAGGTTGCAAGTCAGGTTGATTGGTGGGCGTGGCGCTGAAGTCGTGCAGTGCTGTCGCCAGATAGGGGCTGGGCACAATGCGGATTGGCACGTCCACCTCGCCGCTGAGACCGGAGAGATAGGCATTGAAGGCGGCCGCCAGGTTGGGGCTGGAGATCACGGCCGGGTAGCTGTGATTGCCGCTGTAGGACCAGTCCACGGTGCCATCGGCCCCCACATCCACGGTGAAAGCCAAGGGGCCGGCCGCGTCGCCACTTTGACCCATTTGCAGGCTGAGAGTGATATCGTCGTAGGCTTGGGCGGGCAGACGCAGGAAGCGGGTCTTGGCGCCGACGGGCGTCAGGGCCAGATTGGTGAGCAACACCTGCGCCGCGCGGTCAATCTGCGCCCGCACCGGCACGTCGATGGGATCACCCCAGGCCACCTGATTCTGCGTGAGCAGATAGCTGTTGAGCGCGCCGACAAAGCCGCTGGCCGGCAGCGTGGCCGGGAAGGTCGTGGCGGCATTGTGTGTCCAATCGCAGACGCCGTCGTTGCCGAAGTCCAGACAGAGGTTGAGCGGGCCGGAACTGGCGCCAGTGCCCGAGACCAGGGCATCCAGGCTGGCCGTGCTGTACACCTGACGCTTGAGCCGCAATGCCTGCGTTTGGGCTCCGGCACCGGTGAACACATAGCGCCGTCCGTACTGAATTTGATACGTGCGCCCGCCGGTGAAGGATTCGGGCAGGTTAAGGCGGGTTGTCGTGAATGGGGAGGATTCGAGTTGTTCGGTGATGTAGCAGGTCAGCTTTTGGGTGCTGGCCGGTGGGTTGGTGGAGCCGGAAAGGGTGTTGCAATATTCGATGCGGATGCGCCCGATGCCACCTTGACCTCCACCTCCAGCAGCACCACTTTGAGCACCTCCATTTCCCCCCAGGGATTGAACCTTGTTGTTTGCTAGTGAAGCATCTCGAACACGCAATACTATACTGCCACCAGCGCCGCCACCTCCTCCGCCAGCTTTACCGTCTGCTCCGACACCACTACTGCCATTTGCGTACAACGCGCCTGTCACCGCGACATCCACTGCCACCACGTAAATAAAGCTCCCGCCATTGCCTCCATTCTTTCCAACATGGATACCACTGTTTCGGCCTTGAAACGCTCCGCTTGCGCCACCGCCTGAACCAAACAACACATTGCTCCCCCCAGCCGAGCCAATACTGGATCCGCCCCCTCCGCCACCGGTTCCAACAGAAGGGCTTCCCCACGAGTAACCCCCTGTGCCTGTTGAGCCTGCCGGCGCTTGTCCACCGCTGCCGCCGAATCCG
>CAYYVH010000518.1:0-2435 GCA_964475075.1 uncultured Anaerolineales bacterium | reverse complement strand
TACGCCATCGCGGCCAGCTTTTGAAGGGCCCGGGATCGCAAAGGCTACTCAGGCACCTGCCAGCCCCATCCCTGCATTCACGCATACGAAGGTAGCTGAGGGCGTCATCGAAGCGACATCAACTCTGAGGCCTACACCAACCTGGACTCTTACTTCCACGCGGCGCCCACCCACCCGAACACCGACACAGCGCCCTCCCATGCGAACGCTAACGCCACACCCCACGGCGACACCGTCGTTCGATGCTGTGGTAAACACTTCTGCCCTGAACCTGAGAGCGGGACCAGGTACAGAGCACTCTACTCTGGGGAAGTATCCCCGGGGAACAGGGTTGAGAGTACTAGGGAAGGAATCAGGGGCAGCGTGGCTGAAAGTCGCGCTGCCTGATGATACTCCCGGCTGGATGCTTGCAGCGTATCTTCAGATAAACGTTGACATAGCAGGTGTTCCAATAGTTGCAGTGCCGCTCACACCGACGCCTGCTAGTTCCTCCCCTATCGTGCCAGCAAGCGCAGGCCGCGTAGTGCTCCTGCGCACACTGAATGTGAGCACAGATCGGGTATGGAGCGTCGCTTTCTCCCCCGATGGGCAGACCCTGGCCTCGGGGGACTTCACGGTGCATCTGTGGCGGGTGAGCGACGGCACTCTCCTGCACACATTAACAGAGGGCAAGAAGTGGGTCATGGCGCTCGCCTTCTCCCCCGATGGGCAGATCCTGGCTTCGGCTGCACATGACGAGTATGCCGTGCGATTGTGGCGGGTGAGCGACGGCACTCTCCTGCGTACCCTGCAGGGATACAGCAACTTCCCCGATAGTGTAGCCTTTAGCCCAGACGGTCAGGCCTTGGCCGTGGTTCCTGGCCCCTCGCTCTCTCGTGGCTCAACGGTGCAGCTGTTGTGGGTAAGCGACGGCACCCCACTCCACACCCTGGAGGGGCACGCGGGCTCTGTGACGAGCGCGGCTTTCAGCCCCGACGGCCAGACCATGGTCTCGGGGTCACACGATAAGACAGTACGGCTATGGCAGGTTTCGGACGGGGCACTCCTGCGCACCTTAGAAGGACATACAGGCTCTGTGACGGATGTGACCTTCAGCCCCGATGGTCAGACTGTGGCCTCGGCATCGGGTGACGGAACCGTGCGACTCTGGCAAGTGTCCGATGGAGCTCTCCTGCACACGCTTACTGGACACACGGGGACTGTGACGGGCGTGGTCTTTAGCCCCGACGGACGAACCCTGGCCTCGGCGTCGCATGACGGCACGGTGCGACTGTGGGGGGTGCGGTGAGGCCAGTACGCCCAGAATCCGCAAATCCAGCGGATCCGTTGTTCTGCTCCCAGCCAATGCACGGAAAGCGCAGGGTTCTTGCATGAGCAGAGAGCGAGAGATTGAATGAGTGATCAACCATCCCAACATCTTGGCAAATACCAAATCCTCGAGGAGATCGGCCGCGGCGCCAACGCCGTGGTCTACAAGGCGCGCCACACCGCCCTGGACCGCGTGGACGCCCTCAAGGTCCTCCGTCCCGGCCTCCTCTGGGAGGAAGAAGCCGTCCAACGCTTCCTCCGCGAAGCTCAATCCGCCGCCGGCCTCGACCACCCCCACATCGTCCCCATCTACGACGTCGGCGAAGACCAGGGCACCTACTACATCGCCATGAAGCACCTACCCGGCCACACCGTGGCCCAGCTCATCCAAGACCGTGGTCCTCTGCCCGTGAAGGAAGCCCTGAACATCGCCCTCCAGGTGGCCGACGCCCTGGCCTACGCTCATGAAAGGGGCTTTGTGCACCGCGACATCAAGCCGGCCAACATCATCGTGGACGAGCAGGGCCACGCCACCCTGACCGACTTCGGGCTGGCCAGGGCGCTGGAGTCGGCCAGCATGACGGGCTCGACGGGGGTGGTGGGGACGCCGGCCTACATCCCGCCGGAGGTGTGGGATGGCAAGCAGGCCACGCCGGCCAGCGACGTGTACAGCCTGGGCTGCGTGCTGTGGGAGATGCTGGCCGGCCGGCGGTTATTCGAGGGGGACACGCCGGCGGCGGTGATGCGCGGCCATCTCATGGAGCCACCTCCGCCACTGGGGGCAGTGCGACCAGAGGTGCCGGCCATGGTAGGGGAGGTGGTAGCAAAGGCGCTAGCCAAGACGCCCGAGGGGCGGTACGGAGATGCGAAGGACTTGGCTGTCGCATTGAAGGAGGCAGCAAAACCACAAGAAGCGAAGGTTATTGAAGGACCCATATCCACGAAACCTTCACCACCCCTTGCACTATCCGAGCAGCCATCTCAGACAGCAAGACCGGCTGAGGGAGGACGGTCACGGTTCTTGCTCAGCGGGTTGGGGGCACTATTCTTACTGATGGCAGCACTCGTGCTCGGGATTGATCGTTACGGCCGCGGGCTATTTACTTTCGTGCCTTCGGGGCCCCACG
>CAYYVH010000517.1:0-2439 GCA_964475075.1 uncultured Anaerolineales bacterium | reverse complement strand
CGGCAGACACCCATATCTCCGAGTGCTGTGTTGTCACGCTTGCCGTCACGGGGCTGTGAGCCCGGAAGCACAAGCCGAGATTTCCGCGCCTGTTCTTCTCTGTCGAACTCAGCGATGAGCGGGCGCCACTTGTCCTCGTAGATAGTCTTCCAGTGATAGTCGCGCACGAGCATCTGGCAGGTGTGTTCGTGGTTGGCTTGCGCATTTTCCGTCATGGAGTAGGCATTCGCCATCTCTGTCGCGTACCCTTGCACATCGAGAAGTGGGTTCTTCTCATGCCAGGTCACTGGCGGCACCTGGCCACCGAGCCCTGGCACATCAATAAACTCTTCCGCTTCCTCTCGCTGCGTCGTCAGCACTGGCGTTCCTACGGCAAGGGACTCCAGCATGGGCACCACCGCTAAGCCCGGCACGACATGGACCCTGCTGGCCTTATACATAGCCGCAATCAGGTCATCTGAGAAGCCTCGATGGTAGTTGTAGGCATCTGGCCAGCGTAGCGAGCCTTCTGGCAAGCCCAGTTCTTCAGCGTACTCCAGCAGTTGCAGTGGAATCGTTGGGTCTGTGTGCAGATAGAACACTGCGTCCTCGTGGGTAGCGTAGAAGAGAGCGAACGCCTCCAACATACGCTTCCAGTGAGGGTCCTGGGCACCGATCGCACTGAGCAAGAAGGCATCCTCTGGTATCTGGTGGAACTCCCGAAACGATTTCACGACCGCGGCCCCAGGCGGGTTCTTGAAGCATTCAGGTATGCCCGGAGCAATGACACTGGGCATCACGCCGTTCTTCTCCAAAACGGCCGCCTCAGCCCTAGTGATTGCGATGGCCTTGTTCGCCTTCCTGAGGATTTTCCTCGTTGTGTCCCCGGGTTTCCACGCGAACCAAGCGAAGTCTGAGCCGCCATAGCGTGGGAACTGGTTGGCATCGCCCCTCGTAATGACGAGTTGCGCCCCAGTCACCTGGGCGTGGTGCTTAATGATGTCATTCCCAGCCACATTGTCCCCGGGAAGGACCTCAACCCCCTGCCAGGATAGCTGCCCCCCGTCTGAGAACCCAATGGTGGGCATCCAGTAGACGGTGTGCAGATCGTCCATCAGGCGGAAGGCCAATTCTGCCACCTGCTTGGAGTTGGCTGTGTGCAGCCAGGGCGCGTCTGTAGCGAGGATGATTCTCATGTCGTAGCCTCCGATAGCCCACGGGAGACGGCTCGGAGGAACCGCCTCCCGTAAAGCCCTACCTATGCAGGCCCAGTAGCAGCGCTCGGCGCTGCCCCGGCCTCGTGGCCGATCACATAGTCCACCTGAAGATGAACCTCGAAGATACGGCTGGTATCAGTCGCCCCGTAGTTCCGGGCGTGCATCATCACCACGTCCCCTGCGAGGTATTGCTTCCGTGCCGCAGATGCCGTGTTGTTGTTGCTGAAAGCATAGAGCGACTTTTCGCCACTGGTGCCCGGCAGGCGCCAGTTGATCCCTCCCCCGGTGGAGCTGTCCTGTGCGCCAGTGCGCTGCAGCGAACGCAGGCCCGTCGCATAGGTCGCCGTGGTGTCAGCCGTGGCATGCTTCCAGAGGGAGATTTCGTCTATGCCAGTATTAGTCGTCGCCTCGACGCTCGAATTGGCCGCTCCTGTTAGGTGGCGGTCCACGTTCGCGTAGGCAGAAATCAACTGGCCGGCGAACGGGAACTTGAACACCGGGCGGTGCAGAGAGTTGGTGTCCGAACCAGTCTCGAAGTGCAGCCGGACGTCCCGGTAAACAGTGTACGGTGCAAGTCGTGGGTTGAAACCCATTGTTCTGTCCTCCTATCTGGGTTGTCCCTCTACGGCTTCTGCCGCAACCCCGGCAATTCTCCGGGATGCTTGGATGCCCTCAAGGAAGTGCTTCCATTACGAGGTCGGGAGAGCGCTGTCATGCGTGCTCTCCACGCCCCATGCGTCCATGTACTCGCCTCTGGCCCAGCGGCCCACGAAGTTCAGCTCCCAGCCACGGAGCGATGCGTCTCGTTCACGCTCCACGTCCGGGCCGCCCCCGAGGGTGACACCGATCCAGGCTTCCTTCGAGAACTGCGGGCACTTCACGTCGTCCGAGGTGTCCTTCGTGAGGTTCACGCTGGTCTTCACCATGGTGCCCATCACGTCGTACTGGGTGCTCTGCGATGCCTTCCCAGTCTCCGGTGAAATCTGTGTCGCCCCTGCGGCACCGATACCACCCACAATGGTCTTCACGATGTCATGGGAGATAGCGGGCGTAACGATGAAACTGATTGGGTCTGGGCCAGCCTCGCCACCTCGCCCAGCCGTGCCGTCTGCAGGCGCATCGCCCTTGATACGAGCATGGTTAGCCATGACGTAGCCGACGCTGCAAGCCGCAGCTGCCGCGCCGTTGGTCACAGAGAAGTTGTCACCGTCGTCGCACAGCGTCTCTTCGCGCTGCCTGTCGA
>CAYYVH010000516.1:0-2439 GCA_964475075.1 uncultured Anaerolineales bacterium | reverse complement strand
GGGCATGTTCGCGTAAGTCGCCCCGAACTGGTTCGCGGCTGGTTTTCTGACCTCCCAATCACAGGCTTTAAACGCGGCATTCTCGCGCGGCGCACCAGCACGTGGAAGGAGATGAAGCGGCGCTGCCCGGCCTGGCGCGTCCGGAGGGCGTGGTAGTGCACCCCCTGGTCCGCGTACGCCGCCAGCACGCTTTCGATGGTCTGGCGCGTCTCGCCCGGCAGCGCGGTGTCCAGGAGACCGAGCATGGATCGCCGGATGAGATCCACCCCGATGCGTACGATATTGGCCGCCACGAGCAGGGCGATGACGGGGTCCAGCCGGTCCCACCCCGACAGGTATGCCGCGCCCACGCCGACGAGGACGCCCACCGACGTCCACACGTCGGTCATGAGGTGGTGGGCGTCGGCCTCCAGCGAGATGGAGCCGTAGCGCCGGCCAGCGCCGATGAGGATGTGCGCCACCGCGAAGTTGACCACGGACGCCGCCACGGAGATGGCCAGGCCCAGGCCCACGTCTTCCAGGGGGCGGGGGGTGAAGAGGCGCACGCCCGCCGTCCAAGCGATGCCCCCTGCGGCCACCAGGATGAGCGCCCCCTCGAAGCCGCTGGAGAAGTACTCGGCCTTGGTGTGGCCGTACGCGTGCTCCTCGTCGGCGGGGCGGGCGGCCACCTTCAGCGCGTAGAGCGCCACCACCGCCGACACCAGGTTCACCAGCGACTCGAAGGCGTCGGACAGGAGCCCCACCGAGCCGGTGACGACGTAGGCGCCACCCTTGAGCCCGATGGTGGCCAGCGCCGCGAAGATGGAGATCCACGCGTAACGCGTGAGGGTGGGATGCCCTCCGTTCGGGTTCACGGCGGAGGCGGCGGAGGGCGGCGCGGCTTCGTGCATTCTGAAACGCTAACCAAAGCGCCCGCCCCCCGCATGACCTCCGGTCGTGCTGCCGATTCAGAGTGGATACAGCACGTCGTAGAGCACGAGACCACGCTCGAAGGACTTCAGGAGGCCGGACTTCACGGCGGTGAGGACCCACGGCGAGTGAGTCCCAAGTTTAGTTGGAATTGAAGTGACCTCCGACCTCAGGTAAGGTGGGTGTGGGAAACACAACACCAAACCAGGAAGAGGAAGGAGGCCACCAATGAAAAGGGTGCCACAGCTTGTACGACGAGGCAAGAAGGACCGGAGGATGGGCGAGCCGAATGAGCTCGACTGGGAGGCGATCGAGGCGCTGAAGGCCGAGGCTCGCATCGAACTGATCCAGGCGTTGATCCCGGTGGCGCTGGCCGAGGTGGGGCGGACGTTGGATGAGGAAGTGGGGCGTCTGGCCGGGCAGCGGCATGCCCGTAAGGACGAAGGAGAGTTCTATTACCGTCACGGGAGCAACCCGGGCTCGGTACGCCTGGGAGGCCAGCGGCATCCGGTACGGGTGCCCCGGGTTCGGGGCCCGGAAGGGGAGGTGCGGCTGGGGAGCTACGATCGACTGCACGGGGCAGCCGGCGACGTGGACGAAGGCCTGTTCCGGAAGGTCCTCCTGGGCATCTCGTGCAGGGACTACGAGGCTGCCGTCGAAGCCGTGCCGGGGGCGATTGGGCTGTCGAAGTCCACGGTGTCACGGGAGTTCAAGAAGGCGACGGCGCACCAGTTAAAGGCGTTCCAGGAGCGCGACTTGTCGCAGTACGACGTGGTGGCAGTGTTTCTCGACGGCAAGAGCTTCGCCGAGGACCAGATGGTCCTTGCTTTGGGCACACAGCTCAATGGAGACAAGGTATTCCTGGGCTTCACGCAGACGGACACGGAGAACACTCGTGCCATCAAGATCTTCCTGCGGGGGTTGGGGGACCGCGGACTGGATCTGTCGGCCGGGGGCCTTGTGGTGATCGATGGCAGCAAGGGCCTCAAGGCGGGCGCGGAAGCGGCATTCCCAGGCCAGGTGCTGATCCAGCGTTGCCAGTGGCACAAAAGAGAGAACGTGGTCTCGTATCTGCCGCGAAAGGAGCAGCCATACTGGCGTGGACGACTGCAACGTGCCTACCAGCGCCCGACCTACGAGGAAGCCACGCGGGATCTGAAGGCGATCCGCACGGAGCTCGAAGAACTCAACCAATCGGCCGTCGCAAGCTTGGACGAGGGCTTCGAGGAGACGCTCACCCTACACCGGCTGGGGGTATTTCCTCTGGTGGGCCGATCGCTCAAGACCACCAACGTGCTCGAGTCCGTGAATGCCATGGCTGAGCAGCGCTGCGGTCGCGTGGACCACTGGAAGAACTCAAACCAGAAGCAGCGATGGCTTGCTGCCGCGCTCCTCGACATCGAGCCTCGGCTCAGGAGGCTACTCGGCTACCGTCACCTCCCGCTGCTCCGTCAGGCAATTCAAGAAGAACTCGGGATTACTTGTTCTGATCGCATCGTATCCACCGCTGCCTGAAGACCCGGATGGTCA
>CAYYVH010000515.1:0-2455 GCA_964475075.1 uncultured Anaerolineales bacterium | reverse complement strand
GACCGACGCCCATGGAGGTCTACAAACTGCTGCCGCAGACCAACTGCAAGCAGTGTGGGCAGCCGACGTGCTTCACCTTCGCCCTGAAGCTGGCAGCGGCTCAAGTCACACTGGAAGACTGCCCGCCGCTGTTCGAGCCCCAGTACGCCGACCGATTGGCCCAACTTCAAGCCATTGTGATTGAGGCACCAGCAATTCTGTGAAGACATAGAGTACAAACAAGAGGAGGCAACGATGTCCTACGGATACCATGATAGAATCCTGCGTGTAAACCTGTCCACCCGAGAGATCGGGGTCGAGGAGCCAGGCGAGCAGTTCTTCCGCACCTACTTCGGCGGCTGGGGGTTGATCGCCCACTATCTTCTCAAGGAGCTGAACCCGGGGGCCGACTCCCTGGGCCCCGACAACCGGCTGATCTTCGCCCCTGGCATCGTGACCGGAGCGCCCCTCGGCGGGAGCGGCCGACACGCGGTCGGTGCGAAATCCCCCCTCACCGGAGCCTTCGGCGCTGCTGAGGTCGGCGGCTTCTGGGGAGCGGAGCTCAAGCGAGCCGGCTGGGACGCGATCATCGTCCCCGGCCAGGCGGAGGAGCCGGTCTACCTGTCCATCAAGGACGATCAGGTAGAGATGCAAGATGCTGCTCACTTATGGGGCAAGAAGACGGGCGAGGTGGAGGGGATTCTCAAAGAAGAGCTGGAGGACGAGCATGTGCGGGTCACCCAGTGCAGTCTGGCGGGCGAGAACCTGGTCCGCTTCGCCTGCGTGATCAACGACGTGAACCGGGCTGCGGGCCGCACCGGCCTGGGCGCGGTGATGGGCTCCAAGAAGCTGAAAGCCATCGCCGTGCGAGGCTCGGGCCGGGTGGAGGTGGCTGATGCGGCCCGCGTTCGTGAGCAAGCGCGCTGGCTGAGCGACCATTTCATGGAAGAGTGGACCGGCGGGCTGCACGAGCATGGCACCGATGGCGGCCTGTCCTTCCTGAGTCAGTCTGGGGGGCTGCCCACCCGCAACTTCCAGGAGGGCGCCTTTGAGGGTGCGGAGAAGATCACCGGGAAGACGATGACAGAGACCATCCTGGTGGATCGGGACAGTTGCTTCGCCTGCCCGGTGTACTGCAAGCGGCGCGTCAGGGCTGAAAACCGCTATCAGGTTGACCCCACCTACGGCGGTCCGGAATACGAGACGGTGGGGGCGCTGGGCTCCTGCTGTGGGATTGATGATCTGGAGGCCATCGCCTACGGCAACCAACTGTGCAACGCCTACGGGCTGGACACCATCTCCACCGGTGTGACTATCGCCTGGGCCATGGAGTGCTTCGAGCGGGCGTTGCTCACACCCGAGGATACCGGTGGCCTGGAGCTCAAGTTTGGCAACACCGAGGCCATGGTGGAGCTCATCGAGCAGATCGCCCATCGTCGAGGCTTCGGCGACCTGCTGGCTGAGGGCTGTCTGCGGGCGGCGCGGCAGATCGGTCGGGAGACAGAGAGGTACGCCATGCAGGTCAAGGGCCAGGAGGTTCCCATGCACGAGCCGCGCATCAAGTTCGCCCTCGACCTGGGATACGCCACCTCTCCCACCGGCGCCGACCACATGCACAACATCCACGACACCAGTTACGAGGCGGAGGGGGGGGCCATCCGAGACATGCGCAGCCTGGGCGTCCTGGAACCCATCCCGGCCGACTACCTGGGCCCGGAGAAAGTGCGGCTAGCCAAGTACCACATTGACTGGCAGGTGCTCTATAACTGCCTGGGGCTGTGCATGTTCATGCCCTACGGCAAGGAACAAATACGTGAGATCGTGCAGGGAGTGACGGGCTGGAACAGTTCCGTCTTCGAGCTGATCAAGGTGGGGGAACGGGCACTGGCTATGGCGCGGGCCTTCAACTATCGGGAGGGGTTGCGGGCCAAAGATGACGTGGCCCCCTGGCGCTTCTCCACGCCCTTCGAGTCGGGTCCGGCCGAGGGGGTGGCGGTTCCGGCCGAGGATGTGGCCAAGGCGTTGGCCCTTTACTACGAGATGAACGGTTGGGATAAGGAGACGGGTGCTCCCACCACAGGCAAGTTGCACGAGCTGGGAATCGGCTGGGTGGCTGACTTGCTGGTATAGCGAGGTAACGTGATGAAGAAGCTGCTGACCATCCCCCTGGAGGATGAGGAGATTATCGAACTGTGCCGCATTCTGCTGGACAGGGACGCAGAGGGAGCACTGGCCTTCTTGCAGACGCACGTCAAGAGCAAAGCGCGTGACCTGCTGGAAGGAGGGTGACAGGTCATGATCGAGGTGCCCGGTGCGGGCATCACTCAGGAATTTCGTGGCTCGAGGAGTCCAAATGAAGAGTCAACGTGAGGAACCAGAGACGATGGGTGTCCCGGAGACTAAGGTCGAGGTCACCAAAGACACATCCCCACAATGTATCTGCGTGCAAGACCCATTTGCCGCATTGCCACCGGAG
>CAYYVH010000514.1:0-2465 GCA_964475075.1 uncultured Anaerolineales bacterium | reverse complement strand
GGGCTGGGATCACAAGGCGAGGGAGCAGGCGCTCGTGTGTCCGCCGGGAGAAGAAAAGTGAGTCTTGTTCGCTCGCGCTGGACCCTTCGGCTCCGCTCAGGCCCGCACTGAGCCCAGGCGAAGTGGCAAGCCTTAATCCAGCGCCCCCGGCCAGCAGGCCGACCAGCGCCGCCAGACTGATGGCGATCAATGGCAGCATCCCCAACAGCACACCTATGGCCATGATCAGCAGGGCTATGGAGAAACCAAACACCAGGATCAGCAGGGCTATGGGGAAACCATATTCCAGAAAAAGTCTGCTCTTTGTGCCCGTAGTCTTCATATCGAGTCTCCTTTCGAGTCTTCTTCTTTGGGTGGTCGTTACATCACTACCAGACAGGCCCTCGGGCCCCTGATGTTGCGGTCTGCGCCGCCCACTCCTGTAGGAAGATGTGCCCCCAGGAGACGCTGTTGGCTGTCTCTTTGGTGGCACTGTAGGTGTTGGCGTCGCCCTCATACCACGGGTCACGGCTGCCGGTGCGGAAGAGGCGGGTCGCCCGGTCCAGGTAGTCGGCCTCGCCGCTTAGACGATGGGCGTAGGCCAGGGCGTCGGCCCCCAGCAGCAGCCAGTTTACGACGTCCACGTCGTCGTTCGCTGCCCGCCCGTCGAACCACCATTCATAAGGGTAGGCGCCACGAGGGCCGGTGTCTATCGGATCGAGGTCGACCCAGGCGTAGGTGCGCAGCCAATCAGCGTAGGCCAGGAAGGAGCTCCCGGCATCGTAGGTGTCGGCCAGGCTGAATTCGTCGCGCATCTCCAGGTAGTAAGCAAGGGCGCGCAGGTACATGTTCAGCATCCACGGCTTAACCATCCTCCCGTCCCCGGCGATGGGACCGTCGATGTAGGGTTGTTCACTGGCCCTGGCCCAATCCACCAGTGCGTCGGCTACGGCCAGATAGCGCGCGTCCGCCGTAGCACGATAGGCCGCCACTGCGATGGACAGGTTGTTGGCAGTAGGACGGGTGCCGTTCTCGTAGAGGCCGTCGGCGGCTCCCAGGGCGACCCCCTGGCCACTGCACTCGCCCGGCGGGAAGAAGTCGCACAGGTGACTGTCGTTGTGCAGCCGGTAATCGATGCAATCGGCCAGCTCCAGGGCTGCGTCGTAGGCTTTCTCGTAGCCCGTCAGGTAGTAGGTCGTCAGAAGTCCCGATACACCATAGGCCGTGTCAGGGTGACTGCCGCCGTAGTTGCGATGGGGGTTGACGAAGCCCTCCTCGTCGTGATAGCTGTGCCCGAAGGCGATGCCGTCCCCCCAGTGACGCGGGCTGTGCAGGTTGTGCAGGATGTCTACGTCGGCGAAGTGACGGTTGGCGGCCTCGGCCAGGCCGAACCAGCGGGCGTCCCCGCCCCGCATCCACTGCAGCCACATACCGTAGTCGTTGTGATACTTCGGATTGAGGGGCGAGACGGAGTAGCCCTCGTAGTCCAGTGGCCAGTCGCCGTAGTCAAAGATGCCGTAGAAATCGGTGCCCTCGATGGCGGCGAACAGGTTGGGATACCAGTCCATCCACTCCTCGTAGGTGGGAGCCGTGTCCAGTTGGTAGGCGATGTAGTTTTCGTGATCGGGCCAGTCGGTGAGGTCGCGGGCGGTGAGGAAGGGGATGGCGCTGCTCTGGATGTACCAGTCGGGTGGGGCCTGGGCGAACAGGGGTGGCACGGTCAGGAGACCGGCCACAGCAGGGGAGAGCCAGAGCTCATGGGTTTTGTGTTCGCCGGCTCGCAGGTTGAGGGCGTAGTCGGCCGGACCGAATTCGTCGGGGAGGAGACCGATTTCGACGCTGCCGTCGGGGGAGGCACGCAGGGCCTTGGGGAAGTTCTGCCAGAAGTCGTGCACGGCGACGCCCCAGGTGCCCTCAGGGCCAGTGACGTTGAGCCAGCCGGCCGCCTGGTCGCCGCTGTCCACGTTCGTGCTACCCAGAGTCGTGCGGTAACCGCGGAAGGTGACGTAGGACTGCATGCGGGGCCGGGGGTCCAGAGGGGCCCCCTCCCAGTCGGTCATGGTGGGGTAGTGGTCCCAGTTGTCAGTGCCGCTGGAGTCCTGGTACAACAGCAAATCATCGCTCAGCGCCCCAGCGACTGGAGCACCCTCGCCGCCGGCCTGGTAGGTCAGCGGCCCGGTGAGAGCCGTGGGCAGGACAAGGGACAGGTCAGTCACGTCCACGCTCCCGCCGGAGCCGATGTCGTGGCAGGTCAGTTGCTCGGATTCGTCCAGCGGACAGGGTGTGTTGTTTTCCACGGTGTGGAACAGGCGGACGGCCGACTGGCCAGCGTAGAACCAGTAGCGGCTGGTGTGATCTAGCAAGGCAGTACCGCTACCGTCACGGTAGGCGCCTTTGACGTGCACTGAGGCGCGCATGGGGCCGCTCAGTGCCACCTCGACGGTGACCGGGCCGGCTGTGGTGTAGTCGGTGGAGCCGGAGCGCGC
>CAYYVH010000513.1:0-2469 GCA_964475075.1 uncultured Anaerolineales bacterium | reverse complement strand
CATGGCTATGCCCTCGTCGCATCGCACACCCCTGCCGGCGCATCGGCGCCCTCGGGTGCACGGTCTTATTTGTTGACACGCCCTTACCAGGCAATCTCCGTTAGATCGACAGCGTCGTCGGGCCAGCGTGAGCCGCCCCCATCCCAGGCAGGGAGCCGAGCTGCGGTGCCGGGGTCGTAGAGGCCCACGCGAAGAGCGTACTGACCGTGCGGCAGTCCGGCCGGGACTTCCAGCTCGTGCTCATCGACCACGATCTCACCGGGCTCCCAAAGCGACGTCGGGTAGCGACCCGATCGGGGAGGGCCGTCGCCCGTAGCGACGAGTGCGCCATCCGGACCGACGAGATGTACGAAGACGGTGAGGTCGATCGCCGGGACCCAATCCGCCTGCCAGTACAGCGTCACCAGAACCCACCCTCCACCGTCAACCGACACACCGTGTCCCAGCAAGTGGATCAACCCGGCCGCGTCCACCTCGCCATCCGGACCCGCCTCACCGAACGTGTCACCGCGCCGCCGCTCGGGCTCGACCTCGACACCGCCCGGCTCCGCGGGACGAATGCCCAGCGGATGGAGCCGGTAGGCGTCCCCCAGTACTTCACCGGCTCGTGTGGCGGGCAAGCGGGTCCGAGACCCACCCGCCCGATACAGCCCAATCAGCAGCACAGCGCGCCCAGTCACAGCGTCCGCGCTTACAGCCACGACGTACTCCACCCGGAACACCTGCCCCGGAGGCCAACCCACCGTCGGCAGGACACCACCAAACGGCACGGCGTCCACTCGTCCGACGACCTCCCCCGCTGCATCCACCGCGTGCACGAATACGACGTGTCCCTCCGGCTGCGCAGCGGGCGGTTGCTGCGCTAGTCTACGCCCAGGCAGCGCTCCCCAGTAGAGCGTGACGGTGAGCGTCTCGCCCGCGACGATCCGGTCAGCGCTGATATCGTAGCCGAAGAGCCTGAAGCGGTGGTCGAAGTCGACGTCCAACGGGTGGCTGATGGCCGCTACGGCCTCAGGTGCAAGTGCCTCAGGAAGCCTGAACGTAGGTACAACGACGAACACCAGGGCGGCGGCACTGAGGATGAACATGCCCAACGAGACTGCCCCGGCCGCCCAGGGGCGCGCCGCGCGCGGTGAGAGCTGAGTGAGGCCGGTGACGAAGAGCACGCCCAGGCCGGCGACGGCGATGTCCAGCAACCGCCCGTGAGCAACGACCATATTGAGGGACAGCGCCAGCCAGAACACGGAGAGGTACATCAGCAACACGGAACTCGCCACGAACGCCATGCCCAGGCGCGTCTCGGTGGGTAGTGAGGACCGGCGCCGCACAAGGAGAACCAGCCCGAGCACCGCCAGCACCGTCACAGACAGCAGGAGCCGGTACACCCAGTCCGGCATCAGGACGGTGCTCCAACCGAAGCGGCCCCAAAACGTCGTCAGCTGGACCCAGAAGTACGCGCCCAGCTCCTCACTCAACGGCACGACCCGGTGCATCTGCGGGATCCGCCCCGACCACCGCCGCCACCCGAGCGGATCATCGTAACCGTACAGGCGCATGTTGCGGGCGAACCACCAACCCGAGATCAGGAGCGCAGGCAGGCCGATCTCCACCAGAGCGCGGGGAAGCCTCCGCCACGCGCGGTACCGGAGAGCAAATACCAGCAGGCCGAGCCCGGCGACGCCAAGAGCGGGGATCGTGGTCAGCTTGGTGATGAGGCCCAGACCCAACACGGTCCCGAGCAGAAGGAGGTCGCGCCGCGTTGCGTACCCCAACGCCAGCCGGACAGACCCCAGCAGGGCCAGAGCCGCCCAGGCGTTGGCCATCGCATCGTTGTTGAAGCTGCCGCTGAGAAAGGTGAACTGCGGCACGAAGGCCACGACAGCCGCCGCGCCCCACGCGATGTACGGCGCGTGGGGCCACACGGTGCGGCCCAACTGGTACGTCGCCCAGACGACTACCAATCCTGACGCGAAGGACAGTAAGCGCATGATCCGCACGGCCAGAAAGCCCTCAGGCCCTGGGAACTCCTCCTCCGCGGAGTGCACCCACAGGTTCGGCGCCGGGGGATCCTCGACGTTGAATCGGAAGTGCGGGTTCTTCACGAACCGCAGCGTATCATAGTCGGCCCAGAACGAAACGGCTGCCCCCGCCAGGTAGTACAGTGGGGGATGTTTGGCCTGCGGCAGGCCGCTACCTGGCTCCGGCCTCAGCACAGGGAGGCGGTGCGTCACCAGCACATGCCGGACGAACTCCACGTGGGTCGGCTCATCGGCCGCCTCGCCGACCGGCGTGGCAAGGTTGTACCCCAGGGCCAGGATCGCGTAGGCAACGAGCACCACTACAAGCGGCCAGTGCCTGCGGAGCACAGGGCTTGTCAAGGAATAGAAGCAGCAATCGAGGGCGCCGATGCGCCGGCAGGGGTGTTCGATGCTCCTCGGCAATAGCTCTGCTATTCCCTCGTCACATCGA
>CAYYVH010000512.1:0-2470 GCA_964475075.1 uncultured Anaerolineales bacterium | reverse complement strand
GTAGCAGATCTCAGATGCCGTGTCTCATGCCCTCCCCCATCTTCCGGATGCGCCCTCCTTGATGTCCAGCGCCAGGTCAATCCCCTCCTGCCCCGGGAAGAAGCGGTACGGCACCGTGTACTGCACGGTCCGGCCCCACAGGTGCACCGACACGCTGTAGCCCGGATCCTCGCCGTCATACCGCACCACCCCTTCCGGCAGTTCGTTGCCGTACGGGTCTTCGTTCGCCACCTTCACGAACTGGCCGGTCTTCAGGTTGCGCAGCCGGCGCTGCACCTTCGCGAACGGCTCGATGTCCCGTGGGCATCCGTCGTGCCCGTCGCCGAGCTCCGCCCGCCATCGGGCGAGTGCATCGGGGTTCCCGACGACCTCCTTCAGCACCCGTGCGGCGGAGGTGAGGTCACGTCTACTCAACCGGCCAGCCTCTCTCGTGTCCATGTACTCCTTGCCTTTCTCATGAGATACGCTATCCATCGTGGGGCTCAGCTCAGGGGTGTGAAGGGCCATGAGGGTTCGTCGAACAGCTCGTCGACCCGTGTGACCGTGGCGGTAGGGGAGGGCGTCCACGTTGGCACCGGGGATGGGGACGGCCGAGGCACCGTTGGTGTGGCTGGACCCGGCGTCCATGTCGGCACCGGGGACGGAGGTGGCCAGATCGCCGTTTCCGTGAGTCGGAAATCCAGCGTCGGTGTTGGTGTGGGCGTGGGCCGCGTGCCAGTCGGGCTTGGGGTAGCGGTGCGGGTCAGGAGCGCGACCGCTGTCCAGGTCGCGAAGACTTCAGCGTTCTTCGTGCCCTGGGCACATGATGTGGCCGCCTGCGCCGTATACGTCGCATGGTGCTCAGCACGCAACGTCGCCCACCGTGCTTCCTCTGTGGCCTTCTCCACGGCCCGCGTTGCCACGTACGGTGTCATGGTGAGGAAGAATATGGCCTCTTCTGTCTGCTCCGCCGGGCCCCAACCCCCGCCGCGCCCCTGGATCTCAGTAGGCTCCGGCGGACGTTGCACGATAACCGCGTCGGCAGTGCTCGTCGGCGTCGGCGTGAGCACCGCGGCGCTTGGTGTTGGCGCCGGCGGCACGGCGGGCGTGGCTGCCGCCTCCGTTGCCGCGGCCACCGTCTCGGCAGCATGCGCCACCTGCGTGGCGACAACACCGATGCGGTCGACCGAGGTGCCCCGGATCGGCGGCCCCGGCGTCGCCGAGGCGACCACTTGCGTGGGGCCACCGCGCACCACCGCCTGCCCGTCGCGGCGCAGGTCCAGTGCCCGCACCGCCGGGTGGGTGCAGAGTCCAGGTCGCAGTGGGCTGCCGCACAGGAGCGTTGCGAGGAGTACGAGCAGGAGCACCAGCGAGACCGGTACGACGACAGCCGCGCGGGGCCACGTCAACCACTCTCGTAGTGCCTGCCACCCCCGCAACCGCGCGTACCGGTCGTGCTCCTCCGGAGGCAGGGCGAGCGGCTCGCTGGTGCGAAGCTCGTTCCACGGCAGCTCCATGACCATGTCGTCGATCCAGCGATCGGTCTCGAACATCAACCGGCACTCCGGGCATGCCTCGAGGTGAGCGCGGATCGCCTTCAGCCGCTCGGGCGGTAGTTCACCGTCTAGGAAGAATGAGAGCTCTTCGGAAGAGATGTGCTCGTTCATCGGTCACCTTCCTCAGTGTTGTCGCCGATCACAGGCGAGTCGGTCGGCAGGCCGGCGGTCGTTCGGTCTGTCTCGTCGGCTCGGCCTTGCGAGCCCACGCCGCTGCCTGCTGCCCAGGCACCCGTCAAAGCCACCCGCAAGTGCTTCCGTGCCCGGTGCAAGCGTGACCCAACGGTTGGAACGTCCAGATCCAGCATCGCCCCGATCTCCCGGTAACAGAACTCCGCCTTGTGCAACACGAGGACGACGCGATACGGCTCCGGCAAGAGCAGGATCGCCTCCGTCAGTTGGGCGATCAGGTCGGCCTCCTCCGCGAGAAGGTCGGGCGTTGGGCCTTCATCCTCCAGCGTTTGCATTTGCCTTTCGCCCGCACCGCCTCTGGCGATCAGCGCTTCCCTTTGCCGCTCGTAGCGTTCGCGTACCTTGCAGGCGTTGACCACCACCTGCACGAGCCATCCGCGAAAGGCACCGAGGTCGCCCGTCACCGAGCCAATACCTCGCCAGGCGTCCAGCAGTGCCTCCTGGGCACACTCGCGAGCGATCTCTTTGTCGTCCATGCGGGCGCGGGAGACCTGGTCCACCAAGGCCTGGAAGTGGACCACGAGCCGCTCGAATGCCCGCGGGTCGCCCTGCTTGGCCAGGCGGAGATACCGCCCGAGGTCTTGCCGTGTGGGGCGCGCGGCTGCCATTCGCCGACTGTGGACCGGCACCGGCCGCGATCCGGTCGGCGTACCCCCCCCCGCCGTCCGCACGCCCCCCACAGCCCCGCGCTCCGCCATTCGATGTGCCCCACGTGCTGGTGGCCGCGTCGTGCTCTAGGTCGC
>CAYYVH010000511.1:0-2470 GCA_964475075.1 uncultured Anaerolineales bacterium | reverse complement strand
CATTATCCCGTGTCCGGCATTATGTCGACTTCGAGTGTCAAGGCGTCTTCGGTGTGGGCGTGAGAGAAATTTCGACTTGGCATAACGCGCTGGAATAGAGGGGTCACCCTGAGCGTCAATGACCGCATGCCGGTTGCCAACTCACTATCTCCTCAAGAAGCGCGCGTCATCGAGATATGGCGCGGGAACGGTCGTCGAGAAAGCACCATCGCTGTGTATCTCCGTTGGGTGAGGGAGTACGAGAAGCTACTTGCGAGCTGCGACGCCCCGGATCTTCAGCTCACGCGGCAGGGCGTAGCGACATTCGCCAGGGCCTACTCCGAAGCACGCGGCATAGACAAAATCAACGCTGAGCGTTGCGCACGGTTCGCACTGAAGGCGTGGTCATTCGGTCTACGCATGGCCGGATACTCCGTGCCAGAGTGGGAGACGAAGCCGCAGCGGGCTCGCTTGCCCCTTGTGCTTGCCGAGTACAAAGATTTCCGTTGGCGCCATGCGGGCGTCGCACAATCGACGATTCGTCGCGACCTGGCTCTCTTGCCAGCATTCCTACGCCATGTTCGCTATCCGACTCGTTCCTTGGAGGACCTCCTTCTCAAGGACATTGACGACTTCGTCACGGAAGCAGGCATCCGGTGGAGCCGGAAGACAGTGGCCCGATTGTGTACCACTCTGCGGACGTTTCTCCGATTCCTCCACCATCGAGGATACCTTTCACACGATCTCGCTTCGTCGGTCACCGCCCCAGTTGTACGTGCTGCAGAGCGACCACCACGAGCGCTGCCCTGGAACGAGGTTCAGCGACTCCTCGGTTCGATTGATACGGGTCTGCGCACTGGCCTGAGGGACTATGCCTTGTTGCTGATGATGGCCACGTACGGCATGGGGTCGGCCGAGGTGATCCACCTTCAGCTCGACGACATTGGTTGGAGTAGAGGTTCGATCCGGGCTGTACGGCCGAAAACCGGATGCGGGTATTCCCTTCCGCTACTTCCTCCAATAGCTCATGCACTCACGACCTATCTTCGCGAAGGGCGACCCTCCTACTCGACGACGCGCGCAGTATTCGTCAGAGCCGTTGTGCCGCATGGACCGATGACCTCATCCGCGATCCGTCACCTTATCCGCACTCATGGGCGCAATGCCGGAATCGCCGCGAATCGTCTTGGAGGTCATATCCTACGCCACAGTCATGCCTGTCGGCAGATCGAACTCGGTGCACCGACCAAAGTCGTCAGCGATATCTTGGGTCATCGAGACCCGTCTTCCACGTCCGCGTACATCCGCATCGCGACCACACGACTACGGGCGCTTGCGCTGCCGGTGCCAGTATGAAGACTACTCCGAGTGGGTTCGCGAGTCCGTTATCCAGCGATCTTGAGGCCTTCCTCGCATTCAAGAGAGCTCGAGGAAATCCCTACCGTCGAGCCGAGTTCACTCTCCGCAGCTTCGACCGATTCGCATCCCAACACAAAGAGTCGCCGACCGATCTCAAACTGGATCAAACGGTTCTCGGTTGGCTCGCCTCCATGGAAGAGCGCAAGCCGGTGTCCGTGGCGAACGAACTCGGAGTGATCCGCCAGTTCTGTCTGTTCCTAAAGCGTCGCGATCCCGACACGTTCGTTCCGGGCCGCATTTGGGCTCCCCAGTCCACGGAGTCTAAATTCCTTCCTTACATCTTCTCCGATGACGAGGTGCGGAGGATTCTGGCCTTGACCTCGTCGCTACGTGCCCCACTGCTGCGACGGGCAGCCTTCCGCTCTCTCATCCTCGTCCTTTACTGCACCGGCCTTCGGTTTGGAGAGGCCCTACGACTGCGCTTGCGCGATGTTGATCTTGAAGAGAGAGTGTTCTCAATCAACAACAGCAAAGGCCGATCGCGTCTTGTCCCTTTCCACGCCGACCTTGCTGCCGAGCTGAGAGAATATATGGATGCCCGCAGCTCCCATGCGGCCGAGGATGCCGACAGCCACTTGTTCGTTCGAGGCGACGGCTTACATCTATCGGTCAGATCCGCGTCCGACACCATCCGTGGACTTCTCCGACGGACTGGCCTCAAGCCACCGAAGGGTCGTAAAGGGCCTCGACCTTATGACTTTCGTCATACCTTCGCCGTTCATCGGCTTACGCGCTGGTACCGAGAGGGAGTCGACGTCAATGCTCGCCTGTCGTGGCTTTCGGCATACATGGGACATCTCAATGTGCTCGGCACCGAGTACTATCTCCGAGCGACTCCAGAGCTTCTCGCGTTGACCGCAGATCGATTTGAGGCGCTCTTCGCGAAGACCCAAGAAACACGATGAAGAGTCGTCTCCCAGATCCGCTATTGGGTTTCGTGGAGTCCTTCTTCTGCGAGTACCTACAGCGCATGCGTGGTGCCAGCTATCACACCATCCTGTCGTACCGTGACTCCCTACGGCTTTTCCTCTGTTTTCTTGCGGACAGCCATGGCCGGCACGTCTCCTCTCTG
>CAYYVH010000510.1:0-2476 GCA_964475075.1 uncultured Anaerolineales bacterium | reverse complement strand
GGGTGGGGCGGGGGCCTCGGCGGCGCTTTTAGTCAGGGAGAACGAAGCCAAGGTCATCATTGCTACGAAGCTGCGCTTCGGCGACGCCAACACCATGATGGCCCAGGGGGGCATCCAGGCTGCCGACAAGCCTAACGACTCGCCGGTCATCCACTACCTGGATGCCATGGGCGGCGGCGGCTTCACCAACGACCCCGACCTGGTCGAGGCCTTGACGATGGAGGCTCCTATGGTCATCCAATGGCTGGAAGGATTGGGGGTGATGTTCGATAAGGAGCCCGACGGCACCATGATCACCATACACTTTGGCGGTACCTCCCGCAAGCGGGCGCACTCGGCAGGTGATTACAGTGGGGCAGCTATCATGCGCCCCCTGCGCGACGAGGTGCTGAGCTATCCTGAGGACATCACTGTCCTGGAGTTTGCACCGGCCATCGAGCTTCTCATGGACGACAAAGGCCAGGTGGCGGGAGCTATCTTGCAGAACCTGGAGACGGGGGAGCACCTGGTGGTGAGGGCCAAGTGCACCATCATCGCCACCGGCGACAGCGGCCGTCTGCATTACCAGGGCTTCGCCACCACCAATCACTACGGGGCCACAGGGGATGGACTGGTGCTGGCCTATCGGGTGGGGGGCAGACTGCTTCATCCAGACACTTATCAATATCACCCTACCGGCGCTGCCTATCCGGAGCAGATCGTGGGCCAACTGGTGACGGCAAAAGTACGTGGCCTGGGAGCCCAGGTGGTCAATGCTGATGGCGAGCAGTTCGTCTATCACCTGGAGACTCGCGACGCCGAGGCCGCGGCCGTCATACGTGAGTGCAACGAACGAGGAAAAGGGGTGGAGACGCCGTCGGGAATGCGAGGCGTTTGGTTGGACTCGCCCATGATCAACATCATCCACGGCCCTGGCACCATTGAGAAGAGGCTGCCGGCCATGGTGCGCCAGTTCAAACGCTTCGATATTGACATCACCAAGGACCCCATCCTCGTCTATCCCACGGCGCACTTCCAAAATGGCGGCATAGCTATAGAGCCCGACGGTTCCGTTAAAGGGGTGCCAAACCTGTACGCGGCTGGGGCGGTCACTGGTGGCGTGCATGGGCGCAACCGTCTGGCGGGGAACTCGCTCCTCGAGATAGTGGTCTTCGGCCGCCGAGCTGGCAAGGCCGCCGCCCTGCGAGCCAGAGAGGTCGAACTTGGCAAGCTAACCCTCGACCACGTTGCCAGGTTCAATCGCGCCCGCCAGATGGCCGGCCTGTCCCAGGAAACCCTTTCACCGCTGCTTCTGCCCAACTATACGCGGGCAGTTAGGTGAAAGTTTTTTGACAAGACAACACAAAAGGTATATACTTTGGAGCGCTGGATTCAAGGAGGAAGCCATTGATGTTCTGGCCCGACCAATTCGATGACGTCGTTATGGATTCTTTGGCGAGGAGGGGACGAAGCGCGACCAATAGCAGGTGCACTGCAATTTTTAGAGGTGTGGGACACCGCGAAAGATGGGCTTTTGAAGTGGCAGCCTGTGTTTGAGGTGTCCCTTTCGTATCCCAGGCAAAGGAGATCGAAGAGTGAGAGAGGTAAGCACTGAACAGATAATTCGAGAGGTGGCTCGTCTCTGCATTGAGGCGAACTACTACCTGGGCGAGGATGTGCTGGACGCCCTGCGAAACGCTCGTCAGAAGGAGGTCTCGCCGGTGGGGCAGGTGGTGCTGGATCAAATCTTAGAGAACGTTGAAATCGCCGCTCAGGGGGAATTGCCGCTGTGCCAGGATACTGGCCTCACGGTCGTGTTCGTCGAGCTGGGGCAGGACGTTCACATCGTGGGTGGCGAGTTCAACGAGGCCATCACCGAGGGGGTGCGCCAGGGCTATCAAGAGGGCTACCTGCGCAAGTCAGTGGTGGACCAGCCCTTCTCGGCCAGAGTGAACACCAGGGACAACACCCCGGCGGTGATCCACACCGAGATCGTCCCAGGGGACAAGCTCAAGATCACCGTTTGCCCCAAAGGTGGCGGCAGCGAGAACATGAGCTACCTCAAGATGTTCTCGCCGGCGGCCGGCAGGCAAGGGATCGTTGATTGGGTGGTCGAGTGTGTGGAGAATTCTGGGGCCAACCCCTGTCCGCCCGTTATCGTGGGGGTGGGCATCGGCGGCACCATTGATCAGACCGCCCTCATCGCCAAGAAGGCGCTGCTGCGTCCGGTGAGGTCGCCCAATCCCGACCCTGAGGTGGCCGCACTGGAGGCCGAGATACTGGAGCGGGTGAACAAACTGGGCATCGGCCCGCAGGGCTTGGGGGGAAGAGTTACCGCCCTGGCCGTCCACGTCGAGACCTTCCCCTGTCACATCGCCAGCATGCCGGCAGCCGTAAATCTTCAATGTCACTCCGCACGACATAAAGAAGCGATGCTATAAATTAAAATGGCGGGAAAGAGAAAGTACCACATTACCAAAGATGAGCTGCGCTATCT
>CAYYVH010000509.1:0-2501 GCA_964475075.1 uncultured Anaerolineales bacterium | reverse complement strand
TCCCCTTCACCCCGGCTGCAGGCTTTCAGGCTCTTGCTGGCCGTGGCGCTCGCGCCCTGCTGGACGGCAGTCCGGTGCACATCGGCAACCGCAGCCTCTTGGCCGAGATAGGTGCCCCGCTGCCCGAGAGGCTGAACACCCACCTCGAGCGGTTGGAGGCGGAGGGAAAGACGGTGATGTTCGTGGCTGTGGCGGACAGGCCGCCCTCCACAGTTGGCCTGATCGCCGTGGCCGACACGGTGCGGCCCGACGCCCGAGAGGCGGTGGCTGCTCTCAAGCGGTCCGGTATCAGCCGAACGGTGATGCTCACTGGCGATAACGAGCGCACGTCTGAGGCCATCGCCGCCCAGGTCGGAGTGGACGAAGTTCAGGCCGGCCTGCTGCCAGCAGAGAAGGTGGACGCAGTGAAGAAGCTGCAGGAGGAGTACGGCCAGGTGGCCATGGTGGGTGATGGTGTGAATGATGCGCCAGCTCTGGCCCGGGCCACCGTCGGTATCGCCATGGGCGGTGCCGGCACCGACCAGGCATTGGAGACGGCAGACATCGCGCTGATGGCCGACGACTTGCGCAAGCTGCCCTTCGCCATACATCTTAGCCGCCGTACGTGGGGGATCGTCCGGCAGAACGTCGCCTTTAGCCTGTTCGTCAAGGTGGGCTTCATGGCCCTGGCACTTGCAGGCCTGGCTACGCTGTGGATGGCCGTCTTTGCCGACGTGGGCGCATCACTGATCGTCATCTTGAACGGTATGCGTCTGTCGAGGAACGATAGCTCGTTTGGGAGCCCCAACAGGAGCGTGTCGAGACAATTAACCGGAAGGAAATGGCAGAATGGAGATTTCCTAATTGATCGAGGGTTGTAGGCACACAATGGTTCGCAGACATACCCGGAGCCGACGCTCCGCGGCGCCCGGCGCCTCCGACCGCCTGTGCAGAGCCTGCTCCCTCCAGGCGTGCAGGTACGAGGCATTCCTTGCGGATGGGAGCGATTGCGTGAACCCCGAAGGCCCCTCGTCGTGGGTGCGGGGCCTGAGCCGTCTCATGCTCGCGGTGGTCGCGATCCTATTGTTGGCGGGCTGTGGCGGTTCCCCGCCGCGCATTGTGGTGGAGCCCGAGTCCCAGGACCTGGGCGAGGTGCCCCAAGAGATCCTGGAGCTGACCTATGCGGTGCGCAACGAGGGGGGAGAACCCTTGCAGATCGAGAAGGTCAGCACCTCATGTGATTGCACCAAGGCGGCTATGGATCGGGATACGATCCCCCCGGGCGGCTCGGCTGAGCTACGGGTGACCCTCGACCCGACCGAGGACAACCTGTACGGCAACCTGCTGCGGGTTGTCTACCTGCGCAGCAATGATCCAAACGCCCCCGAGGTGGAGGTTGAGTTCCGCGTGACCATCCGCAAGCCCGGAAGCTAGTCGCGCGGGCATCGAGCCGAAGGCTGTGGCTCGCCCCGGACGACCAGAGGGTACTACAACAGGAAGTGAAGAAAGCACGATGCTGGGTACAGTCGCATGGGTGGTGGGTTGGTCCGGTGGCAGCCCGGTCAAGCGGGCCGGGTACGCCGCCGACTTCGAGGAGTTAAAGGCCCGGAACTTGGAGGTCTTCGATCGCTTCAGCGCCCGCAGAATCATCACCAACTGTCCGGGCTGCTACCACACGCTGAGCAGCGACTATGGGCTGGAGGCGTACCACGTGACCCAGGTGCTGGACGGGCGGCTCTCCGCCGCGGCAGAGCCAGTGTACGTTGTGCCGGGCCTGCCGGATGGTCTGCCCCGTGGGTCACGACCCGGCCGGGGAGTCCATACGCGCCGGGCTGGTGACGCAGGGAGTCGAGACGGAGGCCAACGAGGCCATGATCGGCAACATCCGAAAGTACGGCAACCCCTTCGGGGCGTTGAAAGAAGGGGAGATCCCCAAGGTGCTCACCTGTTGTTGAAGGTGTTTCTTACATGCGACGCAGCCTACTGAGCATGGGGCTGGCCAGTATCATACTGACCACGTCCTCCGCCGCACTTCGGGCACAGGGGACCGAGCGTGAGGCCGTGGTCTACTACAACGAAGCCTGCGATGAGTGTACGGCTTATGTCGAGGGCGAGTTGGCGGCAATTATGGCCGCACACCAGATCCAACTGGTCGAGAAGGACTACATCAACCGACGGGAGAACCGACGAGAGCTGAACGATCTCAACGATCATCTGGGGATTCCGCTGTCTCTGCAGAGCCACTTGGCTACCTATGTTGACGACGGACGGATCGTCTTGCAGGGGGAGCCGCCCCGGACACTGGTGGAGGAGCTGCTGGCACCGGATACCCGGCTTCCGGGGCGCGTGCTGGTGTATCGTGATGAAGGGGCAGAGGAGGGCTACAAGGTCTGGGCCTTCGCTGGTCCCGTCAAGAGTTAACCGGACAGCACCCCTGTCGAGACCTACCTGAGCTGGTTTGAGGCCAACCGGGAGAGTTTCCCGACTGCGGCCCGCGACAATCCTCAGCTGTTGCTGTCTGC
>CAYYVH010000508.1:0-2507 GCA_964475075.1 uncultured Anaerolineales bacterium | reverse complement strand
TGGGAGTTGGGGGTTGGGGGTTGGGGGTGGTTTCCAGCGCGGCGGCGCGCATGGTCGCCAGCGGCGCTGTCCGGCCCGTCCACAGCTCGAAGGCCGCGGCGGCTTGACCGAGGAGCATCGTGAGCCCGCCTTCCGCCCGGGCGCCGCAGGACCGCGCCTGCTCCACCAATCGTGTCTCCGGCGGCCAGGCGACGAGATCGAGGATTGTGAGGTGCGACGGCACGGGCTCGTCGTCCGGCCACAGGCTGGCACTCGCTTCCGGCGCGGCACCCACCGGAGTGGCATTGACTACCAGGTCCGATTCACGGGCCTCAAGGGCCAGCGATTCCGCCACGAGACCTCCGCTGGACAGCTTGGTATCGGGGTGGGCGTGATGCAGGTGGTCGACCAGTACCCCCGCCTGCTCGGTGCGGCGAGCGAGAACGGTGACAGCGTAGCCGGCGCTCAACAGAACATGGACCACCGCCCGTGCCGCGCCGCCCGCGCCAAGGACGAGGGCCTGTCGGCCGCGACCACGATCGGCCCCCAGTGCGTCCAACGCGAAGCGGAACCCCGCCACGTCGGTGTTCTCGCCCCGCAGGCCCCGCTCCGTGAGGACGATGGTGTTCACGGCGCCGGTGATCTTGACGAGCTCGCTTTCCTCGTCGAGAAACCGGCGGGCGGCCGTCTTGTGGGGCACGGTGACGTTGGCGCCGGCGATCTCGCCCGCGTGCAGCGCCATCACGGCCGACTCGAGCTCCCCGGGCGGCGTGGGCCTCAGCTCGTAGCGGCCGCCGATTCCCAGTGCCGAGAAGGCCGCGTTGTGCATCGCGGGTGACAAGCTGTACTCCAGAGGCCAGCCAAGAAGGGCATAGGTCCGCATGACGTTGCCGCTATCGGCCTCCGGGTTCGCGTCTTGCCCGGGACCCGGGCGCCGGATTGAATCGTCGGTCATCGCCAACTGATTTTAGCACGGGCCGCCGAAGGCAGGCCGCCTCACTCAGGTTGGGTGTTCACGTCCGCTCCCAGCTCGCCCAGCGTCTCGACGAAACCCGGGAAGGAGTCTGCCACCCGATCGGCGTTCGTGATCGTGGTCTCGCCCTCGGCCACCAGGCCGGCCGCCGCCAGGGCCATCACGATGCGGTGGTCTTCGTACCCCTCGACGGTGGTGCCGGAGAGCCGCGTCGGGCCCTCCACGACGAGGCCGTCGGGGCGCTCCTCGACTGCGGCTCCCATCCTCGTCAGACCCTCCACGATGGCCGCTATGCGGTCGGTTTCCTTCACCCGGAGCTCAGCCGCATCGAAGATGACTGTTCGTCCTCGCGCCTGGCTGCCGAGGACCGCCACGAGGGGCAGCTCATCGATCGCTCGGGCAACCAGGGGCTGGCCGACCTCTATCCCGCGCAGGTAGCCGAAACTCACCCCCAGGGAGGCGGTGGGCTCGCCACCTAGTTTGGCCCAACTATCGGTCGTCAACTGCGCGCCCATCCGGGTGAGGATCTCCAGGAAACCGGTTCGCCCGGGGTTCATTCCGACGTCCGTGAGTCGGATCGCCGACCCGGGCAAGATGGTCCCCGCCGCCAGCAGGAACGCCGCCGCGGAGATGTCGTCCGGGACGGTGATGCCTCCCCCGGGTGGGGTGAGCGTGCTCACCGGGCCCACGATCTGCGATGCGGTTCCGTTCCACTCGATCGGCACGCGGAATTCGGCCAGCATGCGCTCGGTGTGGTCGCGCACGGGCTGCGGATAGCGGACCGTGGTGGCCCCGGATGCGTTCAGCCCGGCCAGCAGCACCGCGCTGCCCACCTGGGCGCTGGCTTTCTCCAGCGTGATCTCAGCGCCAACGAGCCTCCCTCCCGTTCCGCGCAGCGGTGGGTGGCCTTCGGTTGCCTCGATCCGCGCGCCCATTTGACGCAAGGGCACCACGACGCGATCCATGGGACGCTGACGCAGGCCCGGCGCGCCGTCCAGGACGAACTCGCGATCCTGGCCCACCAGGATGCCTGCCAGCAGGCGCATTGTCGTGCCAATGTCGCCGCAATCCAGGTGTACCGGTGGCCCGGACAGCCCGGCGGGACCGACCCCGTGCACGACGGCTTCCCTCTCCGACTGCCGCTGGATGGATACGCCGAGGTCCTGGAGGCAGGCGAGCGTTCGTTCAACAGCTGCGCACGGGGACAGGTTCCGGACACGCGTGGTGCCGTCGGCCAGGGCACCGAGCAGCAGGGCCCGGTGGCTGATGGACTTGTCGCCCACCAGGGGCGCGGTGCCCAGGAGTGTTCGACCGCCGCGGACGAGCAGCCTGTTACCCATGCTGCGCGGCAATCAGCGTTGAGGGAGGATCACGGGGCGGTCCACACTGTGGAAGTCCTGATCGAGCGTGATGATCGGTAGGTCCCTGGCATCGGCCAGGGCGTAGGCGAAGCAGTCTCCGAGGGTCAAGGGGAATTGGTGCCTGGCGTGGGCCGCCATACGGCTCTGCTCGACGTCTGGGGGCACGGACTCGATGCGACTGCGTCGCGATTCTG
>CAYYVH010000507.1:0-2507 GCA_964475075.1 uncultured Anaerolineales bacterium | reverse complement strand
CACCTCCTGTGATCCGTGTCCCTCCTGTCTTGTGGTCCAGGCATCGGTCAGCAGTGGGTATGATCTACTTTACGGTCACGCCGCATTTCTCTTGAGTTCCCGCGCTTGTTCAAACGCCGACACCAGTTTTTCCGCCAGGTCTTCTTGATGCCAGAAGCGGTCCCAGTTGCCCGCCAGCCGCATCATGCGGACATTGAAAATGGCCTGGGAGGTGTACTCCAGCCAACTCGCTCCAGGCAGCTTGGTGCGGATCTGGCTCCCCGTGCGGTGGATCGATTCCATGGCGCCGGAGCCGATCTGGTAGCCCCGGTAACGGTAGGTGGCGTAGTCCATGCGGAACACGTTGCTGATGATGTACCACCCCAGCTTCTGCTTTGCTGTCTTCGCCTTCTTGGTTTTTGGGTGCGTGGACACGAGGAGGAGCCCGAGTTCCTTGACCATCTTGTACGGCCCCTTCGGAGGCTCGGTGGTTCGCTGGTGAGCACGTTTTTTGGGGGCACGCTTGCCACGCTTGCCTGCTTGGCTGGTTTCTCGACGAGGCGTGGGCTTGCGGTTCTTGGGGGGAGCCTTGGGGCCGCAGACCAGCTTTACGGCCCTGCTGTACCACCGCCGTGCTGCTCGACTTCCCTTGCCGTAGCACAGCGCCGCATACGCCGCCAGGCGCTCCAGAAGGTGGTAGACGTCCAGGATGACAACAGGCGATGTAAACAGCGGCAGGATGTGATCCGAAAACCACGGCATGCCGTCGGACAGCCAGCACAACTTGGCGACCACGCCGTCTCCGTAGTCACCGTCAACCGGCAGGATGCCGTGGGAGTTCAGCCACGAAAAGGCATCGACCACACGCGTGTAGTCGCCCCACAAAAACTCGCCTCCCAGGTGGATGATGTTGCCGGTGTGGCGGTCCTCGCACCACAGGCGAATGCCATTGGCCATCTTCCAATGGCTATCCCATGTCCCGGGGTCCAGTCGGCATAGGGCATGGGCGTCACTGGACATGTACAGCAGCGGCTTTCCTGTGACGCGATCACAGGTGGCGCGCTCGGACAGGATCTGCCGGATGCTGTCGGCGTCGCGGTACAGGAAGGTGCGGTCGATCAACTGGGCGGCGGAGACCAGATGGGCCTGTATGGTGGTGTCCTCCAGCCGGACTGCTTCGTGGGTGAAGAACGTCAACGCCTCCTGGGCTTGGCGGAAGGGATGGTCGCTGCCCAGACGGCACTCCCACTCCAAGCACAGTTCGGAAGAGCGGCATTTTCGGTGGTAGGGAAAGACGGAGAGGGCCGGGCGCCGGGTCACCTCGGCCCCCCCTCTGCGCTCGCGGTAGGCGAAGGTGGGGAAGGAGACCGGACCGAAGGTCGTGGTGACCTTGTGCCAGTAGTCGGCCTCCGGGCGCAGGCGGATGTCCTCGAGACGCAGCCCCCTGGACTGCACGTCCTGCTCCATGGCCCGGCGGCAAAGCACGGCAAACAGGTAGCCCAACACCAGCGCCCCGAGGGACACCCACTCGGACCACAGGGCAAGCTCCAGAGCACGAGGGCGTGCGCCGGCATCGGCCTGAGCGAACATCCGGTCCATGGTCGAGGAAAAGCGATTCATCAACTCCGATTTGACTTTCTCGGGGGATTTTGCGATGGCATTCATGGTGGCGGCTCCCCGGGACGAATGATCGCCCTGTTGGGTTTTAACTTGCCGCCACCACTACACTATCCCCCCATTGTTGTCGATCTCGGTTTTGTACTACGCACACCGGACTCCTGGCCCGCCACCAGGCGCCACCAGGCCCGTCCGTGTTCGGGGTTCCCACTCGGTACTGTGCCGGGAAAAAAAGCATACCCCATCTGGATGGATGCGTTTGCATCCATCGTCAACTTCCAACTTAAGCCTTGCTAGATGATCTGGGGTCACGAAGCTGCTAATTGTGTCAAGGAATGCGTGGTCTTCATCCTTTCTGATTGGCCAGTCATCTTCATCTACTAGCGAGATGCCAGTGGTATTAAACACGGCGAGGACAAAAGTGGCACAAGTGAGCCCCTTCGCCCCCTGTCCCAACTGGAGGCGACCATCTGAAGTGGACCCCGATTTTTAGACCAGGTGCTAAGGTGGTAAACAGAGCCTGCTCCCAGGCAAAAAGGAGCAGGAGCCATGACGAAGAAACGCACGAGACACACGCCGGCATTCAAGGCCAAGGTCGCCCTGGAGGCACTTCAGGAGCAGGAGACGATCGCGGAGCTTGCGCGGCGTCACAAGGTCCACGCCAACCAGATCTACACCTGGAGGCGGCAGCTGCTTAAGAACGTGAACCGTGCCTTCGAGGCCGCCGAAGGCGGCGAGTCGGACGCCTCGGCCCGTGAGGCCGAGCTGCTGCAGAAGATCGGCGAGCTGACGGTGGAGCGGGATTTTTTATCACGCGGGCTCGGTCGATCCCGATGAAGGCTCGGCGGGCCCCGGGGGGGGCAGAGGCCCAGCTTTCGGTGCGCCGCCGGTGCGGGCTGGTGGGCGGCAAC
>CAYYVH010000506.1:0-2520 GCA_964475075.1 uncultured Anaerolineales bacterium | reverse complement strand
AAGGTGAGATTTGACGTGTGTGTCAGTGCGATAGCCAAAGGCGCCGAGCTCGGGCTTTCGATCTGCCGGCGGATCGTGGAGTCGCACGGGGGCCGAATGGAACTGGACAGCGAACCCGGACGCGGCACGTGCGTCATCGTAGACTTGCCGGCCACAGATACCTCGGGAGGTGACGACGCATCATGAAGGTCCGCGTACTGATTGTGGAGGACGAGAAACTCATTCGCTGGTCGCTCCGCCAAAAGCTCGAAGCCTGTGGGTATGGCGCGACGGAGGGTGGAAACGGCGGCGGCGCGTGCGTGAGCCGCATCGGGTGTGGTGGGAAAGGTGGGGGTGGCCGGGCGGTGGATTGGCGGGTCTGGGGAGAACGCCCCGCCCCTGCCCTGCTGGACTCTCTCGGTCTTCCAGCGCAATGTTATGTCAATACGGCTGGTAACGACGGGCAAGAACTGCCAGCGAGCGCGTCAATGATTAGCTTGGCGGCTTGGCTGTTGTCGCACGAAGTTCTACCAACGCTAGCGATGGCTCGGGCAAGTGGCCCGTGCTGTTATTGGTGTATGTTTGGGTGGGAAAGAGACCTTGGGCTTTGCGGTTAGACTGTGGAACGTATCACGCCTGCCGCTGCGGCAGGCTTCGCCCTACCGTCAACGCGCTAGGGTACTGGCGGGCCCGGACGCGGAGCGTCCGGCTTCATCGTCGGTCAGCCCGTGTGCGTTACAGTAGCCTGGGCGCCGCGGCCGATAGCGATGCCTGTGCCTGAGATGTCGCCGACCTCGATCTTGTCCCCGCCGACGTAATCTCCGCCGTAGATGTTGATGGTCTTCCCGCCGTTCTGCCTGCTATCACGGACTTCTGCCTTGTCTGGATAGTACAGCAGGTTCGCGCCACGGACGATGAAGCTCTCATGATTTTGATCAAAGCTATACCCTGGCAGATGTCGGTTTACCACGTCGGCGATGACCTGCAGCAGGTCCTGACTGGGAAGGAGTTCCATTCCTGCTGCCAGATCGTCCTCGTCCAGGGCGAAGTCGTGCTCCTGGTCGCACTGTCCTTTCAGTGGCAGGGTGCCGGTCCAGCGCTGGCGTCTGTGTTCGCGGCATTCCAGTTGCCAGGTGCCGTCTTGACGCTTCAGTGTAAAGAGGGTGGCCCCGCACATGGGACACGCGAGATACCCTTCTTCGTCGCAATCGAGTTCGGGGCATTCAAAGGGGATCTGCACGCGCACAAACCGGCCCATTGCGTCGGCCAGGTCGAGGGAAGGTGTGCCGAGGGGGTAGGACCCCAGGTGAGGCGCTTGCTTCAGGGTCAGCAGGGCCGAGATGATGTCCAGGACCTGCCCCTTCTGAGTAGCGTTGAACCTGGCCATCTCGGGGACGGTTCTCAGGCCGTGGGTCTGCACATAGGCCGGGGCGTCCGCCTGGAAGTCGCTCAACACCCCGATAAGCTGGCCCAGGCGATCCAGGCACCAATTGCGGAACTGGCTTGCCCTCAGCCTCCCTGCCAGGCTCAGGGCGCCCCGATCGCAGCGAATGGTTAGCGAGGTCTCCTTGCTCTCGTCAACCACCTCACGGTAGCGCGCGCTGCGCACCTCAGGGTAACGCTCCTCCCACGACTGATACCCCTTGGCATAGGGATTATCGTCGGCGATGGTCAGCCAGCGAAAGCGGTCCGGCCCTGGGTCGGGATCGTGGAGCCGTCCTGAGCGGAAGGACTCTCTGAGCAGGAAGGGCAGCGCGTTCTTGAGCTGCTTGGAGATGACGAGTGGGGTAAGATAGATGCCTGCCCCCTCCTCGAGGGCATGTTTGAGGGCTTTGAGCACAGCGGGGTTGCGGGCGTGGATGATGACGTAGCCCTCAGTTGTATTGAGCCAGAAGAAGCCGTACAGCGTCTGATAGGTCGAGACGGCGTTCTGATCCCCATCGATGTAGTCCAGGCGAGCCTGAAAGCGATAGCTTCCCTCTATGACCTCGGGCCGGCGTGGCAAGGGGCCCAGGTCGTTCAAGGCCAGACTGCGGACACGGGGCAGGCCCTCTTTTTGAGACTGGTTGAAAACCTCCAGATCCTCCTCGAAGCGCGGACGAAATCCCTGCAGTGCCGTGCGTCGGAGCAATGCTGTATCGAAGAGGTAGATATAGAACGACGGGTTAGCGCCGTAACGATATTCCTCGAACAACTGTCTGATCTGATCGTCGGTGATCTCCGGGCAGGCATCGATGAGCCGGGTGAGGTGTTCGCGCGTCAGGCGTTGCACGGCTCGCTTGATGTTGCGCGGTCGGCGATTCAGGACGGTGCGGAAGCGCTCGTGAAGTGCTTTCTCCATCCGGTCGTCCTCAAGCAGTTGGTACACCGCCTGGCGCAGGGCGAACACCGGAATCTGTTGCAACTGTTGTAGGCGCACTTCAGGCTCGGTCATCTCAAAACCCTCTCAATGGTGACTGCGTCCCATGTTGGCCGGCGCTCAGCCGCACTGTCGCTCCAGCCAGCGGATACGCTGTCCGATTCTCAGCACGTCATCGGCGG
>CAYYVH010000505.1:0-2547 GCA_964475075.1 uncultured Anaerolineales bacterium | reverse complement strand
CACAGGAGGCCTGGGTCGCCCTATCTCATCCTGTTCAAAAATGGCCAAAGTCGAGATTGTGTCCTCCTCCTCTCTTCCGCGCGCGGTGGATCTTAGCCCGCCGCCCCTGCGCCACAGAGCATCTCAATCACAGGCGAGAGGGCGCTGGACTAAGGTCCAGCGCGAGCGAATAAGACGTTTCATTCTGCATTGTGAATCGGGTCATCAGCTCTTGACCAGAACCACACCAGAACCTGTGCGAAACGCTGCCGTAGGGCTCGAACTCGACAGTATCGGTCACCGAACCACACCCTCCCCTGGCAGTGAAAGTGTGTTCCCCCGACGGGACGCACCACGTGTGCTCACCAGTGGGGAAGGTGCGGCGGCCAACGCCGTGGATGTCAATGGTCAGATCGCCACCCGTGTCGTTGTCAATCGTCCACAGCGTCATCGGCGGGCCAACGGTAACCGACTTCACCTCGCTCCAGGGGCCATCTCCCCACTCATTGCTCGCCCGCACGCGGTAGTAGTAAGTCCCCTCCGCCTTGCCATAGAGATAGTACGACGTGCTTGCGCCCTGATACACCGTCGTTGGGCTGGGAAAGTCGGGGTGGTCGTCCTCCTGCAAGGTATAGCTCACCCCCCGGGCCACTGCGTCCCATGCCACCAGGTAATCGTTGTCGTTGCAGTCAATCGAGATGTCATGCAAAACGGGACGGGCGGGGATAGGCGGCCAGGCCTTCGTCACCAGGGGGAAGAAAACGTACTCAGCACCCGGCCCGACAGTAGGCGTCGCCTCCGGTGTGGGGGTGACTGTCGGGGTGGGCGTCAGACTCCCGCCCACGGGTTGCCTGTACTCCTCAACCACGGCTGCCACGGGCCCCCCGGCGCTCATCACAGCCGAGCCCACGAAATCCTCGCCCAGGCCTGATATCTGGCTCTGATCATAGACGTGGGAGGTGTAGGCGGGCAAGGCATCCGACTGCCGGGCGACCAACGCCCCGCCCTGATCGTAATAACTGAGCATGACCGAGACCGCCTCGCTCGCTGCGTTCTGCACAGTCAGCGTGGTGTAGACCATCGGCGAACGACGAAGGGAAGGAGCGTACAAGGTGGAAGCGGTGCGCGAGATGCCCGAGCAGGCCATGCTGGCCGCCGGTAGGTTCAACACCATTGAGGCCCCAGCGACGAGGGGCTCGTCGCTGGTGATCACAGCAGACCCGATAAACCCATCTGGCAACGACGGATCGGCCCCCAGATAGGTGGAGCGCTGCACGCCCGGCGGAATCGAGGACACATCGGCGTTGACCCCCTGTCCGGCGGCACTGTAGAAAGCAGCCGTTACGGTGGCTTCGCCGGTTCCCAGATTCCACAGGCTGAAACCCGAGGTCGCCACGTACTCGGAGTAGGCCTTGACTAGGCCGGGCAGGTAGATCGAGGCTTCCGGGCCGCCCGGCAGGCTCGATCCCCTGGCGGTGGCGGAGCCCCCATGCAAGTGGACGGCCACACCCACCAGAGGCCGATCCGAGCGGATCACAGCCATGCTGTTGCCGTCCAATCCGCTGGGAAGGCCGGCGACGGTTCCCGGATCATAAACTGCGCTGCCGTGCCCTGCCAGCGTATCACTGTGCGTCGCCAGCAGGTCACCCGTCTGACTGTAGAACTCGATCGTCACGTCGGCCGCCAGGTCACCCGTGCTGGCCACGGCCAGACGCGAGGTCCAACCGAAGAAGTCGTTGAACGCATACGACGTGTAGAGGACGGTGGAGCCCTCCCGGCGAGGGGCGAAGCTGACCAATCCGTCTCCCCATGTCGGCTCGTGGGCGTAGACGACGGCAGCGAGCGATTGAGTTGACGTTATGACAAGTGAGCCCACAAAGGACTCACCCAATGATGCCATCGCCGCTTGATCGTAGCTCTGACTCCCCCAGGGGGGCAGCGTATCGTCGAGGGAGAGCACGACGTCACCAGCTCGACCCCGATAGTCCAGCGTCAGTGTGGCTGAGGCATCCCCGGCATTCTGAATGACGACCGTCGTGGACCAGGTACTGCCCGGCACCAGAGGGTAGCTCCGAAGAACCAGGGGGACGATGACCTCATGAGATGACTCCAGACCACCGATTATCGGGACAGCTGAGTAGCTTGCAGCCTGCAGCGCCCCCCCGCCGGGCGTCGCGCCACCTGAGGGTACCCCGGCGGCCAGGGCTATCAGGAGCAAGGCAGTCAAGAGGGCTAATGCCAGTCTGCCAGGGGCTGCGATCCGCTCACCTCCCCGGCTAAGCCCGCAAAGCTGCGCCGGGCCAGGCGATTTCATAGGCCGGCAGGTCTCCGCATCTGAGTCCGACGGCCTTGAGCCTCGGTCAGGGACCTTCGCCAGGGTTCTGCTCACCGGTCCACCACCGCCGGTAGATAGACCTTGAACGAGCTGGCGACGGCCCCCATGCGCTTGAGCGCAGCATAGACGTCCAACTTGCCAAAGCCCCAGGCTGCATTAGGCACCGGTCCCGTGAAGCCGTCAGCACGGGCTGTGCTGGTGAGGATCTCCCGCACCTGGATCGCGTCGAGGGT
>CAYYVH010000504.1:0-2549 GCA_964475075.1 uncultured Anaerolineales bacterium | reverse complement strand
GTTGATCCCGGCGCCCGTGGGCAAGGTGCATGTAGCAATGACCGCGCTGCCGGCTGACACATCGACGTGGCGGGTGCCGCCCACGTCGGCCCGCTACGATAACGGCCGGTTCGTGGGCTGCCTGCAGTACAAGACCGACCTGTTCGCAATGGTCGGGAGCCGGCCTCGCGACACTGCGGCCGACTCGGCGCTGTGGACTGTCGGCGATCCCGGACCGCCGATGCTCATGTTCCCCAGCTTGAACCTCGTTGATCCGGCCAACCTCGGCACGCTCGGCCTGAGCCTGCCGGAAGGCCACAAAGCCATCTACGCCCGTTCGGTAAAGGTGCCCAACACCAACCACCAGGCCCAGATCTCGGTGTTCGTCACGGATGCCAACTGTATCCCGGTGGATGGCACGACGGTGTCCGTGTGGGTGGGACCCGAGGACAGCTCGGGAGGAGCGGCGGCCAACCCCCAGGTTGTCACGCTCGCGGGTGGTGCGGCGGAAGCCACGCTGCAGGCGGGGGATAGGGCGACCGGGAACCGGCAGGTGACCCCTGCGACGCTCGGCGCCTGGGTGTTTGCCTGCTCCGGGCCCGGGTGCGTGCCGGGCCAGCCAACACCAGCGCCGGGCACGGGTCCGGCCGAGCAGGTGTGGGGCCGTGCCCGTTTCGATGTCGTCGGCCCAGCGGATGAGGCGATGACACGTCTGATCGTCCGGCCGCTGAAGATCAACCGTTTGGAGGATCAGACGGCGGGAATCAGCATGCAGGTGCGTGATGCCAACGGCAACAAGGTGGCCGACGGCACGCGGGTTCGAGTTTGGATCGAGGAGGATGATCCGGGCCTCCTGGCCTTCGATCGGCAGCGCCTTGTGGGAGGCCGGCCCTCGGGCCAGCCGGAGCGCCGTGTTCTGGGCAAGAGCGCTGACCTGATCGCCGAAGGTGGCGCAAGCCGGGTGCCGCCCAGCGAAGATCCAGGCTACCTCAACGATGGCCGACTGTACATGTTCGCCGGTGACGAGGGAGACGGCTTCGTCCAGATCTGCGCTGAGGCCGACGGGCAGACGGTGTGCGCCGACGAGGAAGTGCTCATTGTCAGCGAGTTGAAGATCTTCCTGCCGGTGAGCTACCAGGGCTTCGACGTCCGGGCTGAGCCCACGTACCTGCCGGTTCCGGCGGGTCGTCGCGCGCCGCGCTGAGCGCGCTGCCGAGCCGGGTATAAACACCCAAACCGTCTGGTAGGGGCACGGCGCGCCGTGCCCCTACGGTGGGTCTCGGCACGGATGCCCGCGGTACGTGAATCTCCCGTGCCGTGGCGGGCGGGGAACCGATAGGGGGAGTGTCTGCTACGGGTTACCCGCGGCCTGAGCCAGGTCGACCGTCCAGTAGTGCCCGTAGGCTGTTTGCCGGCTGAACATGTAGTGGACCCCGATGTGCGTGTACTCGGGGGTGAGGATCACGTCGCGCTCCGGCCGCGTCAACCAGGCGGCTATCACCGCCTCGACGTCGGACGTGCCGCCCGCCCGGGCCTCGCCCACGGCTGATGCCTGGAAGCCCTCGCGCGCCACGCGATCGGCCGGAGTCGAGCCGTCGCTGCCGATGGGGCCATAGATGCGGTTGGCGATCATGTCCCGGTTGTGAACCCTCGCCGACCGCATCAGGGCATCGCTCAGAGTCACCTCGCCCAATCCGGCGTTAGCTCGCTCGCGGTTGATCGCGTCGATCATCTCCAGCGCCTGATCCAGGTTCTCCGGCGGCTCCGTGGGTGTCGGCTCACCGCTACCCGGTGGGCCGTACACCACCGACAGCACGGGTGGGTGGCGCTCGCCGACACCGCAGCCGCTGTCCCAGTCGGCGATGTTGCTCAGGCCGATGCGGGGTCCGTCGAAGCGGAAGCTGACCTTCTGCGTCGTCGCGATGCGCTCCTCGAGCGCCCACCGCTGGTCGCGATCCAGGATGAACTCGTTGCGAACACCCACGCCCATGTCGTTCTGCCGGGGCTCCGGATCAAGGGTGGAGTGCACCTCTGCGTCGGAGATCTGGATGTAGGAGTGCTGTGGCCAACCTGCATCGATGCTTGGTTTCAACAGCCGGATATGCCAAATGCCGTTGCCCTGCTCGGACAGGTAACGCGTCGATTGGCCCGTAAGCGTGAGCCGCGCCGAACGGACGGCCGAGCCCGGCGGGATCGAAGACAGGTCGATTTGGACGGCACCGTGGTAGATGAGCCCGTGGTAGTAGCCCGTGTAGGTGTTGTCATCCCCGAAGTGGTTGCCTGGCTGGCCTTGTACCACCCACCCCACATCGGTGCACAATGGCACCATCTCGACCGGTACAATACCGGGCCACGCTGTCGGTGGTGGAGGCGGGGGCGTGTCGGTCGGGGTGAGCGTCGGTGGTGGCGGGGCGGTGGCCGTGGGCGTGGGTGGCGTTGGTGTCTCGGTGGCCGTCGGTGAGGGGCCCTCAGTCGGGGTCGGGGTCGTCTCCGTCGGCGGGATCTCGGTCGGTGGGGCCGTAGGCACTGGGGGAGGGGGCTCTGTGGTGTAGTTGACCGTCCGCCTGCGG
>CAYYVH010000503.1:0-2550 GCA_964475075.1 uncultured Anaerolineales bacterium | reverse complement strand
CCCCCAGCCCCCAGCTCCCAGCCCCCAGCTCCCAGCTCCCAGCTCCCTTTGACTCCGTGCCAACATCCAGAGACCTGCCACCTTCCGTCGCCCCGCGATCCCCGCACCGGGCCGCCACCCACCGGCTCCGTGCGAACCTTCCCGCGAGCCCACCAACGGCCACGCCGCCGGCCAAGTTCACCGCAACCAGGGCCGGCAGCAGGTACCGGTCGAACTTCTTCGGCCCGACCGTCATGCACGCGCCAAAGAACACCGCCCACAAAAGGAGCACCACAACCAACCGCTGCCCCACCCGCGCCTCACCAGACTGATAGCTGATAGCTGATAGCTGATAGCCCGCATCACCAACACCCGCACGACGGATTGCACTACCCACCACCGCTACCACCAACCCCACCGTTCCCCACGGCGTCAGTCGGAAAAGCGCCGCCACCGGATAAAACAGGGGACCCGGATCGTCCACCGGCGACCCCATGAAGAAGTTCCCGCTGGCATGCGGCGCTCCGCCCTCCGCCAGTGCCTTTGCCACCACGCCGCCCAACGTCCCCACCGGCTCGACCCACACGGCCGGCCAGAGCATAACATACACAAGCGCTGCGGCGAATCCCCAGATCGTGAGATCCCGCGCTGCCCCCCGCCAGTCCCCGCTCCGAGGGCCGTGCACGGCGAACCACAGCACCACAAACGGAAAGAGTGCGGCGGCCGGAACCTTGTTCAGTACCGCCAGCCCGGCGAACGCCCCGCTGATGACAACACCGGCCCGTCGCCAGCCGGACCTCCCCGCGAGCGCCACCACCGACACCAACGCGAGCAGGCTGACGACGGCGTCCAGGTGCAGCACCCGCGAGTGGGCCAGCAGGAAGGGGTCCAGGCCCAACATCGTCAGCCCCGCCAGGGCGGGGGCCGGACCCAGACCGGCGCCGCGTCGGAGGAGCACGTACAAGCAGGCCAGGATCAGCAGCGAGCCGAGGGCCACCCCGCGCCGGGCCCGGAACAGGAGCGGCGCAATCGTCTGCAGCACCCCCTCCATGCCCACGTCGTCCAGCTTGGAGAGGTCCTTGCCGCCATCAGTCGTGCGGCACAGGTCCCGCCACTGGCCCACCTCATCGAGTGGGAGAGCCAGGCTCCCGAGCCACATGGTGATCACGCCAGGATGGCCCACCTGGAACGTATCCGCCCAATTGCCGTCGGTGAGGGCGGCGTGGAAATTGATGGACCGGCACGTCCAGCGCAACTCGTCCGAAGCGATGAAGCGGTCCAGGTCGCGCAGGCGCAAGCGCCCGGCCAGCCCCAGGATCAGGAGCAGGATGACCAGCTCCGGGGTGTGACGCCGGAGACGGCTCACGGTCCGCCCGCTTCGATGACCGCCAAGTCGATCGAGTCCCCTAAGGCGGTCTCGCCGGCCCCGGCCTCATCTGCACGGACCTCCAGGCGCCGGCCGGTCGGGGCATCGTACATCCCGACCCGCAGGGTGTAGGCGCCCGCTGGGATCTCCGCCGGCAGGTCCAACGTGTGCGCGTCGTAGTGCACCTCGCCGGCCTGCCACGTGCTCGTCGGTGCGGCACCGCACTCCGGCCAGCTGTCCGACTGCGCCACCGTCTCGCCTGACTCGTTCACCAAGTGCACGAACACCGAGTAGTTGGCGCTGATGGGCGCCCCGGCTTCCCATAAAAGGACAATCCCCAGGCTGCCGCCGGGGACGAGGGGGTCCGCCGTCGGCCAGCCGGGATAGTCCGCCCCGTGGAACCGGATACGGCCCTCCAGGTATGCATCGGACCGCACATCGCACCGGTCCATCTTTCGCACCAACTCGTATTCCAGCTGGGGCAGCGGTAGCCCGAGCGCTTGGCTCACGGGCAGGTGCCGATCCACGCGCGGCGACACCACTCCGGGGTCGGTGGCCATCCCGCCGCGGTCGTCGATCACGAGTGGCTCGCCTGGGAAGGGCTCGCGGTCCCAGACCCACAGCTTGGGCTGCCCGCCGACCCGCACCGTGGCCCGCAGATGGTACTCGCGTTCGATCATGTCCAAAGGGATCGCCTCGGCATCCTGGGGCCGCCATGCCACCAGGTAGTAGCGCGGCCGGTTGCCGCACCGTGCCGCGCCCCAGGTGTACCAGCCCGTGATGAGGATCTCCTCGTTGGAATCGTAGTCGCCGTGGAGAGTGCCATCGAGGAAAAGCTCCCTCACCTTGCTCCACCCGGCCCGATAGGGAAAGCCGAAGTAGCCGCCGCGCGGCAGCTCGTCGCCGAACGGCGTCCAGTAGCCCGGCAGCCGCGCCTCCGGATAGACGCGCTTATACTCCGGCGTGTGCCGGATGAAGACGACGTACTGGTGCGCGACGAACACCGTCAACAGCACCAGCCCCACCGCCCCGGCGCCCAGGCGCGCCCGGCGGCGGCCCATTTGGGCCTCGAGCCAGTCTAGGCTCCGATCCAACGCCCAGCCGGCGAGGAGCGCGGCGGCCGGCATCATGGTGTAGAAGTGCGTGTGCGGCTTCCTGGTGAGAAAGGCCGCTACAAAGAAGGGGCCGGCGACACATGTGGCCGG
>CAYYVH010000502.1:0-2558 GCA_964475075.1 uncultured Anaerolineales bacterium | reverse complement strand
TGATTCAGTCTGCTCGCGGTGCACATCGCATGTCGCGCCGACGCACCACTGCTCCGCGCTCACGGTGTGCTCTTGCCGCGCCGCCTGGCCGCAGTCGGGGTGCGCCTGCGGACGGCGCAGGCCGCCGTGACCGGCGGTGCGACCACCGTTTGGGAGGTGGCGGGGGCCCTCAATCTCCCAACGGAGCCCGAACAGCTCCACCTTACGATCAGCGAAGCCTCCGCCGCGCTCGAGTGGTTGTGGGACCACCGCCGGATCCGGCGCTCCGTGGCGAAGGGCGTTGTTCGCTACACCCCGGAGGGCCGCGGTTAGCCGATCCGCCCTCGCAGCGCTCAACGCACAAGCCCGAAGCGAACCTCAGTGCGCTGGAAGGCCAGCGGCCGGAAGCTCCGCTCGGTGATCAACCGCAGCTCGGGGCTGTTGGGGCACAGGTGATAGCCGTCCAAGTCCTCGGTCACCAGCCGCAGCACGTACGGTGGCGGCTCGCACACGCGGATGTAGAGCCGCTGGTCCACTCGGCCCGGCCCCGGCACGCCCCGCCCGCGGCGGTACATCACCTGCTGGCCCTCGATGTCCGTGAGCTCGAACTCGAGCGGCGGCAGCCGATTGCCCGTATGATCCTTCGCCCCACCTACCCCTCCCGCCGCGAACCTGACAAACCTGCCAAGGCGGCCAGAACACAGACACCGGTACACGCCCGAGCCCTTGACAGCACGTCAGGATTCCGTTATACTGGGATCGGCCGCTGACCTGACTGCCGACGGTGCCAAGGACGCATTCGAGCCCTGCCGGCGGAGGTTGACAATGGCGTAGAGTCCTGTTAGGATAGCGCCACGAGGCCAATGGATCGGCGACGGTCGGCTCCGCTCCCCGGTAGACGGGCCGTCGCGGAACTCACAAGAAAGGAAGGAGAATACCATGCGCCGGTTCCTCTCACTTGCTCTTGGCTTGCTCGTCGTCGGGGCATCTCTAGCCACTCTGGCACCCGTAGATGCCGCGCCGAACACAACTGCGGTGCAGCAGGTGGCACCTTACGACGAGAACGAGAGCCCATGTCATGCCGAGCGATTCAAGCGCGCCATCCCCAATGTGCTGCTGCTCGGCGAACGCACGAAGCTCACCCTGAAGGTAACGGCCGTGTGTGCGGGAGAGACGTTCCCGCTGCACATCGTGCTCGTCCTGGATGCCTCGGGCTCGATGCAGGGCGCGAAGAACCGGGACATGAAGAAAGCGGCCTCCGAGCTGGTCAGGCGGCTCCAGCTGAAGGACCATCCCGGGACGGAAGTCGGGGTAGTCGCGTTCAACAGTTCTGCCCGCACGTTGACCGCCCTGACGAACAGCGAAGGCAAGGTGATCAGCGCCATCAACCGGGTTGGAGCCGGTGGCGGAACCGCCATCGACCAGGGCATCAACGAGGGCCTGAAGATCCTCATGCGCGGCCGCAGCGGGCGTGGTTCCAGCACCGGCGGCGAAGCCCACGAAGTCATGGTCGTTCTGTCGGACGGCGGCAACAACGCCGGCTGCGGCCCCGTGCTCCAGGCAGCCAACAAGGCCAAGAGCCAGGGCGTCCTGATGATCACGATCTGTGTGGGCGCCGACTGCGACTCCCAGTGCATGAGGCAGGCCGCCACGTCGCCGCGGTACTACTACGAGGTCCAGCAGGCCAGCCAGCTGCTCCAGGTGTTTGAGCAGATCCGCAAGGAGATCTTGAACATCAAGCTCAAGCAGCTCACGGTCAAGGACGTGCTGCCCGACAACATGCGCTATGTCCCGAACAGCGCCGAACCCGAGCCGAAGTCCGTCAGCCCCAACGGTGACGTCCTGGAGTGGCAGACCAACTACGTGCCAGGCGACGGCGTGACCTACACGCTTGTAGTCGAGCCCCTCGACCCCGGATACTGGCCCACGAACGTCGAGGCGTCCGGCAACTTCAAGGACAATCAGAATCGCGAGGGCAACTTCGTGTTCGACGTCCCTTGGGTAACGGTCCTGCAGCCGGATTCGATCCCCACGCCGACGAACCCGCCGCCGCCGCCCACGGTCACGCCTACACCGACCGTCGGCCCGACAGCTACGCCGACGCCGACCCCCACACCGACGCCTACGCCAACGCCGGGCCCGATCTACTTGCCGATCCTCATCTGGCACCCGTGTGAGACTGACTGGTTCGGCGCCGACGTGGCCCTCGTGTTGGACATCTCCACCAGCATGAACCGCCACACCCGCACCGGGCGCACGAAGCTTCAGGCCACGCTGGACCAGGCCGCGGCGTTCGTCGATCAGATGCACTTCCAGCCCGACAAGAACAACCGGCACGACCAGGTGGCTGTTGTGGGCTTCAACGCCAAGGCGTGGATCCAGCAGCCGCTCACCAACAACGCGGCGGCAATCGTGAGGGCGATCTACGACCTGCCCAACGGTCAGCAGGAGTACACACGGCTCGACCTGGCCCTGGAGCGGGGTGCCGAGGCGCTGCGGGCGCCGACCCGGAAGAACGAGAACGCGAAGGTGATCATCCTGCTGACGGACGGTCTGCCGAACCAGGTGCCATACGCCGA
>CAYYVH010000501.1:0-2578 GCA_964475075.1 uncultured Anaerolineales bacterium | reverse complement strand
TGACGCGACGAAGCCCATCAAATGGGTGCTGGTGGACTTTCAGGCTGATGTAGGGGCCAATGGCAGCGGGGTTTATCGGTTGCGATTGGCGCATCAGATGGCTAGTTTTCTGAGGATCAATCGCAGTTCCCCGAGCAGGCTTGGAGCCACTGCGCTTGCGGTGAACGAGTCGGGTTCGACGATTGAAGTTGATACGGGGGTGGCGCGCCTTGTTATCTCCAAGGCCGGGTTCAGCCTGTTCGACCAGGTTTACCTGGACCGCGATGGCGATGGGGCGGTGGACGACGCATTGCTGGCCGGCCCGGGTGAGATCGTGGCCACTACCTCCGATGGCACGACCTATCGGACGGACACCAGCGCGCCCGGTGAGGTGGCACTGGAGCTCGAAGGGATACTGCATGCCGTGATACGCGTTCGGGGGCATCTGCGCGGCGCTGGCGGCGAGGAACTGTTGGCCTACACCGCCCGACTGCATTTCTACGCCGGCCAGCCGACCGCTCGCGTGATGTTCAGCGTGTGGAACGACAACCCCATGGTGAACGATGGCACCGGTCAGCCAGACATCACGGCCTTTGGGTCACCGAACACGGTGCTGTTTGACGATCTGTCGTTGCGCCTGCAACTGGCGGGGGCCGGCTCTCCTACCTACATCCTTGGCGGCGGTCCAGGTGAGACGTGGACTGGCACCCTCACTGACACGGCCGGGCTCTACCAGGATTCATCGGGCGGGCCGCAGTGGAACCACGAGCCTGACAACACGGTCAACACCTTTCGTGGCTTTCGGGCAGTGGCGGATGGTGCCACGCTCCACAGCGCTTGCACCGACGCTGACGACGAGGACACTTGTCGCAGCGAGGGCTGGGCCGGCCTCCTGGCATCCGACGGGGGCATCGTGGCCGGCGTGCGCCATTTCTGGCAGAATTACCCCAAAGCCATTGACCTGAGCGCCGATGGGACGGTCACTGTCGGCCTGTTCCCTGGGCGCTACAGCCAGGACTTTGAGCTGCGGGTCGGGGAGCAGAAGACGCATGAGGTGCTGTTCTATCCTTCGACGGGCTCAGGACACCGCTTCGGCACGGAGGATGCGACGGGTCGCATGACTGCGCTGCACAATCCTTTGCGGGCCTGGGCCTCATCTGAGTACTACCTGAACGAGGCCGTTCAGGGCGTCACCGGCGCCCTGAATGGCGGCGTTTTTGACCGCGCAGTGCCTCACAACATGGCTGCCTTCCCTGACTTCGAAGGCTACGTGGACGCCGCTATCCTGTACGATCAGATGAACCTGTTGTGGTTGCGCGATGGCGGTGTAGGCAGTGGCTGGGTCTACGCTCCTCGCCCCGAGGCCTGGGGTTGGCGCAACTTCGGTGACACCATCGCCGAGGATGAGACCAACGGCGACTGGTATCCCATCTTCACCAACCAGCAGTACGACCATCCCTGGGTTGCCATCCTGCAACTGATCCGGTCGCTGGATGCCGGCGATGGGCGGGCCGATCTCTGGTGGCAGCTTGCCGAATCGGGAGCGCGCCACCAGGCCGACATTGACATCATCCACTCGCTGTGCACTGGCTGGCCGCCCGACGAGATGGTGGCCTGCATGGACGCCGAACAGGGTCCGCCTTACATCACCGGCTGGGCCATGGGTGGCCGGCTGACCAACCAGCATCACGCCGATCCCAGCCCCAACATCCACCGCCATGCCCTCATTGACTACTGGTCGGGCGGCATTCGGGGCATGTTGACCTATTACTACCTGACTGGCGACGGCACAGCAAAGGATGCCTGGCTGGAGATGGCCGAAAACGCCCGCTGGCGAGTGGACAACAGCCCATGTGACCCGAGCTGCGGTCCGGGCTACGCCCACAACAATCCCGGCGAGGGCGATGGGCGGGGGCCGGCCTACGCCCTGGAGATCCTGACCGATGCCTACGCCGCGACCGGCAATCCGGCTTACCTGACGTCGGCTCAGCGGGTTGTTGCCGCGTCACATCCCGACAACACCTGGTTCGGCCAGCCTGGTTTCACGCTGGATCCAGATGTGAGCCCGTCGGGCCGGCAGACCTCGCCCTGGTCGCTGGGCATGATCATGAAATCGCTGGGGCGCTATCTGGACATGACCGTGGAGTGGATGGGGACGCCTGATCCCACGGCCCAGGACTCGCTACTGCGGTATGCCGAATTGCAGGCCGGCTGGTGGCGTCTGGGCGAGGCCTCGCCGACGTGCTACTATTTCGGCGAGAACGGCGGTTGTACGCCCCAGGCTCAGAACTACTTCCTGGCGGATGGCCTGGCCTGGGCGCTGATTTACGACGATGGTCGGGCGGATCGCGCCCTGTGGGAAACCGTGGCGGCCGATGCCTGGCAGAAGAGCGAAGGCGAACCCTGGGGGCCGGGCTATGCCAAGGACACCTTCCTGACGGCCAAGACCCACATGATGCACGCCAACAACGGCGTCGCCTGGATGCGATATGCGCTGTCCAGAACGGCATACAAAGCCGATGTGTCTATGAAGACCGTTAATACGATAGCATACTCGAAGGTGGGAGTCAAATGAAACACATTCTGCTGCTCTGTGTTC
>CAYYVH010000500.1:0-2584 GCA_964475075.1 uncultured Anaerolineales bacterium | reverse complement strand
CCAGACCCTCCGCGAGGTGGCCGAGGGCCCCGCCGGCGGCGAGGGTAAAGGGCAACGGGGCGTCGCCCACAAGCGCCGGCTCGCCCGCGAGCCAGCCGACGAGCAACCCGCTGCCCAGCCAGACGGCGAGGAAGACACCGAAGCGATCACCGTCGAGCACCGCCTTCCCAACGCCGATCAGGCCAAACACGAGCACGAACGGGGCGTAAGCGAGAAGTGGCAACAGAAAGCCCGACCACGCTCCCACCCCCGGATCGGCCAGATGACCCCACCATGCCGCCACCGACTCCAGTAGGGCCGCGAATCCATCGGGGCGACCCAACAGACCAGTGGCGGACAGGACCAACGTAAAGGCGAACACCATGCCGGCGCTCTGCCGGCCAGCCACTTCCGGCCAGCGGTCCACGTACGCATCCAACAACGTCCCGGCACGGCGCTGGATTGCCAGCAGCACGACGTAAATCGCGACAGCCACCACGAGTGTATAGCTCACCCCACCGGCGGCCAATGCCAGAGCCGCGGTCAAGGGCAGCAGGTTCCGGTCCCGGCGCCCCTGCCCGGCAAGCGCGCCCAACGCGGCCACCACCGCCGCGCTGGCGAGCGTCGTGGCCGACACCTGCCGTCCGAAGTAGACCCACAACGGTGACAGCGCCAGGATAGCCCCGGTTGCCAGGGCCGCCGGACGGCCCACCAGGGCACGCAGGCGCACGGCCAGCAGCACCATGCCAACACCGGCCAAGGCCGGCACCAGCCGCGCCGTTTGATCGCCCCCCCCGAACAGCCAGAACACGAGCCGCTCGAGGTGGAACAGCAGCGGCGAAGGCGGCAGGCTCACCACGGGCATGGCGCTCGCGGCATTCCAGGCCGGAAGCGCTAGTGCCGACTCCGCACGGTCGAGTGGCATCCAGTCCAGGCGCACCAACCGCAATGCCGCCGCTACCACCGCGAGGATGACATACGACAGCGTCTCCACCGATGCGACCAGCTGCACCTGCGACACCCAGCGGGTTGCGGTGGGCGCCTCTCGCAAATCTGTCTTGATCATGGTTCTCCCCACAACACCATCAGCGGTGCTCCAGGATCTGCACCTTGCCGGACTCGAAGACCGGCGTGAGCATTCGCCGGAATCGGGCGACGTCGGCGTCCGTCAGTCCGAACTGGGCCTTCTCAACGTCACCCAGGACGACGTAGCGGACGTCGTACTTCGATAAGAGGTCACGGAGCTCGACCTCGTTGCGCGTGGTGTACATGCGCTCCACATCCGCCTTGCGCGGATCGATCACCTCGCGTGTTCCACGCCACTGGTGCTCGTGACCCTCCCAGCCCAGCACGGTCGGCAAGCCCGTGGCCATGGAGATGCGCCCGTTGTGTTGGTAACCGCCACCGTACGCCTCTAGGATCACCGGCGTGCCCACGGTGTTGGCTCTCAGCCACGCCGTGGCCGCCAGGTCGTCGGGATGGGCGGCTTCCCACCAGCGCAAGCCATTGAGGGACAGATCCGTGCGGTGGAAACCGTTGGTGCGCGAGTATACTGCTGCCAAGGGATAGGCCAAGCTGGCCACGAACAGCGCTACCGCAGGGATCGCCCACACCGCGGCGGGCGGGCGCGGCAACCTCCGCCAAACGGCAAAGGCCGCATATCCCCCGCCGATAGCCAGGAGCGTCCAGGCCTGGTAATAGAGCTTGAAGACCGAGTTCATGCGCGAGCCGAACAGGTCGCGGACGAACACGTATTCCGTACCGAGCGTCAACAGCAGGCCGATGGCTACGCATAGCAGGGCGAATGTCGGCGCCACCGGCAGGTGCTCGCCGCGGCAGGGTCCGGCCGGACCCGGTGCTGCCTCATCGCCGGTTTCCCGATCATCCGACGCTTTGGAAAGCGCCACCGCCCAACCCTCGATGCCGGCCAAGGCGGCGGCGGCCACGACAGAGGCCAGCACGAGCGCTGTCCACGCACCCCACCCGACGCTCACGCCGGCAACCGGCAGGAACACGACGAGCACCGCCACGGAGGCGGGCGTGAGACCCCGCAGGCGGCGCAAGGCCGGCGCCAGGAACAGCGTCACGAGCGACACGGCCAGGAAGAACAGGAAGCCGAAGTGGACTAGCCACTGGGGCAGGCGGGACCGGATCACCACCGTGCCGATCCCGGACGCCTGGGAGCGGAACCCCACGTGGAACGGCAGATAGAATGCCAGGGCCAGAGCCACGAGCCACACTCCGAAGCGCACGATCTCGACCCCCCGCCAACTTGCCTCGTCCCCGTTCTGGCTTCGCCACCACACGACGTAGGCCACCGCTGCGGAAAGGGCGAGGAGCGCGAGCGTCATGGCCAGGCGCGCTATGGGTGGCTGCGCTTCGAGCGGCACGCTCCGAATCCTATTCAGCACGGCCGGCGCCACCCGCCATGCGAGCCACACCAACCCGAACCCGGCCGCAGAAAACAGGGCTTTGTCCGCCTGCCGCAGCCGGACGGGGACGGCGGGCCGCGCGGGAACGCGCCGGCCGGAGGCGACCCCGGCCAACAGGGCGTCGCGGGGCAGGTCCCCGGCGCTCACAGAGCTCCGAGACACGACGCGCGGTG
>CAYYVH010000499.1:0-2584 GCA_964475075.1 uncultured Anaerolineales bacterium | reverse complement strand
GAAGCCGGCAACGTGGGGCGGAGCAGCGCGCCGGAGCGGACTCCGGGTGCGCCGGTGACGATCGTCTTGGACAACCGTGGCCCGGTCATCACGGTCGCGCAGGCCGACGGGCTGTTGGCGGGCACGGTCAGGGATGGATCGGGCGTGGCGTCGGTTGAGGTGAGCCTGGATGGCGGTGCGCACTACCAGCCGGCCGTCCTGGAGAATGGAAGCTGGTCCTTCGACATGGCGTCCTGGTCGGGCTCACCGCCGCAGCCCTTCGCCATGTTGCGTGCGTCGGACGTATGGCACAATGTCACGCGCGCGATAATCCCTGTGGACATAGCCGTCATCCCCACGGCCACACCCACACCGACGACCACGCCCAGGCCGACGCCTACAGTCACACCCACGGCCACACCTACACTGACGGCCACACCCAGTCCAACGCCTACAGCCACACCGACGGCCACACCCTCACCGACGGCCACACCCAGTCCAACGCCCACGGCCACACCCACGGCCACCGCCACACCGACGGTCACCACGCCGGCTCAACGGCTGTACTTACCGCTGATTGTGAGGTCGAGATAAGGGCCCGTAAAAGAATAACTTCCCGATCTATGTAGGGCAGGTTGGCCGCCACTCTCGTCGAGACACTGGGTCGCCGGTGGGTCGTGGCAGACATTGGATCGTGTTAACGAAACCAAGAAAGCGGCCTACCTGCCGTTTCGCGGGGCGGCAGGTAGGCCGCTTTGGTGATTTGCCTCGATGGAGGTGACGGCGACGCATGTAGCCGGTACGAGACGGTTCTATGTCTAACTCGCCGCCAACCTGCCCTACGGTGACCAATAGCTTACTCCGACGGCCTGCACAGGGAAGGGGGTCGGGAGTCCAACTCCCGACCATCAGGTGAGTAGGCTCAACGGCTGTACTTACCGCTGATTGTGAGGTCGAGATAAGGGTCCGTAAAAGAATAACTTCCCGATCTACGTAGGGCAGGTTGGCCGCCACTCTCGTCGAGACACTGGGTCGCCGGTGGGTCGTGGCAGACATTGGATCGTGTTAACGAAACCAAGAAAGCGGCCTACCTGCCGTTTCGCTGGCGCCACTGTGTGGCCTCTTTTCAAGGGAGTCAGTCTTCGACGCTTGCAAGGGGAAGCAGCGGCTGGGTGGAGGAACGCCTGCGGGGCATGAGGTAGTGTAGGCCAGGGTGTGGGCTTGCGAGCGCAGGGAATCGCGCGCTTCTGGCGTCACAGGACTCACCCAAGTACCCGCATCACATTCTCAAGGGTCAAGAGATCGAGATTAGCACTCGGCTCCAGAAACGGACGTACGTCGGCCACCACCTGGTCCCACGCCAGGTCTTGCAGCCGGTCGCGCACCACGACTCGCCAGCTCTGTTCGGTCACAGGAGCACCAGCCCAGCCCGTCTGTTGCAGGGCGTTGTTAAGCAGGATCAGGTTGGGCGAGGGCCAGTTTGGATCACTGAGATACCACAGTAGGTCGTAGATGTCTCTCCCTTTGAGATAGGACCGCTGAAGAATGGCGTGCAGCTTGCCGGCCAGTAGCGAGGCACGATCGTGGTGCTGAAGCTGAAGCGTGACGTGCCGGCGGACAACCGTCGTCATCAGCACCGCACCCGCTGGTGGATTCGTGTCTACCTCAATCTTGACCGCGAGAACCTGGTCCCGATGAGGTGACAGTCCCAACTCGTAGAGCAGTCCTCTAAAGCGGACGAACGCGCTGTGGACGACCTTTTGGTCGTTCACTCTGAGCTCGACAGCGTATCCCTCGGCAGCCAACTCGCTCCGAATCGCCCGCAGGTAGGCACGAAAGTCATACTGAGACCGGGCCTGTTCCAAGGCAAAGTCCAGATCTTCTGAGTGGCGGGGGCTGGCATACAGAAAGCGGAGCGCGGTGCCGCCATGGAAGGCCAGCGGGATCATCGCCCCGGTGCGTTGGAGACTGCCAAGGAGCCTGGCCTGCAGGTACTCGCGCGCCGTGTTTCGCCCGTGGGCGGGCGTGGGAGCGGCACGGACAAGTTCGGCGAGATAGTCTTTCATAGTGTCTCATACTCCAGCGCCTCGGCGCGCATCATATCAGCCACGACAGCGGCTGCGCGCCGCAGTTTGGGACTACACGCGAGATCGGCCTGGTGCTGTAGTTCGTCCAGGTCCAGACGGTCCAGGTGTTGCAGGCGCAGTTCCTGCAGGTAGTCCGGCGAGTCCCCACCCGGCTGCAAATACACCAGATCTAACAGAGCTTTCTCCGGCGAAGCGACGAACGCTCGCTGCCCTGGGCTCACTTCGGTCAGCCGATAACCACGGAATAGGCTGGTCTTGATGTGGCGAAACTCATACTTGCCCAAAGGCGTATCCCAGTGGGCAGGCCGGGCCGTCGTGACGCTGGTGACGACGGGCACATACTCCGGGATGAGGCCATAGTGCGCCAGGGCTGACTGGCAACTGACGTAGGAGCCGCGTACCATCCGGTTGGCAATGAGGAAGGGATGGGGTTTCGTCTTCTGGAAGGGGGGAGCCACTGCGTACAGGCCACGCCGCAGTTGATAGAGCTTTCCGGCCCTCGTCCAACGCGACAACTG
>CAYYVH010000498.1:0-2588 GCA_964475075.1 uncultured Anaerolineales bacterium | reverse complement strand
CCGCGCACGAAGGGGCGATCCAGCACGACAAAACCATCGGGGCCGCAGGCATATTCCCACGGCACCGCTTGGAGCGCGTCGTCGGTGGTGACCAGCACGATGGATTCAGGTCCGGCAGCCAGCGCCTGCGCGGCGGGTGTATCCGGCGGGAACAGAGCCTGATAGACGGCACCGCCGTAGGCCACGGCGTCCTCCAGCGGATGGGGTGGGCGGTCCGGCATCCCCTCGTCGGGGACCAGCCGGCGCAGGTCAAACGTATGGGATGGCCGGCCGTCGCACGTCACGGCGACCTGGGTGCCGGCCTGTCGGGTCAGGGTGATTTCCATTTCGGGTGTGTCCTTTTGGTGTGTGCACGCGAGAGAAACAGGACTCACTTCTCTGCTCGCGGCGGACCTTAGTCCGCCGTCTGCAGTGCCGACGAACGGTCTCATGCCACGGAGGGCGCTGGACTAAGGCCTGTCCTGAGTTTGGCGAAGGGTCCAGCGCGAGCGAAACAGAACTCTCTTTCCTGCTCGCGGCGGACCTTAGTCCGCCGTCTGCAGTGCCGACGAACGATCTCATGCCATGGAGGGCGCTGGACTAAGGCCTGTCCTGAGTTTGGCGAAGGGTCCAGCGCGAGCGAAAGAAGCTGAGTCGCCTCACGCTGTGAAGACGATGCTGCTGATGAGCAGGGCCAGGGTCAGCGAGCCCAGCACGAACAGGGCACCGGCCACGCTCAGCCAGCGGGACTTGTAGCGCGTGATCTTCCTCAGCTCCCGCCTCATCTCGGAGACGTTGTGCTCGTAGCGCCTGTATTCCTGGGGCTGGACGGCCAGGACGCTCACCAGCATGGCCCCCAGGTAGAAGCCCAGCGCGGCCACGGTCAGCCCCTTGGCGGCGTCGTTGCCCTGGAGATAGGGCGGCGGGAACTTGTCGCCCAGGGCCACCACTGCGAAGAGGATCCCCAACAAGGCTGTGGTCAATTCGATGATGCGCTTGCCGGCCTGGTCCAGGAACTCGACCTGCTTCTTCTCCATTTCGTCGAACAAGGCCACCAGGCGTTTATGCTCCTCAGTCGGTGGCGCGCCCTCCAGAATCGGCGGTCCCTCGCTCATTTGTAGCCCTCACAATCCACGGGCACGACCAATTCCTGGCCGCACTGCTCGCATTTGAGGTAGATCTCGTCCAGTTCGACACCGCCCCGCCGCACCACCCGGCGCACGAAGGTGCCGCTATCGGGGCAGACGCGCCGCTTGTCGAAGTAAGTGACGTGTCCGTCGCGGGGACACTTGACGCCAAAGATGTGGCCTGAGGCTTCTTCGATCACTTCGCTCATGGTCGGTTCCCTCCGGAGACTTGGGAATTGCTGTCAACGAATCTGAAACGGACAAACGAATCAGAAGTTGTCTCAAATCGTACTCGGGCCGCAGATCATCTTCCATGTCAGTCAATCTCCTCCCGGCACGGCCCCAGATAATCCACGATGCATACCTCGTCGTTGATGGCACACTTATCGGGGTTCCAGACGATCATGGTCCGGCTTCGGTTGATCTCGTACTTCTCCCGGTTCTCAGGCGTCGCATTGTGCAGCGTAGGAATCCACCACAGCGGTATAGAGAGCACGCGCCCGTCGGTCAATTCCACGTGCATGTACTCGTCGTCAAACCGTACCTGGTGGATGCGAGCCTCATGGGGAAACGTGTAAGCCGATATGGGATACTGAACCTTGTACCGCCTGACCTTGAACCGCTCCTCAACCCGCTCTGCGCTTATAGCCATGCCATTCCTCCAGCAAGTAATCGTGATTCTCTTGAATGATCCTGAGTGCCCGATTCAACTCGTGGCCCCTGAGGGTGCGACCGGGCCGGGCCACTTCGATTTCCGGTTCCAGCCAGATCTTGGCATCGTTGTAATCGTCCTGCGAGCCTTTGCCCACATGCACACTGGCTCGTTCCTCGTGGACGGCATCGTGGCTGTGAAACCAGAAGACAAGATCGCCCGTCTGAAGCACTTTTGGACTCATGTTGCTCTCCAAGCTCGTTGGTTATCCCAAAATCACCCGACGGCCAGCCCTCAGCGCTGGCTCCACCGCCTCGCGCAGCTCCTGCACCGCCGCATCCAGCCCCACCTCGTCCTGGATGTCCCGCGTCTTGATCACGTCGTACAACCTCAGCAACTCGAACTCGGGCTCGCCGTCCCCTCCCTCATCGGGCGGGGTGTGCTGAGCGATAAGCCGGGCCTTCTCCTCGGGTGCGGACTGGATCTGGTAGTACAGCGTCTCCAACCCGGTGCCGCAGGTCGTGCACGTCAGCCCGTCCAGGGACCAGCCCACCGGTCCCTCGCACAGACGGTCGCTGAGGCGATCCGTGGAGATGCCCAGCGCCTCCAGGTCGGCTTTCACCCCGGCGTAGGCGTCGTGGCGGGCCTGGTGTTGGGCTTCGTAGGCCGCCTGGTAGCGCTGCAGCAGGGGCTGCATGTTCTGGTAGAAGGCGGCCCACTTCTCCACGATCTCGCGCCGATCCTCGATGGCGCCCATATCGTACAGACACCCCTATACCTCTTTCCCCGCCAGCGCCGTGGTCACACGCTGCGCCCGCTCAGCCGCCCGC
>CAYYVH010000497.1:0-2599 GCA_964475075.1 uncultured Anaerolineales bacterium | reverse complement strand
GAGCGGCGTCAGCGGCAGAAGCTACCCCTCTTTGACACCGACCGGGTGATCGAATTGCTGGAGCAGGAAGCGCTACGGGACTACCTGGCGGCGATGCTAGCCTCGTTCACCCACGTCGAGAGCGTGTCGGTGCGCGTGCGGGTCAGGGCGGGAATCTGGCGCAGGTATCGCACCAGCGACCTGGACGTGGAGGGGTTGATGCGCTATTGCCAGTCGCTGGATGAGGAGTTTCGCTTTGCGACCTACAAGCGCATCGCCGACGTCTGCCTCTTCCTGGCCGGCATGTTCCCCGAGCACATTGAGACCCAGTATCGCTATCCCCAGAGCCAGCGGGTCCGGCCGCGTATGAAGGGCCGGGTCTGCCGGAGCCTGGAGGACTATGAGGCATACGGCCGCGCGTTCTACCGACTGGCGGCGGAGCACGAAAGGGCGGGGGTGGAGGGGTTGGACGATGTGCTGGCGTCTCTGTCAGAGAACTTCATCCTGGCCGAGAAGCCCCTCGTCTTCCTGGCCGGACGCTATCTCCAGTTCACCAGGCACAGGCTGTTCGAGCTATAGAACTACTTCCTCTGATACGTCCCCATCAACTGGCCCTCAGCCAGGACGTGGCCTTCCATAGCCTTGACGAGGTCCTTCTTCATTGCCCCCGGCTTGAGATCGAGCTCCGCGTCCAGTGCGTAGAGCTTGAAGAAGTAGCGGTGCGCACCTCCCGGCGGCGGACACGGCCCCCCGTAGCCAAGCCGCTTGAAGTCATTGGTGCCCTGCACAGCGCCATTGGGAATCACTTCCGCCGGGGGAACGCCCTCTGAGAGCTCCGTCACCGACGGGGGAATGCCGTAGAGAACCCAGTGAACAAAAGTCCCAATCGGGGCATCTGGATCGTCGCAGACGAGGGCCAGGCTCTTCGTACCCTCTGGGACACCGCTCCACTTCAAGGGCGGTGAGATGTCGTCACCGTCGCAAGTGTACTTCGCTGGTATAGCCGCCCCATCCGCGAATGCGGAGCTTGTGAGCTGGATAGTCACAATAGCCCTCTCCGCCTCCGGTGTCGTCCGATCACCACCGCAGGATGCTGCAGCGAGGAGAACCGCAATCACGAGGGTTGTGCAGAAGAACAGCCGTCTGGCCTCCTTTCGCCCCATAGATTCACCTCCGTTCAACCTCATCCTGGCCCAACGTGCCCCATTGCCGTCTGCACCACCACCGTACGCAACCCGGCTCCTTTGGAATCGAGGTGCAGCCGTGTCTGGGGATCGGATTCAGGCATAGCTATTGTAGATCATGGTCGCCCACCCATTTCACCTATTCTCTTCTTGCCCATCGTTGCATCTCCGAGATTATGATACCACATTTGACACCAAGGTGTCAACCGCCCTCATGTGAATGCTTTCATTGGCCCTCCGTGTTCCAATCCACGTCTACCGACCGCCGCTCACCGTGGTACAGTCACTCCACCCGACCGCGTTTACGCCCGGCCTCGTGCATCAGAAAGCAGATTTGCAAATCGGTGTGCGCCGTGCTATACTGGACCCGTTCCCTCAAAGGTGTAAGTCCATGATGACCAAGCACAGCGAATCTGCTGAGACTGCTCCAGAAACTGAACCCACCCTCTTCCAGCGATTTCCAGAACTTCGGGCACACCTCCCCTGGGTCGGCCTGACGCGTGGACCGACCCGCGTGCATCGCCTGACGCGCCTGGACCACAGACTGGGAATGGCTGAGCTGTGGATCAAGCGGGACGACGAGTGTGGGCTACGGTACGGTGGCAACAAGCCCCGCAAGCTGGAGTTCCTGCTGGGCGATGCCCTGGCCCGAGAGGCGGAAACAGTCATCACCTTCGGCGGCCTGGGCAGCAACCACGCTCTGGCCACAGCGATCTACGGGCGGAAGTTGGGCCTGCACCCGGTGCTGATCCTGGTCCCCGAGCCCCTCAGCGAGGACGTAGTTCGCAACCTGCTCCTGTGCCATAGCCAGGGAGCGGAGCTAGTCTACGCCGGGGGAACCCTCCAGGCCGTCTGGGCGGCCGCGCGCCGCTGGCTCACGACTGTAGCCCGCCTCGGGCACCCGTCCTACGTGATCCTGCCAGGCGGGTCATCGCCGCGCGGATGCGTGGGCTACGTCAGCGCGGCCCTCGAACTGGCAGATCAGATCGAGGCGGGGGAATTGCCCCGGCCGGACACTATCTTCGTCGCGGTCGGTTCTAACGGTACTATGGCTGGCCTCGAGGTCGGCCTCCGGCTGGCGGGGCTGGGGACGCAGGTGATCGGTGTGCGGGTCAGCGACCAACTGCCCATCAGTGCCCGCACGGTGGCCTTGCTGGGCAACCGATGCTGGAGCTTGCTGCGCCGATATGCACCAGACCTGCCGCCGGGCCGTGTGGCCCCGCAGCAGGTCACCGTGTGGCACAACTACCTGGGCCAGGGTTACGCCTACCCTACACGAGAAGGGGAACAGGCCGTGCGCCTCATGGCCGACCACGAGGGAATCCACTTGGACGAGGTGTATACGGGCAAAACCCTGGCAGCGCTGATGGATGCGGCTGGAGATCCCGAGTTCCGGAAGCGGCGTGTGCTCTTCTGGAACACCTTCAACTCGCTGC
>CAYYVH010000496.1:0-2603 GCA_964475075.1 uncultured Anaerolineales bacterium | reverse complement strand
ACCATATTGAGGTAATAGACAGCGTTGCTGATCGTGCCTTTTTCAGCGGCTTGGTCACATAGCCGACGGCGCCGGCCTCTTCTGCCATCTCGCGCGTCTTGCGCTGCACGTCCGCGCTGGTAATGATGACGCGCGCGTCAGCGTCCATCTGGAGCAGTATTTCCAGGACATCGAGCCCGAACATCTCTTCCATGGTCAGGTCAAGCAGGACCACGTCGGGCCGGTCAAGGGAATAGCGCTCCAGGGCGGGCGGGCCATCCGCCGCCTCCAGCACCTCGTGTCCCGCCTCCTCCAGTATCTTGCGTAGCATCCTCCGCGTCATACCCGAATCGTCCACCACCAGGACTCTTGCCACGATGCGTCCTCCTCACGTACTCACACTGTCTCCACGATCGCCTCGGCCATGCGGTCCAGGGTCACGATGCGGTCGGCCAGGCCGCTTTCGACCACAGAGCGGGGCATGCCGTAGACGACGCAGGTTTCCTCGGACTCGGCGAAGATGATGCCGCCCCGGGCTTTGATCCAGGCTGCTCCTTCGGTGCCGTCGTTGCCCATGCCCGTCATCACCACGCCCAGGACGCGACCGCCGTAGACCTCGGCGGCGGACTTAAACAGCACGTCGGCCGATGGCCGGTGCAGCTTGTCCGCCGGCCGGGTATCGAGGTGGGCAACAACCCGGCCGTTGGGCTGGCGGCGGAAGGTGAGGTGGCGTCCAGCCGGGGCCAGCAGGAAGCGACCGGGCTGCACCTGGTCGCCCTCAGCGGCCTCCCGCACCTCCAGCGCGCTCAGGGTATCCAGTTTGGCGGCAAAGGGGCCGGTGTAGCCGACGGGCATGTGCAGCACGGCGGCGATGGGCACGGGGAAGTCGCCGGGCAGGCGCGGGACCATAGAGCGCAGTGCCTGCGGGCCACCAGTGGAGATGCCAATGACCACCATGTCCACCCCCCCCCTGGCCGGCCTGGGAGCCAGGGGCGGTGGGGGTGGCGCGGCCAGGCCGGGCAGTCTCTGCGGCGCAATAGTGGCCGCGGTCTTCACCTTCTCCACCAGATCATCGGCGATCTGGTACACCTCTTCGTTGGCCAGGGCGGTGGGCTTTTGCACGAAGTCCACCGCGCCGGCCTCGACCGCGGCCATGGCCATCTCGCCCGTCTCGCTGGCGATGGACACGACCACCACCGGCAGGCGGCGGCGGGCCATCTGCCGGCGCAGAAAGCCCACCCCGTCCAGCCCCGGCATGATCAGGTCCAGGGTGACCACGTCGGGGTTGAGGCGCTCCACCTGCTCCAGGGCATCCTCTCCGTCGCGGGCCGTGCCGACGACGGTGATCATCGGGTCGCGCTCCAGCATCAGCCGCACGACCTTGCGGATGTAGGCCGAGTCGTCTACGACCAGGACGCGGATGGGTTGATTGGTCATGGTTGATCTCCTTTCTTATACGCAAACGCTCCGCCCACCTCCACCAACTCATACAATGTGGTGAGTCTCAGCAGCGACTCCGAGGCGGCGACGAACAGGTAGCCTGGTGTGTTGAGGGCACGATGAAGGCATTCCGCGACCTGGCGGACGACGTCGTCGGAGAAGTAGATGAAGACGTTGCGGCAGAGAATGATGTCGAAGTTCCTCATGCGGCGCATGGCTGCCTCGTCCACCAGGTTCAGATGGGCGAACTGCACCCGCTCGCGGACGCTGTTCGCTAGGCGGTGGTGTCCGTCCAGGGTGGGGCTGAAGTACCGCTGTTGGATCTCAGGCGGTATGGCGCGGAACGAGCGCTCCCGATAGGCGGCGGCGCGGGCATGGGCCAGGGCCTCGCTGTCGAAGTCGGTAGCGATGATCTCGATGGGGCCGTGAACGTAGCAGCCGTTCTCCATCAGGGCCATGACCATGGTGTAGGGCTCCTCGCCGCTGGAGCAGGCGGCGTGCCAGATGCGCACGGGCTGGCCTGGCTGCCCCCGCTGCATCTGCGGTACCAGCACCTCGGCGGCGGCCCGGATCTGGTCGAACTCGCGCCAGAAGTAGGTCTCGTTCACGGCCAGCGCGTTCTGAACCCGCTGCCACTCGGCCTCGGCGTCCTCGTCGTACTTGAGCAGGTAGTAGTAGTCCATGAACGAATACAGACCGCGCTCGGCCACCAGCGGCGCCAGCTTGTCGGCCAGGGTGTCCCGCTTGCCGTCGTCGAAGAAAGCGCCGGTGCGCTGGTGGATCAAGTCGCGCAGCAGCGAAAACGTGCTATCGGTTAGAGCTGGGCTGTCGGTCGGGTAGATCATCGCACTCCGGTCCAGCGCTCACTGCTCACTGTTCACTGAAACCCCCCGGTCGTGCAGGGCCAGGGTGGCCGCGTGGCGCACCCTGGGCGCGGGGTCGTCCAGCATTTCCCTCAGCACGTGGGCGGCGCGGGGGGTGCGCAGCCGCCGCAGGGCCTCCACCAGGGTGAGCCGCCAGTCCGCGTCGTCGCCTGCGCTGGCCACCGCCTGGCGGAGCGCGGGGATGGCTGCGTGGCCCAGGCGGGACAGGGCCATCCATCGCGGCCTGGCGCAGGCCCCGATCCGGCAGCAGGCTGCGCCAGGCCGGGGGGGGCCCCCGCCCGTCGCGCTTGGGCCGCGCCC
>CAYYVH010000495.1:0-2629 GCA_964475075.1 uncultured Anaerolineales bacterium | reverse complement strand
CGACCCACAACAGGGGGCAGGCGCAGCCAGTCGCAGACGCCTGGTGGAGGAGACGCGCACGGGGCTCGACAATCCTTATCATCACGAATACTGGTATGATGCCGGTGGCAATCGGCTGGCGATGCGCAAGAGCGAGTGGCGCGAGGTTCAGCCTGGTCAATATGAATATGTTCCCACCGAGGTCATCCGCTACAACTATGCTTACGCGCCCAACGTCGACAATAGTAATCCTAGAGTCTCGCCGAACAGCGCTCTGGGCCTGGGTGAGCCTGATCCCAGCGCATCTGTTCAACCCATCTCTCGAAACGCCTACTTGCCCGTCATGAACGCGGGATTGGGTCAGGACAAGCTGCTCAGCTTCAAGACGTACCGGTTTGACACCAGTGGTAATTGGGATCAGCAGGACCACTATGCCCGATACAGGTACGGGGCCAAGAAGGGTGCGATGAGTTCGAAACTCGTATGGGACGGGGAGGCCCTGGAGTCGAACGAGACGAGCTTCACTTACAAGCGGACGCGGTTGGAGTCCGCCATCATCGACACGAAACTCTGGGATCCCAATGACACCTATGGCGTTTTGGAGCATGACCGGTTCGCCGAGGGATACGCCTACAACCTCTTCGGCGAGCGGATCGGCGTCCAGCAGTGTACGCGTGACCACGAGAATATCTTGGGGCCGGGTCTTTTCGACGACTACCCCCTGGCCATGTCCCGTTGCAAGGCCAAGGTTCGCGTTTACGACTATGTGGACGGCCGGCTTCTGGTCGAGCGGGAGAGCGACAATTACCTCGGTGGATTGGAAAAAGAGCGGAATGTCTCGGTCTATACCTGGGGCACCGTGGGTCTGATCGCCCGGCGAGGGGTGAGTGTTCGCGACGGGACGTACGATGGGCAGACTCACCAGTTCACGGCCACCGATCCGCCCAACCCGCTGTGCAACTACACCTACATGATGGACCACATGGGCAACGTGGCGGGGCTGGTGGACTCCGGCGCAGGGACGGCCAGGCGGCAGGTCTTCGATGCATTTGGGAACGTGATCGACGGGTTCATCACCTTCCGCTGTGCGTCGGACTACGATTTCGGCGAATGGTTGGCGGGCCGCAGTTGCATCCCGCCGGAACAGGACTGCCTGGGCACCCCCACGTCCTGCAATCCACCCTGTCCCGACCCGCTTCCGGACGCGGCGCCGATCGAGCGGATGCAGGCCGGCGGCTTCAACTGGCGGGGCGGCGAGGGGAGCGTGACCGACCGGGTGGCCGAGGACCAGCGGGAGGAAGATCCCGTCACCTACCAGGCCGGCGAGCCCCTGATCTTCTCGTCCTACACCCGCCCCTCGACCGGCCTGATCTATATGCAGGCCCGCTACTACGAACCGGAGACCGGGCGGTTTACGCAGTCGGACCTGCTGCCGTATGGCTTCGAATCGCTGCTCACCGGGCAGAACAATCGGTGGACGTACTGTGCGAATGATCCGGTGAATTGTTCGGATCCCAGTGGGCGAATAATAGTAATAGTAGCCGGTCTTCTTGCTGGCATCTTCTTCGGACTAGGCTACTGGGCTGGCAATCAACTGGCCGGCGCACCGGTGCGTCCAGCTTGGTTTACATTGATTCAGAATCTACTCCAAGGCCTTGGTGCAGCAGGTTGCACATTGGGAGCAGCGGGGCTGGCGAAGGTAATATTCTGGGCGAATCTTGCATTCTGGACTGCATTCGGACTGCAAGCAGGCATCTTTGCTGCAGCTTTCCTCCTTGGAGTGGTAGTAGGATACCTCACAGCCGACGCAGCATATCGGAGGGAGGAACAAAACAGAGTACCGGATCCCTTGCACGAAGAGGAGAACTACGCTATTTGCTTCAACCTCTTGAAACACAGGACATTTGATGCGGAGGGCAAAGCATGAGTTTTCGCAAACACATGTTGCTTGTGTGCGTGACCTTTACTATTGGCAGCGGTTTGGGAGTAATGACGCATTGGCAGAGGGGAGAGCTCGATACGAAGCAAGCACTCGTTCGGCTCATCGTTTTCGTCGCAGTAAGTCCTATTGTCGCGATTCTCTTCTGGCCACTTCGTCGGCGTGTCGAACGGCTCGCACGTGCGCTCCTACGACGAATTGGAATTCCAGTAAGACCCGAGCGCAATGTTCCAGCAGAGGACTGCGAGTGAGCGAACTACTGGAGGTTTTACTTGGCTTCCCATGGCGAACAATGCGCGCTCGACGAGCGGAACGTCTCGGTCTATACCTGGGGCGCCGTGGGCCTGATCGCCCGGCGGGGGGTGAGCGTTCGCGACGGGACGTACGATGGGCAGACTCACCAGTTCACGGCCACCGATCCGCCCAACCCGCTGTGCAACTACACCTACATGATGGACCACATGGGCAACGTGGCGGGGCTGGTGGACTCCGGCGCAGGGACGGCCAGGCGGCAGGTCTTCGATGCATTTGGGAACGTGATCGACGGGTTCATCACCTTCCGCTGTGCGTCGGACTACGATTTCGGCGAATGGTTGGCGGGCCGCAGTTGCATCCCGCCGGAACAGGACTGCCTGGGCACCCCCACGTCCTGCAATCCACCCTGTCCCGACCCGCTTCCGGACGCGGCGCCGATCGAGCGGATGCAGGCCG
>CAYYVH010000494.1:0-2641 GCA_964475075.1 uncultured Anaerolineales bacterium | reverse complement strand
GGCGATCGAGCGGGACCTGGTTGGCCAGGAGATGGCGCGCTACGACGTCGATGTTGGGGTCCCGGTAGTTTTCGGACGAAGACCTGAGAGACGGACCCCCGCCTGAAGCCGACATGCCGACCACCCCCTCTTGACAGCCTCATTACGCCACACAGAATCGGGCCAAGCTGACACGAACCCCACCCAAGGAGGATGCCGCCGTGCCTGGCCAGTTTCTGACCGACGCTCAACGTGCCGCGTACGGGCACTTCGCCGAAGAGCCATCCCCGGCGCAGCTCGCCCACTGCTTCCACCTGGATGACGCCGACCGGCAGCGGATGACCGACTTTCGGAGCCCCCACGACTGCCTCGGCTTCGCTTTGCAACTAGGGATGGTGCGCTTCCTGGGCACCTTCATCACGGACCTGACCGAGGTTCCACAGGTCGTCGTCCGGTACGTTGGCAGCCAGATCGACGTCGTCGATCCCGTGGCCTGCCTACAATTGTACAACAACGCCGACACGCAGCAACGCCACGCGAGAGAGATCCGAGATGCCTTTGGTTACCACCGCTGGCGCCTATTGGCAACCGCGGTGAGCCCGGAGCAGAAGGTCCAGTTGCTGGTCCTGCTGCAGTCGGACGACACTGGCCTGAGCAAGCTGGATCAGCTCCGGCGATCACCGCGGCGGGTGAGCAGTCCGGAACTCGTTCGGGCGCTGGGGCGGCTGATGGATATCCGTTCGCTAAGGATTGGCGATTTGGATCTTAGCCGGATTCCCCCGCGCCGGATCCGGATGCTGGCGCGCTATGCGGCAGCTGCGAGGGCGCAAGCCATTGCCCGCATGCCGGAAAAGCGCCGGATCGCGACACTGGTCGCCATGGCCAGGGAGTACGAGATCGTGGCGCAGGATGACGCCCTTCCACGCCATCGTCGTCCCCGGCACCCTGCGCGACTCACTCTTCATCCTGGACGGTCTGCTCGAACACCAGACCAGCCTGCAACCGACCGAGCTGATGTCCGACACGGCCGGCTACAGCGACGTCGTCTTCGGCTTGTTCTGGTTGCTGGGCTACCAGTTCAGCCCGCGGTTGGCCGACCTGGGGCATCTGCGGTTCTGGTACATGGACTCGCCTGCCGACTACGGTGCGCTGGGCGCCATCGCCCGGCAGCCGATCAAGCCGCACCTGATCGCCGATCACTGGGATGATCTGTTGCGCATCGCCGGGTCACTCAGACTCGGCACCGTGCGGGCTAGCGATCTGATGCGCACGCTGCAACGTGGTGGCCGTGTCTCCACACTCGCCAAGGCCATCGGCGAGATGGGTAGAATCGCCAAGACGCTCTACCTGTTGGCCTACATCGACGACGAGTCCTATCGACGCCGTATCCTGACCCAGCTCAACCGGGGCGAAGGGCGCCACGCTGTCGCCCGGGCCGTCTTCTTCGGCCAGAAGGGCGAGCTGCGCAAGAAGTACCGCGAGGGCCAAGAGGACCAGCTCGGGGCACTGGGCCTGCCCCCAATGTCTTTACATAACCCACCGCCATCTGATAGAGTGACTCCAGCAGCAACCACCTTCTGCCGTCGGCCGATGCCGGCGGTTTTGTCTTCTCTGAGAGCGAGCGAAAGGAGTCGTGAGTGAGCGAGCAGGGGAGGGGGCCCACGGGCCACCCCTTGCCACCCCCGAGCCAGACGCCCCGGTTGCCTGCGGGGAGGTTTGTCCACCGGGTGGAGGAGGAGATCAGGGTCACCTCGCCGACCGACGTGGCCAACTACCTGAAGCGGCGGGTCTTCTGCCCGTTTGCGGACTTCGATCAAGAGGAGCTTTGGGTTCTCTTGATGACGATCAAGAACCAGGTGACCCACCAAGTGATGGTCTACCGCGGGCCGGTGAGGGGTATCAACGTCCGCGTGGCCGAGGTCTTCAAGGAGGCCGTGCGGCACAACGCGCCGGCCATCATTGTCACTCACTGCCACCCCTCCGGGGATCCCGGGCCCTCGGCAGAGGACATAAACGTCACCCGGCAACTCGTCGAGGCGGGGAGGCTGCTGGACATCGAGGTGCTGGACCACCTGATCATCGGTGACCCGGGCTACACCTCCCTGCGCGAGCGGGGCCTGGGGGGGGTATCGTAGAACCTGGACTTTCTTCCGTAGGACGAGACTGAGACGAGAGGACCGAGAATGAGCATGAGCCAGAGAGACAAAACGGACACCACGCCCCTGTTTTCGTTGGGCCAGATCGTGGCGACGCCAGGCGCCCTCCACTTTTGCGGGCGGGCGGGCGTCAACCCCGCCGACTACCTCAACCGCCATGTGTGTGGGGACTGGGGAGAGCTGGATGATGAAGACAAGCAGGCCAACGAGCAGGCACTGGAGACGGGAGCCCGTCTTCTGAGCGCCTACAACCTGCCAACAGGGCGGCGGATGTGGATCATAACGGAGGCCGACCCCGATGGGCTTTCCGCCCGCCGCCAGCAGCCGAACGTCAGCCAGGTGAAGCAGAGCTTGCCGCTCTGGGCACCAGCTGTCCAACCGACGACGGCTCCCGTCGGGCAGAATGACGATGCTGCCGGCCTTGAGACGGAGCACGAAGTGCCAGCCAGCCTTGCCGCACCACTTCATGAGCTTGCGGTGTCCGAAGCCGCGATCGCCCAGCAGGA